>NZ_JBEZFS010000034.1:0-81549 GCF_040649575.1 Nonomuraea sp. NPDC048916
ATCGTTTGATGTGGGAAGGGCCTCCTGGATTAGGGGGCCCTTCTCGCGTTTACGGCCCTGTGTTTACGGACCTGCCTGCGTGTTCGCTTGGTTGGTGGGGTTTGGTCGGGTTCCGTTCGGGGCGGGGCCCGGTCGGGCTTGTTCGGGCGGGTTTCGGGCGGGTGGGTTTCGGGCGGGCAGACCGCAGGCTTGTGGTTGGGCGGGCCGCAGCCGGTTGGCCGCGGGCGGGCTCGGGCTCGGGCGCGGGTTTTCGGGTGGTTGGTTTGGGGTTCCGGTGGCGGGGCCCCTTTTTTGTGTTCACGGTAATGCAGGTGCGGGGCAGATCCCTGAAAGCGCCTTGAAGGGACGAGGCGATCAGCGTGCTTCCAGGAGTGGTTCGATGCGGTAGGGGATCTGAGTGGAGAGCGAGATCGTGGTGTCCGTGCGTTGCACGGCCGGCGAGGCGAGGATATGGGCGATGATGTCCTGCAAATGGTCGGTGCTCCTGGCGACCACGCGGCAGAGCAGGTCGTGCTGACCGCTGGTCCCGTGCACCTCCAGGATCTGCGGCACGGCGTGTAGCGCCTGCACGGCTTCGGCCAGCCGTCCTTGGGCGATCTGCAACCATACGAACGCCAGGATCGGATAGCCGGCCTGCGCGGGTGAGACCGTGGGGCCGAAGTCCTCGATCACTCCTCGGGCGGTCAGCTTCTCGACGCGGGCCTGTACGGTCCCGCGCGCCACGCCCAGCACTCGGGCGAGTTCGGTGAGGCCGATGCGCGGGTGTGCACGCATGGTCACCAGCAACCGGGCGTCCAGCTCGTCCACCACTACTCCTCGGCTGTGCGATTCGACCAGGGAAAGCGAATTTTTCCGTACCAAACCCAGCGTATCGTGCAGGGAAACTGGGCGCTCTTGCCAGGAATCGTTGGAGTTGCTGTTATCTAGGACATGTTCGAGGAAGCACAGTATTTCGCCCCGATTGCGGCGCAGGATGACGGCTCGGTCGTGGTCGAGCTGGCGTCGTCGCATCCGGGTTTCGCCGACCCGGTGTACCGGGCGCGACGCAACGCGATCGCCGGGCTGGCGATGCATCACCGCAGGGGAACTCCGATTCCCTTCGCGGAGTACACCGAGCAGGAGCATGAGATCTGGGCGCTGGTCAGCAAGGAACTGGCTGCCAAGCATGCCCGATATGCCACGGCCGAGTATCTCGCCGGCACCGCCAGGCTGGGCCTGCCGGAGGCGCGGATTCCGCAGTTGGAGGAGGTCAGCCGGCTGCTGGAGCCGTTGACCGGATTCCGCTATCTGCCGGCCGCCGGGCTGGTGCCGTTGCGGGACTTCTACGGCGTGCTGGCCGACGGGTACTTCCACTCGACCCAGTACATCCGCCACCATTCCGTGCCCTTCTACACGCCGGAGCCCGACGTCATCCACGAGGTCATCGGACACGCCAACGCGCTGGCCAGTGACCGCTACGCGGCGCTCTACCGCCTGGCCGGGGCCGCCGCGCGGAGGGTGGAGAGCGTGGAGGCGCTGGAGTTCGTGTCCAAGGTGTTCTGGTTCACGTTGGAATTCGGGGTGATGCTGGAAGGCGCGGAGCTCAAGGCGTACGGCGCGGGGATTCTGTCCTCGTACGGGGAGATCGAGGAGTTCAGGGGAATGGACATCCGGCCCTTGGACATCCAGGAGATGGGCACCACTCACTACGACATCACGAAATATCAGGATGTGTTGTTCCGGGCCGACTCTCTCCAGCATCTGGAGGACGTCGTGGGTGGCTTCTGGGGCACCTGCGACGACGACTCGATCGCGAGATTGCTCGCCGTACGTGCCTAGCGGTCCTCACCGCTTTGTCGTGATGATTCATGAATGATCGCGGGGAAGGCGACACGCTGCCTCCTGGCGCTCGTCCTTCTGTTACCCATGGCGGCCTGGCTGCTGGCCGGGCAGGCGCCGGTGGCTCGTCCCCAGGCGCCCGCCCCGGCCAGGGCGGCGCCCGTGGGGCATCAGGAGCAGCCGCTCAGCATGGAGATGGTCAAAGAGGAACGGACCGCACCTCAGCCGCCCATCTCCGCCAAGAAGATCACCAAGCGTCTCGACGGGTTCCTGGCCGGCCGCCCGGGCCGGGTCACCGCCATGGTGCAGGATCTCGCCACCGGCCGACGCTACCGCTATCACCGCGGCGATCTCCTGATCACCGCCAGCTCCGCCAAAATCCAGATCCTGATGGCGCTCCTCCTCAAAACTCCGTGGCGCGAGCTCTCCGCGGCGGTCAGGCGCGACGCCGACCTCATGATCCGTTACAGCGACAACCACGCCGCCGACCGCCTCTGGCTCCGCATCGGCGGCGCCCCCGGCTTCAACCAGGCGGGCAGGAAGTACGGCCTGCGCGACACTCAGGGAATCGCCGGCACCTGCGTCGACCTCTACTGCTGGGGCATCACCCGTAGCTCCGTGGACGACCAGATCCGCTTGATGCGGGCACTGGTGTCCGAAAGCGGTCCACTCCCGGCCAAGGACCGCGCGCAGGTTCTCAGGCTGATGAGCGACGTCATCGATGGCCAGGACTGGGGCGTCAGCGCCGCGGCCTGCGAGGGCGACCGCGTGGCACTGAAGAACGGCTGGCTGAAGCGCGTATCGACCAAGCGGTGGGCCGTCGTCACCGTCGGGCTGATCCGCGACCAGGGTCACGACTACGCCGTCGCCGTGCTCTCCGAGGGGAGTGCTGACGTCGACCAGGGCATCGCGACGGTGGAGGGCGTTACCACGCGGATCATGACGTCTTTCCGGACATGCCGGACGTGACCAGGCGACAGCATCCGCGTAGCGGCTGGACGAGCGTGTCGTGCACCAGGAGGGGTGTCGTAGAGAATGCCTGGCGCCCCTCATGATGGAGAGTATGAGTTATCGCGTATGCCTCGTGTGCATGGGGAACATCTGCCGATCAGCGATGGCCGAGGTGGTGTTGCGCCACACGCTCACCGAGTTCGGGCTGGCCAACCGGGTGATGGTCGACAGCGCGGGCACCGGGGGCTGGCATGCCGGTGATCCCATGGACGCGCGGGCCCTGCGAATCCTGACCGATCACGGCTATGACGGCTCCGCTCACCGGGCACGGCAGTTCACCGATGACTGGTTCGACCGTTATGACCTGGTGCTGGCCATGGACCGGGACAATCTGGCGGTTCTCAAGAGGATGGCGCCACCCGAGGTCGAGGTGCGGCTCTTCCTGTCCTTCGACCCCAACGCGCCAGAAGGTGCGGAGGTGCCCGATCCCTATTACGGCGAGACCGAGGGCTTCGAAGAGGTGCTGGAGTTGGTCCGTGTCGCGTCCGAGGGCATCGCCAAGCACATCGCCGATGAGATCGACTGAGGACCTCGGCTCGTCCCACGGCTGGCGGCTGCGGCGTGGCGTGATGGAGGACGGGCGTGAGGTGTTCGCCAAGACCGGGGCCGCTTCCGAGGTGTTCGCCTCCGAGGCCGCCGGGCTGCGCTGGCTGGGCGAGGCGATCGCGGTCCCGGAGGTGATCGAGGTCACCGGTGACCGGCTCGTGCTGACGTGGGTGGACTCCGAACGGCCCACCGCGCAGACCGCCGGACGATTCGGGCGCGACCTCGCCCGGCTGCACCGTGCGGGGGCGCCCGCCTTCGGCGCGCCCTGGCCCGGCTTCATCGCCGAGTTGCCGATGGACAACACGCCCGCGGACGACTGGCCGGAGTTCTACGCCACTCGCCGAGTTCTGCCCTTCGTACGGCAGGCGAGGCTCCCTTCGGCCGACGTGCGGCTGATCGAGCAGGCAGTGGACCGGTTCGCCGAGGTCGCCGGGCCGCCGGAGCCTCCTGCCCGCATCCATGGCGACCTGTGGAGCGGCAACGTGCTCTGGTCGGGCGGCTCCGGCGTCCTCATCGATCCCGCGGCGCACGGTGGCCACCGGGAGACGGATCTGGCCATGCTGGCCCTGTTCGGCGTGCCGTACCAGGATCGGGTCTTCGGTGCGTACCAGGAGGAGAGTCCGCTCGCCGAGGGCTGGCAGGAGCGGGTCCCTTTGCACCAGCTGCATCCGCTGCTCGTACACGTGGTCCTCTACGGAGAGACGTACCGGGGCGGTCTCATGGCGGCGGTCGGACGAGTGCTGGCGCTGTAAACCAGGCGGGGCGTCATCAGGTAGGACCTGTGATCAGTTAGGCCCCGTGATCAGGCAGGTCCATGATCGGGCAAGGCTGTGATCAGGAGGGCTGTGATCAGGCAGGGCTGTGATCAGGTAGGCCCCATGATCAGGCAGGTCCGTGATCAGGAGGGCTGTGATCAGGAGGGCTGTGATCAGGCTCAGGCAGGGCCGTGATTAGGTGGGACGTAGCCCTGGGTCCGTGATCAGGCGGGGCCGCGCTGCCGGTAGGCGCGTTGGCGGCAGGCGTGCGAGCAGTATTTGCGAGGGCGTCCCGAGACGGATGCTTTCACCGGCTTGCCGCATATCCGACAAGTTTCGTCACGAATTTCGTCACGTCGGTGGATGAGCAACTCGATGCCGTCGAGGATCCGCGCCAGGCCGAACTCGAAGGAATCCTCGGGCGGGTCGTAGCCGCCGGCCTCCCACAGGTAGGTGAGGGTCGGGTACCGGTCGAGCCGTTCGAAGAGCGAGTCGCGGGAGCTCCGCCACTCCTCCTCGCTCACGCCACTCTCGCGCTGCCGCCGGGCGGCCTCCACCAGTAGCAGGGCCTCGGCGTCGAGAAAGCGGCCGACCAGGCCCACCGCGGCGATCATCTCGGCAGGGGTCAGGCCGGTGTCCCGGACCGCGCTCAGCATGCGCTCGTAGTGGGCGATGCCGTTGGGTCCCGGCAGATGGCGGCTGCCGCGCACCTCTGCCAGCCAGGGGTGCCGCCTGCGCAGCTCCCACGACTCACGCGCGTAGGCCTCCAACATGGCCCGCCAGCCGACCGTCGCTGTGTCCGTCGCGGTTTCCGTCCCGGGAACCGTCGCGGTGTCCGCGGGAACGGTCGCAGTGTCCGTCCCGGGAACCGTCCCGGGGGTCGTGTCTGAGTCCGTTCTGGGGTCGGTCGCGGGGACCGCCGTCTCGAGATCTGTTCCGGGATTCGTCTCGGGATTCGTCTCGGGATCTGTTCCAGGATTTGGCCCGAGGTTCGTTCCGGGAGGCGCCGTTCCGGGTGTCGTGTCCGAGGATGTCACGGGAGGAATCAAGGGGCGTTCGCCGATGACTGCGTCGCGCATGAGGTCGATGAGCTGGTCGCGGCCGGGGACATGGCGGTAGAGCGACATCGTGGTGAAGCCGAGCCGGTCGGCGACCTTGCGCATGGACAGCCCGGCCAGCCCCTCGGCGTCGGCCACCTCGATGGCCGCGCGGACGATCCTGGCCAGACTCAGGCCCGGCCGCGGCTCCGTGTCGGAGCCTCGCCACAGCAGCTCGCCCCCGTGATCGGGGTTTCCGACCCTGCCTCTCATGAACGCCCTTTCCGGGTTTATGTCGTAATACTACGTGTGCGCCATAAACAACAAAGAGAGGGCTGCCGTGTTCCACCTCCACGTCTCGCCTGCTGGTGACGATGCGTGATCGGGCACTCCGGAGCGTCCGTTCGCGGGCCTCAACCGGGCCCGATCGGCGGCGCGCCGGCTGGCCGGAGACGTTGTCGTCCACCTGGGCGGTGGCACGTACACGCTGACCACTCCACTGGAGTTCGGCGAGGCCGACTCCGGCCGGATCGTCTCCCAGGCGCGTGGACACAGCACCGCCGAGCAGGAGGAGGTCGTGCTCGGCGGCGGCCGCGAGATCACCGGCTGGTGGGAGGACGGCGGCATCTGGGTGGCCGACGTCGGCCCGCTGGACACGCGCCAGCTCTAGACGGCCGCCGGGCCGAGCGGGCCTCCATCGACGGCCTGTCCGGCGCGGCCACCATGACCGCGACCGGCTACGTCGCCGACAGCGCCGCCCCGCAGAGCCGGCGAAGCCCCGGCGCCGTCGAGTTCGTCCATCGCGGCGTCTACCCGTGGACCGCGGCCCGCTCCGGGGTGGCCGCCGAGTCGGGCGACGGCCGCGAGACCACGATCACCATGGCCAAGCCCGCTTTCGGCTCGGCCGTCGAGCTCTGCAACTCCACCTGGGAGGGGCAGTCGTCACGCGGCCCGGGACTGCCCACCCGGGTGGAGGACGACGCGAGCGCGATCGCCGGTGAGCGGGAGGTGGACGCCGCCACGGCCGCCCTCCAGGCCCCGGGCCGACCTGCTGACCCGGCGAGACGGGCCTCTCGCTAACGAGCGGAGCCGTTCAGGCGGCTGAGCACCTCGTCGTGCAGGAGGCCGTTGGTGCAGACCAGACTGCCGCCCTCCAGGCTCGGCACTCCGGCGACATCGGTCCAGACGCCGCCGGCCTCCTCCACGATCACCGTGAGCGCCGCCATGTCCCACGGCGACAACTCCGGCTCGGCCGACACGTCCACCGAGCCCTCGGCGACCATCATGTGTGACCAGAAGTCGCCGTAGGCCCTGGTGCGCCAGCAGGCGCGGCCCAGGTCGAGGAAGTTGTCGAGCCTGCCGGTCTTCTCCCAGCCGCCGAAGCTCGAGTAGGAGAACGACGCGTCGCCCAGCGTGCCGATCGACGACACGTGCATCCGGGTCGCCTTGGTCAGGCTCTTGCCGGTCCACGCTCCGCCTTCGGCCGCCGCCCACCAGCGTCGCCCGAGGGCCGGGGCCGACACCAGGCCGACGACGACCTTGCCGTACTCCATGAGCGCGATCAGCGTCGCCCACACGGGCACGCCGCGCACGTAGTTCTTGGTGCCGTCGATCGGGTCGATGATCCATGACCTGGCGCCCCAGCCGGTGCGGCCGAACTCCTCGCCGACGACCGCGTCACGTGGGCGCGCTCGCCGAAGCGTGCCGCGGATCGCCTCCTCGACGGCTCGGTCGGCATCGCTGACCGGGGTCAGATCGGGCTTGGTCTCGACCTTGAGGTCGACCGCCTTGAACCGTCGCAAGGTCAGGTCATCGGCGGCGTCCGCCATGACATGCGCGAGGCGTAGATCATCGGTATAACCCTGCACGGTCAGCCACGCTATCGTGCCGGGTATGCCGAGCATCAGTGCGGCCTCGCCCCTTTCTGGTGAGGCACTTCCGGTTACTCGCCAGTAGCATGTCTGGCATGTCACTCGACGTCGGCGATTTCCTGCTCCAAGCGGTCCCTTTCGCCCGGACTCTCGGCATCACGTTCGACCACGTCGGCGACGGCCGGGCCGTCTGCCGGCTCCCCGACCGTACCGACCTGCACAACCATCTCGGCGGGCCGCACGCGGGCGCCCTGTTCACGCTCGCCGAGTCGGCCTCGGGGGCGGCCATGCTGTCGGCCCTCGGAGACCAGCTGTCCCGGGCGGTCCCGATGACCACGACCGCCACGATCCACTACCGCAAACCCGCCATGGGCGAAGTGGTCGCCGAAGGGCGCCTGCTGGCCTCACGCGACGACGTGATCGCCCAGTTGGACGCGGGTGAGCGCCCGGAGTTCGACGTCGCCGTGGACGTCACGAACGCCGAGGGCGTCGTCGTCTCCAGCCTGACCGTCGGCTGGACCCTGCGCCCCAACACCCGCTGACCACCGGAGCCCGTCTCGGCGTCGCGAGGGCCGGCCGTTCGGGCGGATGGATCGGCTCGTGCCGGGTCGGCGAACCCCCTCTCATGGGTCGCGGACTCGTGATGGAGGCCCGCGACCGTCCGGTGAGGGGCGTGCACGGCCGAGCGGGTTCGCGCTGCGGAGCACTGGGGTGGCGAGGCGCCGGAGCCCGTCGGCGGTGAAGAACTCCTCGAAGCCCAGCAGTGGATCAGGAGGAGTCGTCGGGGATGCCGTCGCGGCTGGCCAGCAGGCGGCGCAGGGACTGGAGGCGGACGCGGCCGGCGTGGCCGGCCGTCACCCAGGCGTCGAGAGCGCAGCCGTCGCCCAGGTGAGTGCAGCCCTTCGGGCAGTCGACCGTGCCTTCGACCAGGTCGGGAAAGCCGGCGAGGACGGTCTCGACCGAGACGTGGGCCAGGCCGAAGCTGCGCACGCCGGGGGTGTCGATGATCCAGCCGCCTTCGGGCAACTCCAGCGCCACCGCCGAGGTGGAGGTGTGCCGGCCGCGGCCCGTCACCGCGTTGACCTGCGACACGGCACGGTTGGCATCGGGGACGAGGGCGTTGACCAGGGTGGACTTGCCCACGCCCGAATGGCCGACCAGCACGCTGATCCGCCCCTGGAGGTGCTCGCGCAGCTCGTCGAGCGGGCCGCCCTTGTGCACGATCACGTGCGGGACACCGAGTGGTTCGTACAGCGCCACCAGCTCGTCGGGGCGGGCGAGGTCGGGTTTCGTGAGGCAGAGCAGCGCGTCGATCTCGGCGTCGAACGCGGCGACCAGGATCCGGTCGATCATGCGCGGCCGGGGCGTCGGGTCGGCCAGCGCGGTGACGATGACCAGCTGGTCGGCGTTGGCCACGACCGGGCGCTCGATGCCGTCGGTGTCATCGGTGTCGTCGGCCGAACGGCGCAGCATGGAGGTGCGCGGCTCCACCCGTACGACCCTGGCCAGTGTGTGGGGCTCGCCGGACACGTCGCCCACCAGGGCCACCCGGTCGCCCACCACGATGCCCTTGCGGCCGAGCTCGCGCGCCTTCATCGCGACGACCAGCCGCCGCTGCGGCTGCTTGCGCTTCTGCGCCGACCCCTTCGGCCGCTCCGGCTCGACCAGCGTGGTGTAGCGGCCGCGGTCGACGGCCACCACGAACCCCTGGACGGCGTCCTCATGCGCAGGACGGATCCGGGTCCGGGGCCGTGATCCTTTGCCCGGCCTGACCCGCACGTCGTCCTCGTCATACTCCCGCTTTCTCAGCGGCCTACTCCCATGCGATAGCTTGCCTCGCCCGCGGGCCGCACATGCCCGTGGCTCCCGACCCCACACTTACCCGTCTGGCCGGCCCCCGCACCGCCGCGCGCCGCTCCACCGCCGTCACGCGCCGCTCCACGGACCCGCGAACCGCCCATGGTCGTCGGGCGCCGCCACGTCATCGGGATTCCAGCATGGCCGTCCACATCTGGACGAACTCCGGCAGCGTCTTGGCCGTGGTCGAGATGTTGGCCACCTCGATGCCGGGGACCGCCAGGCCGATGACGGCGCCGGCCGTGGCCATGCGGTGGTCGTCGTAGCTGTGGAAGACGCCCTCGTGAAGGGGGCGCGGGCGGATGATCAGGCCGTCGTCGGTCTCCTCGGCGTCGCCGCCGAGCCGGTTGATCTCGGTGACCAGGGCGGCGAGGCGGTCGGTCTCGTGGCCGCGCAGGTGGCCGACACCGCGGATCCAGCTCGGCGAATCGGCCAGGGCGGCCAGGGCGGCGATGGTCGGAGTCAGCTCGCCCACCTCGCGCAGGTCGGCGTCGATCCCGTGCACCCGGCCCGTGCCCGTGACCGTGAGCGGGCCGGAGCCCGCGGCCGGCGGGCCGCCGGCCGCCTCGGAGGCGCCGGACGGGTGGCCGGACGGGTGGCCGGACAGGTGGACCGTGGCGCCCATGCGGGCCAGCAGCTCACGCAGGGTGTCGCCGGGCTGGGTGGTCTGGTGTGGCCAGCCGGGGATCGTGACGGCGCCGCCGGTGACCATGGCCGCCGCGAGGAACGGGGCGGCATTGGAAAGGTCGGGCTCGACGGTCAGGTCCATGGCCGCGATGGGGCCGGGCTCGACGCGCCACACGTGACGGTCGCCGTCGTCGACCGTCACGCCCGCCGCCCTGAGCATCTGGACGGTCATCTCGATGTGCGGCTGGGACGGCACCGGCGGGCCCACGTGGCGGATCGTGACGCCCTTCGCGAAGCGCGGCGCGGTCAGGAGCAGGCCCGAGACGAACTGCGACGACCCCGAGGCGTCGATCGTGACCTCGCCCCCCGAGAGCGGGCCGCGGATGGTGAACGGCAGGGCGTCGTTGTCGACGTGGGCGCCCAGGGCGCGCAGCGCGTCGAGGATGGGGCCCATCGGGCGCTTGCGGGCATGGGGGTCGCCGTCGAACGACACCGGGCCGTCCGCCAGCGCCGCCACCGGGGGGACGAAGCGCATGACCGTGCCGGCCAGGCCCGCGTCGATGCTCGCCCCGCCCCGAATGGGACCCGGGGTCACCCGCCAGTCGACGGCGGCGGGCGTCTCGGAGGTGGCCTCCAGCGTCGCGCCCAGGGCGCGCAGGGCCGCGACCATGAGGTCGGCGTCGCGGCTGCGCAGCGCCTGGCGTACGGTGCCGGGACCGTCGGCCAGCGCGGCGAGCACCAGGGCGCGGTTGGTCACCGACTTGGAGCCGGGCAGGCGGACGGACGCGACGACAGGAGCGGTCGCGGTCGGTGCGGGCCAATGCGGTGCTGAAGCCATGGTCAAAGCCTACTGGCAGCCGGTACGCCCGGCCCCGGCCTGTGGACGACGACCCCGTCCACGGGTAGGTCGTGGCGGGCACACGCGAGCGAAAGCCGTACGTGGCAGTGTGGGGTCATGTGCGGTAGATACGCCTCGGCGCGCAAGAAGCACGAGTTGCTGGAGGAGTTCCAGGTCGAGCTCGACGGCGACCCCGGCAAGGAGCTGGGTCCCGACTACAACGTCGCGCCGACCAAGAACGTCTATGCCGTCCTCAGCCGGGTGCCCAAGGACGCCGAGCGGGCGGTGCGGCAGTTGCGGATCGTGAAGTGGGGCCTGGTCCCCGCCTGGGCGAAGGACCCGTCGGTCGGGTCGCGCATGATCAACGCCAGGATCGAGACGGTGGCCGAGAAACCGTCGTACCGGCAGGCGTTCGCCAAGCGCAGGTGCCTGCTGCCCGCTGACGGCTACTTCGAGTGGATGCCGGTGGCGGCGGAGGGCGCGGGCAAGCAGGCGAAGAAGAAGCAGCCCTACTTCATCCATCCCGCCGACGGCGGGGTGCTGGCGATGGCGGGCCTGTACGAGTTCTGGAAGGATCCGTCGCGCGCCGACGACGACCCGCTGAAGTGGCTGGTGACCTGCACCGTCATCACCACCGACGCCGAGGACGACCTGGGGCGCATTCACGATCGGATGCCGATGATGATCGAGCGCGAGCGCTGGGCCGAGTGGCTCGATCCCAAGCTGACCGACACGGCGCAGGCCTCGGAGCTGCTGGTGCCGGCCGATCCCGGGCGGCTGACCGCGGTGCCGGTCTCCACGGACGTCAACAATGTCCGCAACAACGGGCCGGACCTCATCAAACCCCTCCCTCCCCAGGAGGAAAGCCCTCTTTTCTGAAGGTTAAAACCAGCTTCAAATGGGCATCCGGTGAGGAAAGCGATGCGTCCGTGCACTCGGAGTCACCGCCATACACATTGCCCCCTCTTGCGCCGGGCGGGACCACCGGGGAATCTCGCCGCGGTTTGCATTCCTTTACCCGGAGGTGCGGATTCGTGGATGTCACGACCGCTCGTGAACGGCTGGAGAAGATGCTCGCCGACCTGGACCGGTCGATCGGGGTGCTGCAGGGCGACCCCGTCGCGGTCCGCGAGTATTCCGCGGCCGACGCGGGTTCAGATCTGACCGACGCCGACCGGGCCCAGGCCATGCTGACCGTCGCGACCGCGCAGCGGCGGGCGGTCGTCGACGCGCTCAAACGGCTCGACGACCGCTCCTACGGCAACTGCGTCGACTGCGGCAAGCCGGTGCCGGAGGGCCGGCTCGAAGCACGTCCCGAGGCCGCGCGGTGCGTGCAGTGCCAGGGGAAGCGCGAACGCCGGCGCTAGGACTCGCCCGCGTCAGGCCTTGCGCGCGCTCGCGACGAGATGGATGCCGACCGTGTCGTCGTCGTCGGGGTGCGCCTCGAGCTCGGTGCGCACCAGCCAGGTGAGCGCTCTGCTGTCGGAGCCGAGCACGTGGTCGACGGTCGAGGGTGACAGCACCGTGCGCGGGCGCATCCACTCGACCTCGAGCCCCGCGCCCATCAGCAGCTCGCGCAGCTGGCCGCTGCTGAAGCACCGCGTGATGCTGCCGTCGGGCCATGGCACCAGCATGACCTCGCCGGTCTGCCGCAGGTGCTGCCACTGGCCCTGCTCGGCCAGGATCGCCATGCCCAGCACCAGCGAGTCGACGCAGACGAGGGTCCGGCCGCCCGGCCGCAGCACGCGCGCCACGTCGCTCATCACCGACTCGGACATGAGCTCGATCGACATCGCGCGTTCCTCGGCGACCACCGCGTCGACGCTCTCGTCGGGCAGGAACGACAGGTCGTCGGCGCGTACGTGGCGCACCCGGCCGGCGTCGCGCAGCCGGGACTGGGCGTCGACGGTGCGCCGGAAGTCGAGCAGCTCGATCACCCGATGCCCGGCCCGGGCCGCCTGGCCGGACCAGCGCCCGCGTCCGCCGGACAGATCGAGTACCACGGAGGGCTCGCCGGGTAGCCAGCGGCTCAACTGCTCGGCGACGACCGCGCGGTAGAAGTTCCAGTACGGTCCGAGCGTCCCTGAGCCGTTCAGTTCCTCGGCCGGAATGGGCAGCACACGCGACTCCTGGGTTCCGGGAAATGGCTACCAGCCGGTACGTATGGTTTTCCCCGCACCGGGTCGTTCGTCACCTTCTATCTTGCGGGAACAGACGATGGCGCGAGCGTGTTGCGACGAGCATGCTCTCATTGCTCGACCCCCTCCCCAGTGGCCGGCCGGTCGCTGACAAGCGGGTATTCTCCCCTGAATACGGTGTACCGCCACAGTCGGCCACCGGTGATCTTAGGGGGGTGGGCCCGGTGCCCGCGACAGGCGCGGAGACTCTGGAACAGCGAAGTGAGCGGTTCGAGCGCGAAGCCATGCCTTTCCTCGAGCAGCTCTACTCCGCCGCGCTCCGGATGACCCGGAATCCAGCAGACGCGGAGGACCTGCTGCAGGAGACCTTCGCGAAGGCGTTCGCGTCGTTCCACCAGTTCCAGGAGGGCACCAACCTCAAGGCCTGGCTCTACCGGATCCTGACCAACACCTTCATCAACAGCTACCGCAAGAAGCAGCGCGAGCCCAAGCAGTCGGGCACCGAGGAGATCGAGGACTGGCAGCTGGCGCGGGCCGAGTCGCACACGTCGAGCGGCCTGAAGTCGGCCGAGGTCGAGGCGCTGGAGCATCTCCCCGACGGCGACATCAAGGAGGCGCTCGCGGCCCTTCCCGAGGAGTTCAGGATCGCGGTCTACCTGGCCGACGTCGAGGGGTTCCCGTACAAAGAGATCGCCGACATCATGGGCACTCCGATCGGCACCGTGATGTCGAGGCTGCACCGTGGACGAAGGCAGTTGCGGGCACACCTTGAGGACTATGCTCGCGAGCGTGGCCTGGTCCCGACGGAGGGATCCAAATGAGCTGTGGCAAGCCGCACGACACCGACTGTCGCGAAGTGCTGGACAAGGTCTACGCGTACATCGACGGGGAGCTCACCGAGGGCGATGTGAGCGACATACGCGTGCATCTCGACGAGTGCGACCCATGTCTGAAGGAATACGACCTCGACAAGGTGGTCAAGCAGTTGGTGGCCAAGCACTGCGGCTGCGACCCCGTGCCAGGTGACCTGCGCGCCAAGGTGCTGGCCCGCATCGCGCAGGTGAGGGCCGAGCTCTCCGACTAGGATCTCCACCATGCGCGTCCTTGTCACCGGTGGTGCCGGGTTCATCGGTTCCAATCTCGTCGACCGCCTGCTGGCCGAAGGCCATGAGGTGGTGGCCGTCGACGACCTGTCGTCCGGCGACCGTGACAACCTCGCCCAGGCGTCGACCCATGACCGTTTCCGGCTGGAGGTCCTCGACGTCCTCGACCCGGCGATGATCAGGCTCGCCGCCGAGGCGCGGCCCGAGGTCATCTGCCACCTGGCCGCGCAGATCAGCGTCCGCCGGAGCGTCGCCGATCCGGTGCACGACGCCCGCGTCAACGTCGAGGGCACCGCGTCGGTGCTCACCGCGGCCCACGAGGGCGGCGCCCGTAAGGTGGTGTTCGCCTCGTCCGTCGCGGTCTACGGCCGGCCGGCCACGATCCCGGTGCCCGGCGACGCGTCCACCGATCCGCGCTCGCCCTACGCGGCCTCCAAGCTGAGCGGCGAGATCTACCTCGCGGCGTTCCGCGCGCTGCACGGCATCGAATACACCACGCTCGTGCTCTCCAACGTGTACGGCCCGCGCCAGTCGCCCGAGGGCGAGGCCGGGGTGGTGGCCATCTTCACCGACGGCCTGCTCGGCGGCACCCCCACGATCCTCTACGGCGACGGCACCCAGACCCGCGACTACGTCTACGTCGACGACGTGGTCGACGGCTTCGTCAAGGCCTGCGGCTCGGGCGGCGACGGCCGCAGGTTCAACCTCGGCACCGGCATCCAGACGCCCGACCGCAGGCTCCACTCGCTGGTCGCCGACGCGGCCGGCGCCCCCGACAAGCCGGGGTTCGCCCAGCCCCGGCCGGGCGACCTGCCCGCCATGGCCGTCGACCCGGTGCCCGCCTACGAGGGGCTCGGCTGGGAGCCGCGCACCGATTTGTCCACCGGCCTGAAGAACACCGTCGAGTGGGCCAGAAGTCGCCGCAGGTAGTGGCTTGATTACGCTTTGCTTGCGATTCGTGACTCCGCCGGTGCGACGAGGCCGTCTTCTGTAGCGTGACCTCCAGGACTCGACCTGGAGGCAAGCGGATGTCAAAGGTCATGATCACGCGATTGATCACGGTCATGGTGCTGGTCGTCCCCGTCATGCTGGTGCTGGCCGGGGGTGGCGAGGCGATCTTCCCGCCCGGGGTGTCGTGGACCTGAGCTACCCGTAGGGGGCCGCAATGCGTGATCTGCCGTGGCCTGCGAAGGTCTACCTGGTCGTCGTCATCGGCACGGCGACGGCCCTCCTCGGGCACAGCCTGTTCCTCTCCGAGCGTCCGGTGGCCACGACGGAGCTGGGCACCCTGCTGGTGCTCGCTCTGCTGTTCCTGGTCTGCGAGTCGATGCCGACGCTGCTCAACGTGGAGCAGTTCGCGGTGTCGGTCAGCTTCTCGGCCGCGCTGGCCGCCGTGGTGCTGATCGGTCCCGAGGGCGCGGCGGTGGTGGGGTTCACCGCGACGCTGAGCGTGCGGCCGGGCCTGCCGTTGATCAAGAGGCTTTTCAACGGGGCGCAGTTCGCCATCTGCGGTTACGCGGCCGGGTTGGTCTACGCGTGGCTGGGCGGCGAGTCGGGAGTGCCCAAGGTCAACGCCTTCGACGATCTCATCGGCCCCTACGTCGCGGCGACCACCGTGTTCGTGCCGCTCAACATCGTGCTCACGCTGACCATGATCCGGCTGGCGACCAGGGCGGGGCGCGTCGAGGTGCCGATGCGCGGCATGGTCCAGTTCCTGCTGTCCTACCTGGGCTACGGCACGTTCGGGCTGTTGGTGGCCGGGCTGTGGGCGACCGTGCAGTCGATCTCCGCCGTGCTGGTGCTGCTGCCGTTGTTCGTGGCGCGCTGGGCGTTCGGCCAGTATCACGCCCAGCAGCGCTCGTACGACGCCACGATCGCCGCGCTGTGTCAGGCCGTGGAGACGAAGGACTACTACACCAGGGGCCACTGCACCCGGGTCTCGGCCGCCTCGACCATGATCGCCCAGGAGATCGGCATGGGGCTGGAGCGGCTGCGCGCCATCGGCTACGCGGGCATGCTGCACGACGTGGGCAAGCTCGGCGTGCCGACCAAGGTGCTGCAGAAGGACGGGCCCCTCACCGAGGAGGAGTTCGCCGCGATCCAGCTGCACCCGATGCGCGGGCTGGAGATCGTGCGCGGCATCGACTTCCTCGACGAGGCCTACGCCGGGATCATGCACCATCACGAGCGCCACGACGGCACTGGCTACCCGATGGGCCTGGCCGGTGACGAGATCCCCGAGTTCGCCCGGGTGATCGCGGTGGCCGACGCGTTCGACTCGATGACCTCCGACCGCTCCTACCGGGGCGCTCGGCCCGTCGAGGTGGCCGTCGAGGAGCTGCACAAGTGCGCGGGCACCCATTTCGACCCGGTGATGGTGACGGCCTTCGTCCGGGCGCTCGAACGCCGGCCGTGGCAGCCGCCCCGCCGGGTCGACCTGCCGCCTCCCGAGGCCGACGACAAGCCCACCAAGGACCACGACGACCCGACCATGCCGATCGAAGTGGTGAGCGGGCCGTGACACGCGCCTTCCGGGGGCTCGACTCGGGGCAGTTGCTGCTCATCTGCGCCGCGGGGCTGGTGGCCGTGGCGGGCGTCGCGCACACGGCCGCCGTCGGGCTGGACCATCCCGAGATCGCGGTCGGGTTCGGCGCGCTGATCGCGGTCGGTGAGCTGGCCAGGCTGACCATGCCGGGCAACAGGGAGGTCGCGCCCATCGGCGCCGCCGCCGCCCTCGGCTACACGCTGCTGCTCGACCTCAGCCAGCACCAGCTCCGCCACTCGGCGCTCCAGGTGGTGGCCGTGATCGCGGTCGGGATGATCGCGGGCGCGCTGCCCCACCTGGCGGTCGGCCGCCCGCCGCGCCTCGACGCGATGGCCCGCCGCCTGCTGACGGGCGCCCTGCTCGCGTTCGCCTTCCGGCCGCTGGTCGATCCGCTCTACCTGCTCACCAGGCCGCCGACCGAGACCTGGTGGCCGGCGCTCGCCGTGATGATCGTCCTGATCGCGCTCTCTTTGCTCGTCGACGTGCTGATCGCGGCGCTGCTGAGAGCCGAGCAGGTGCGCACGGCGTTCAGGGTGGCGGTGCGCGACGAGATCAACATGGCGTTCCCGCTCGGCGCCGCCGTGGGCGCCTCGGGCGTGCTGCTCGCGCTCGCCACGCACAGCATGGACCTGGTGGCGCTGCTGGTCTTCGCCGCGCCGCTGCTGGTCACGCAGGTGGCCTTCCGCAAGTACGCCGGGATCCGCGCGACCTACCTGCAGACCGTACGCGCCCTGTCGCGCGTCACCGAGGTGGGCGGCTACGTCGAGCCCGGCCACTCGCGCCGGGTGAGCCGCCTGGCGGTGGCCGTCGGCAGGGAGCTGGGCATGGCCGAGCCGGAGCTCCTGGAGCTCGAGTACGCGGCTCTGATGCACGACATCGGCCAGCTGTCGCTGCGTGACCCCATTCCGGGGGGCGCCACCGTGCTCACCGATCCCGAGCAGGCACGCCGCATCGCCGAGCTGGGCGCCGCGGTGATCAAACAGACCGGGGTGCTCGACCGGGTGGCCGACCTGGTCCGGCGGCAGTGCGATCCGGTCGCGTCCGACCCGCCGCTGTCGAGCCGTATCATCAAGGTCGCCAACGCCTACGACGACCTGGTGGGCGGGTCCACCGACCGCGATCGGGCGGGCGCCGCGCTCGAACGGCTGCGCCTGGGGGCGGGCACCGCCTACGACCCGGCCGCCATCGAGGCGCTGGCTCGCGTGGCCGACCGCTACACCGCCGTCCACCGTCTGTGATACATGGCCTTGACATATGGCGAAACCGTGAGAAGTGGCAGGCCGCTACCGGGTTTCTCGCGGCTCACAATTGTGGGATTCCTACAGATCGCGCTCTCCGGATCGGTGGTTTAGAGGGAAAGGGGTGGGCCCCTTTCGCGCCGTAGTGTTGGCGGCGTGCCTATTGAGACGCTCGGACCCGTCCTGATCGCCAACCGAGGCGAGATCGCACGACGGATCATCCGCACGGTCAAGCAGATGGGGCTGCGCGCCATCGCCGTCCATTCCGAGGCCGACACCGGGCTGCCTTTCGTGCGCGAGGCCGACGAGGCGGTGCTCCTCGGCCCGGCCGACCCCACGCGAAGCTACCTCGACGCCGGCAAGGTGCTCCAGGCGGCCCGCGCGACCGGGGCGAGGGCGATCCACCCGGGTTACGGGTTCCTCGCCGAGAACGCCGCGTTCGCCCAGGCCGTCGTCGACGCCGGGCTGGTGTGGATCGGGCCGGCGCCCGAGGCCATCGCCCGGATGGGCGACAAGATCAACGCCCGAAACCTGATGGAGGCCGCCGGCGTGCCGGTGGCCGCGGGCACCCGCGAGCCCGTGACCGATCTCGACCTGGCGCTCAAGGCGGCCTACGAGATCGGTTTCCCGGTCATGGTCAAGACCGCGGGCGGCGGCGGTGGCATCGGGATGAGCGTCGCCCATGACGAGGAGGGCCTGGTCAAGGCGTACGAACAGGCGGCGAGGGCGGCGGCCAGGTTCGCGGGAGCGGCGGGCGGCGAGGGCGACGCGCCGGCGGGCCCCGCGATCCTGTTGGAGCGCTTCATCGAGCGGGCCCGTCACGTCGAGGTGCAGATCCTCGGCCTGCCCGACGGCCGGGTCGTGGCGCTCGGAGAGCGTGACTGCTCCGTGCAGCGCCGTCACCAGAAGGTGGTCGAGGAGTCGCCGTCGCCCGGCATCACGCCGGAGCTGCGCGAGAGCATGCTGGCCGCGGCGGTGCGGGCCGGCGAGACGGTCGGCTATCTGGGCGCGGGCACCGTGGAGTGCCTGGTCGACACCGACCGGCAGGACTTCGTGTTCCTCGAGATGAACACCAGGCTCCAGGTCGAGCATCCGGTCACCGAGCTCGTCACCGGGCTCGATCTCGTCGAGCTGCAGCTCCGGGTCGCGGCCGGAGAGAGCCCCGAGGTGCGGTCCGCGACGAGCGGTCACGCCATCGAGTTCCGCGTCTATGCCGAGGATCCCAAGCGCTTCTTCCCCGGGCCAGGCAAGATCACCGCGTGGCGGGAGCCCGCCGGCGAGGGGGTCCGTGTTGACTCCGGCTACGCGGAGGGCGATATGGTCACGCCGTTCTACGATCCGCTCATGGCCAAGCTCTGCGTCCACGCGGCCAGCCGGGCCGAGGCGCTGGCCAAGGCGCGCAGGGCGGTCGCGGAGTTCGCCGTCGAGGGGCCGAAGAACAACCTGCCCTTCTGCGCCGAGCTGCTGGACAACCCGGAGTTCGGCTCGGGCGACTACGACACCGGCTTGGTCGGGCGGATGCGCGCGTAGCGACATGACATTGTTGAATCACTGAACGTCAGATCACTGAACGTTAGATCACTGAGAGAGGGGAGTCGCGGTGGCTGAGGTGCGAGCTGAGATGGTGGCCAATGTCTGGAAGGTCGTCGTCAAGGAGGGGGACACGGTCTCCGACGGCGACACGCTGGTCATCCTCGAGTCGATGAAGATGGAGATCCCGGTCCTGACGGAGGACGACGGTGTGATCGCTCAGCTCAGGGTGAAAGAGGGCGACGTGATCCAGGAAGGCGACCTCATCGCCGTCATCGAGTAGCGCGCTCGATGAAGGCGGCTCGGTCGACCACCACGCGCTCGATCGTGCCCCGGCCGACGACCTTGTGCCGGTCGCGGGCTTCGAAGGCGAAGACCAGCCGCCTGCCGTCGGTCTCGGTGAGCTCGGTGGTGAACTCGACGTGGGTGCCGATCGGGCTCGGAGCCAGATGCTGGAGCTCTGCCCGGTTGCAGACCGACGTCTGGCCGGGGGCCAGGTGGGGGCGCAGGGCCTCGACGGTGGCCATCTCGGCGACCGCCAGCAGGCGTGGGGTGGCGAGCACCGGGACATCACCGCTGCCGACCATGCGAGCCGTGTCTTCCTTCTCGACCATGATGAGCAACTGGGAGCGGAGACCCGGAGCGAGCTTCATGCGGTCAGCCTACTGTGATCGTTGTGGGCTCTGACGGGAGGCAGGGCCTGTGGGGTGGACGGTGTGGCATGGGAAGGATGGGCCCTGATCTTCTGGAAACGGGGACAAGTATCGCCACAAGGCCGCAGGATAGGCTTTGTACGGCTTGTGGCATTTGAGTGGCATGTGAGACGGGCGGGGTCGTACACTCTCGGAGTTCCGTGACCTCTGCGTTACCTTGCCGCGACACAAGTTCGCTTTCTTGAGATTCTTGGGGTTGCAGAGTTCGGAGAGGTAGGGGGGTAACGGGGGAGTCATGGTGGCCCAAGGGACGACGCTGGCGGGGCGGTATCGCCTGGATACCCGCATCGGCGCCGGTGGCATGGGCGAGGTGTGGAGAGGCGAGGACATCGTCCTGGCCCGCACCGTCGCCGTCAAGGTGCTGCTCCCGGGCCGCATGGACGATCCCGGCTTCGTCGCGCGCTTCCAGGCGGAGGCGCGGGCGATGGCGACGATCAACCATCCGGGTGTGGTGGACGTCTACGACTACGGGGTGAGCGGCGACACCGTTTACCTGGTGATGAAGTTCGTCGACGGGGAGCCGCTCGACAGGCTGCTGGCGCGGCTGGGCAGGATCCCCCCGCAGCCCGCGATGGAGCTGATCGCGCAGGCGGCCTCGGCGCTGCAGGCGGTGCACGATCGGGGGATCGTGCACCGCGACGTGAAGCCGGGCAACCTGCTGGTGCAGCGTGACGGCACGCTGGTGCTGACCGACTTCGGCATCGCCCGCTCCGACCTGGCCAACCGGCTCACCGACGCGGGCATGGTGCTCGGCACGGCCGCCTACTGCGCGCCGGAGCAGGCCGAGGGCGCGCCGGTGACACCGGCCGTCGACATCTACGCGCTCGGCGTCGTGGCGTACGAGTGCCTCGTGGGGCAGCGGCCGTTCGACGGCGACAGCGCGGTCACGATCGCGCTCAAGCACATTCGCGAAGCACCTCCGCCCCTGCCGGCCGAGGTCCCCCCGCCGGTGCGCGCGCTGGTGGAGTGCGCGCTGTCGAAGGATCCCGCGCGGCGCTACCCGACGGCCAAGGCGATGAGCGACATGGCTCGCCAGATCGCCGCCGGCGAGTTGCCCGCCGCGCTGCCGCCGTCCACCGGAGCCACGATGGCGCCGCCGGTGGAGGCCTACCAGACAGGGGCTCAGCAGGCGCCCGCCCCGAACACGACGTTAGCCGGGCCCAGGCAGGGCAGCAGGCGCGCGGCCAAGGTGCGCCGCAGGGGCGGCCTCGTCGCCGGCCTCGCCGCCGCGGTGGTGCTCGGCGTGGGCGCGGGCGCGGTGGCCCTCACGGGCATGACCACCGGCGACGACCCGGCCCCCACGATGACCACCTCTGACATCGCCGCGTCCGGAAAGATCAAGACGCCCACGCCCACCACCTCGCGGGGCAGGCGCCCCAGCATCAAGCCGTCCTCCCAGGTGCCGACCGTCAGGCAGGAAGCCGAGCCCGAGGAGAGCCGGGAGCCGTCCCGCACTCCGACCCCCACGCACTCGCCGACGCCGTCCACCGACAAGTCGCCGTCCACCTCCCCGTCCCCCACGCCGGTCGTGAAGAGGGAAGTGCCGCGCGTCGTCGAGCTGCCCTACTCCGAGGCGCAGATGCTCATCCACGCCGCCGGCTTCAAGATCGAGATCGACGACCAGACCCGGGGCGAGGTGCCCGCCGAGTGCCTCAAGGTCGGCCAGTCCTTCCCCAACGGGGGCACGATGTTCGACATCAAGAAGAAGGTCAAGCTGGTCCTGATCCCCGCAGGGACGTGCCCCTCGGCCACTCCGACCCCGACCGCCACCCAGACGGCCGGGAAGTAGTAGCGCGTCAGACGCCCGTCGTGTTGCGGGGATAGGCGATCTGCGGATCGGTGGCGATGTTGACCATGTAGGGGATCCCGGAGTCGAACGCGCGGCGGAGCGCCGGCCCGATCTCCGACGGCTTGGTGACCAGCTCGCCGCCGCCGCCGAGCGCGGTCACCACCTGGTCGTAGCGGCACTGCGGCTGCAGCTCGGCGGCCACGTCGTAGCCGTACAGCAGTTGCATCGGGTGCTTCTCCAGCCCCCAGATGCCGTTGTTGCCGCAGATCATGACGACCGGGAGGCGGTGGCGCACCAGGGTGTCGACGTCCATCAGCGAGAACCCCGCCGCGCCGTCGCCCAGCAGCAGCACCACCTGCGAGGACGGCCTGGCCAGGCGGGCCGCGATCGAGTAGCCGAGACCGGTGCCGAGGCAGCCGTAGGGGCCGGGGTCGAGCCAGTTGCCCGGCTGCCTGGGCTCGACGTACTTGCCCGCGTAGGAGACGAAGTCGCCGCCGTCGCCGATGACCACGGCGTCGTCCGCGAGCACCTTGCCCAGCTCACCGTAGATGCGCATCGGGTGGATCGGGTCGCTCTCGGAGGCCAGCAGCTCGGCGTCGCCGGCGATGGCGGCGGCGGCCGTGTCGGCCAGCCTGGTCACCCAGCCGGCGTAGCGCTCCGGCTTCACTCCGGCCTCGCCGCACGCGGTGCCGAGGCTCCAGAGCACCACGGACAGGTCGCCCGCGGCGGACGCGACCGGCCGCATGTGCGTGGCCAGCTGCGACGGCGCGTCGGCGAGGTGCACCACCTTGGCCAGGGGGGCGCCGTCCTTGCCGCCGAACCAGCCGTAGCCGAGGCGGAAGTCGAGCGGGGTGCCCACCACGATGACCAGGTCGGCCTGGGCGAAGGCGAGGCCGCGGGCGCGGGTGACGAGCAGCTCGTGGCCGGCGGGCAGGATGCCGCGTCCCTGGCCGTTGGGGATGACCGGCAGCCGCCAGCTCTCCGCGAAGTCGCGGGCGGCCTCCTCGGCCCGGTCCATCCACACGTCCGAGCCGTAGACCAGCACCGGCCGCTCGGCCTCGGCGATCAGCCGGGCCACGTCGCGCAGCGCGTCGGGGTCGGGCTCCAGCGGCGACGGCGACTGCGTCTTGACATCGTGTACGGGCGAGGGGGCGAACAGGTGGTCCATGTAGAAGTCGAGGAACACCGGTCCCCGGTGCGGCGCGACGGCCGTGCGGAAGGCCGACTCGACGTCCTGGCCGATCGACTCGGCGCCGCTGGAGGTGAACGCCAGCTTGGTGATCGGGGCGAGCAGCGGCGGGTGGTCCATCTCCTGCAGGGCGCCGCTGCCCCAGCGGGACTGCGGCGCGCGACCGCCCATCACCACCACCGGTGAGCCGTTGAAGTGGGCCGTTGCGACGCCGCTGACCCCGTTGGTGATGCCCGGCCCGGCGGTCAGGACGGCCAGGCCGGGCTTCCTGGTCAGCCTGGCCGTGGCCTCGGCGGCGAACACCGCGCTCTGCTCGTGGCGTACGTCGAGGATGCGCATGTCCTCGTGCACCGCCCCGTCGTAGAGCGGGAAGACGTGACCTCCGGAGAGGGTGAACATGGTTTCGACGCCATAGGCCTTGGACACGGCGACGGCGGCGTCACCGGCGTGCTTCGCAGACTCCATGCCGGGAACCTACCAACGAGTCACAAGAGTAAACAGCCCGCCAAGCCCGGAGCTCATCGGCAGCAGAGGAAGACCACCCCGTCAGGTGTCCCCGCGGTGATCTTCCTTGGCGACTCTTTGTCGGTCAGGACGTTGACGTCGATCCGCAGGGCGTCGGTCGTCACGTCGTAGGTGAGCTCGGAGGGCACGAACACGTCCACGTCGCCGGCCGCCCTGGCGACGGCCCTGACCTCGGACGGCGACGCCCGGAACGACAGCTCCACCCTGGCCGACCCCACCTCCACGTCGACGTGGTAGCCGGTCAGCCCGTCGGCCCGGACGTCGCCCGAGCCGCTGCGGACCCACAGGTCGCCCCGTGTGTCCTCGATGTGCACCGGGCCGGAGACGGAGGTCGCCCGCACGTCGCCGTGGACCCGGCTCACGCCGAGCCCGCCGTTGACGGTGGCGATCTCGAGGTCCGTCTCGGGGGGCACGAGCAGGAGGTAGTCGGCCTGGCAGAGCGGCGGGTCGAACCGGTCGGAGCCGGGGCAGACCGCGCTCAACCGTAAGGTCCGCCCGTCCCAGTCCTCGGTGACCGCGGGCTTGTCCGCCGACCACCGCAGCATCCGTTCGAGTACGAGCTCCCCGGCCTCGCCCGGCAGGACCTGGAGGCTCACGTTGCCCCGCTCGGCCTCGAGCTTGAGCTTGGCCAGCTCGAAGGGGATGGACCTGCGGGTGGACTCCTTCGGTGGTTGCGCCTCGGCGAACGCGTGCCAGAGGCCGACGGTGGAACCCACCAGGGTGAACGCCGTCGCCACGGCGCCCAGGGTCAGCCAGAGCTTCCTCATGCCAAGCTCCTGATCTTGAGGAATCGCAGGACGGCCAGCACCCGCCGGTGGTCGCCCTCGGCGGGGGACAGGTCGAGCTTGGTGAAGATGTTGCCGATGTGCTTGCCGACCGCACCTTCGCTGAGCACCAGCTCCTGGCCGATGCCGGCGTTGGAGCGGCCCTCGGCCATCAGCTTGAGCACCTCGCGCTCCCGGGGCGTCAGCCGGTCCAGCGGGTCGCTGTGGCCCCGCAGCAGCAACTGGGCGACCACCTCCGGGTCGAGAGCGGTGCCGCCCGCCGCCACCCTGCGCAGCGCGTCCACGAACTCGGCCACGTCGGCCACCCGGTCCTTGAGCAGGTAGCCGACGCCGCCGGTCGCCGAGGCCAGCAGCTGGGCCGCGTAGCGCTCCTCCACGTACTGCGAGAGGACCAGCACGGCCAGGCCGGGCCGCTGGCGGCGCAGCACCAGCGCGGCCCGCAGCCCCTCGTCGGTGTGGGTGGGCGGCATCCGCACGTCGGTGATCACCAGCTCGGGCTCGTGCTCCTCGGCGGCGCGCAGCAGGCCCTCGGCCTCGGCCACCGCCGCCACCACCTCCATGCCGGCCGCGTCGAGCAGCCTGATCAGCCCCTCGCGCAGCAGCACGGAATCCTCGGCAAGCACTACTCGCACGGCAGGTCCACCTCGATCGTCGTCGGCCCGCCGAACGGGCTGGTAAGCCGCAGGGTGCCGTCCACCGAGCGGATCCGCTGGGACAGGCCGCGCAGCCCGGTGCCGCCGTCGAGCGTTGCCCCGCCGCGGCCGTCATCGTAGACGAGCAGCCGCAGCCGGTCGCCCTCGCGCCGCACGGTCACCTCGGCCCGGGTCGCCGCGGCGTGCTTGGCGATGTTGGTCAGCGCCTCGGACACGGTGAAGAACGCCACCGCCTCGATCGTGGGTGAGGTGCGCCGCTCGATGTCGACGCGCAGGCGCACCGGAAGGGGGGCGCGCGCGGCGACGCCGGAGAGCGCCGCGTCCAGGCCCTGGTCGTTGAGGACGGCGGGGTGCAGGCCGCGGACGAAGTCGCGCAGCTCCTTCAGCGCCTGCTTGGCCTCCTCGTGGGCCCGCTCGATGGCCTCGCGGGCCGGCTCGGGCAGGTCGGTCAGCGTGGCGCGGGCCAGTCCCAGGTTCATCGCCAGCGAGACGAGCCGCTGCTGGGCGCCGTCGTGCAGGTCGCGCTCGATGCGGCGGCGTTCGGCGTCGGCCGCGTCGATCATCCCGGCGCGGCTCTCGGTCAGCGTCTCGATGCGCCGGCCCAGCTCGTCGCGGCTGGGGCCGAGCAGCGCGCGGGCCACCGCCAGGTCGAGCGAGGCCATGGCCCGGGCCAGGATCGGCGCCAGCAGCAGCAGCGCCGCCCCGGCCAGGAAGTAGATCGCGGCCACGGCCGGGTTCCTGAGGTCGAAGGTGAACTCCAGCGGCTGCGGCTGCATGGCCGGCTGCGTGAACCCTGTCAGGCCGACCACGGCCCCTCCCCACGCGGCGGCCACGATGACGGCGCACAGGCCGCTCACCACGGGGGAGAGCAGGTGGTAGCCGATCTGCCGCCACGTGCTGTGGCTGCGCCAGGAGGCCGGTGACGGCACCGGTGGGATGCGGGCGCCGTGGAAGGCCGCGAACCGGGAGCGCTGCACCCGGGTGAACCACGGCACGCTCCGGCGCAGCGCGGGCGGAGCCACGGCCAGCACGAGGGTCAGACCGGCGAGGACCGCGGCGACCGGAGGGCCGGTCATCACGTGGGCGGTGTCCAGCCAGGCCCGAGCCGACCAGGGGCGGGGGACTGTCATGTCCTCCACGGTATTGACCGGGGACCGATCCGCGACATGGGCTTGGTGTGCGCCTGTCCGGTAGGGCTAGCCCCACCCCTCACAGCGGCGGCACCGACCATCCCCTCTCGTGGAACAGCGGCGCGTGCTCGGCGTTGACGAACAGCCGGTCCTCCGGGTTGGGCACGCGGAAGACCGGCCGAGCGCGCCGGCCTCGGCGATCCCGCGGTCGCCGCCGGGCGCCGCGTGCGTGGCGTGGTTGGCCGCGGTCAGCGGGCCGAGCCGGGCCAGCAGGTGGCCGTGCAGGGCGGTGCGCAGGGCGAGCTCCGGGAAGCCCTTGGCGAACGGGTCCGTCAGGAACGTCGTCCAGGCGGGATGCCCGATGGCGGTGAAGCCCTTCGGGAAGTCGGGCAGGCCGTGGCCCACCATGATGCCGGGGACGGGTTGTTCGATCGCCCTTGCCATGCCTGCATCATCACCCCATCACGGCAACAAGTCCTGATATATCCGAACGAAACCGGGGTGTCGGACATCTCATGAATTGTTGCCACTATGGGGGAGGTTCTGGTGTTCCAGATGGGACTGGCCGTGGTCACCGCCGCGACGATGCTGGGCGGGGGAAGCGGGCTGCCGAAGGGCATGTTGTTCATGGAGTCGCACCCGCCGGCGAAGGCGTGGGAGACGTACACGACGAGCGACTCGACCAAGCGCCAGATCCAGCTCAACCCCTGCTTCCGCAAGAAGGCGTGGGACGGCGGGCGGATCGCGGCGCGGACGCTCGGCTACAGCTCCGAGGACCGGATGAAGTACGAGCAGCTCGTCGTCTACAAGGACGTGAGGCACGCGAAGAAGGCGATGCGCGGGCTGCGGGCCGAGCTCGCGCGCTGCGCGGACGTGGGCAAGGGCTACCACCGCTACCGCTACTTCACCAAGCCGCTCGCGGTGGGCGACGAGGGGCTGCGGGCGGGAGGCCGCTTCTTCGAGAACGGCGAGCACGCGGTGGTCGTACGGCGAGGAGCCACGGTCTACGTCGTCGGCGAGTCGGGCTTTCCCACCAAGAGCCTGCCCATCAAGCGCTTCCGCGGCCTGATCGCCCAGGCCGAGAAGATGACGGTCAAGGTCTGCGACCTCCCCCGGGCGGCCTGCTGACCCCGCGAAGACCGGGTTCCGCGCGGGCGGCACATGGGGGGCGTCCACGCGGGGCCGGTCAGCGCGAGAGCCTGAGAGTCCTTCTGAAGTCGCCGGGGTCGAAGACACCGCCCAAGGTGGCCGCCAGCCCTCTGCGCGCCTCGGCGGCGAACTCGGCCGCGTCCAGCGCCCCCGCACCCTCGGCCAGTGCGCCCGCCAGCGGGCGCGCGGCCAGCATCTCCAGGTCGGCCACGTTGCTCCGCTCGGCCGGTCCCGGCTCGGCGGGCCACGACCCGATCACGATCCCGGCCAGGTCGAGCCCGCGGTTGGCCATCGCCTCCAGGGTGAGCGCGGTGTGGTTGAGAGTCCCCGGCCCGGCCCGGACGACGACCAGCAGCTGCGCGCCGATCGACCGGGCCAGGTCGGCCACGGTCGTTCCGTCCTCGTCGAAGCGCACCAGCAGCCCGCCGGTGCCCTCGACCAGCACCAGCCGGTTGCTCTCGGCCAGCTCACCGACCAGCTCGGCGGCCCCGGACAGCGACACCGGCGGCACGCCCGCCGCCCTGGCCGCCGCGGCGGGCGACAGCGCCGCGGGATGGCGGGCCAGCTCGAACGTGGTCGTCACGCCGGACAGCCGGATCACCTCGTCGACGTCGCCCGGCTCGCCGGCCGCCGCCCCGGTCTGCGCCGGCTTGACCACGGCCACGCTGGATCCCCGCTCCCGGGCCAGCGCCGCCACGGCCGCGGTCACGACCGTCTTGCCCACCCCGGTGTCGGTGCCGGTGACGATGAGAACGCTCACCTGACCAGCCTAGACACCGGCGCCGGGGCCGGGGATCACGGCCGGCGCAGGCGAGTGACGAACTTGTAGCGGTCGCCGCGGTAGAGGGACTGGGCCCATTCGACCGGGTGGCCCTCGGCGTCGAAGGCGTGGCGGGTGAGCAGCAGCATGGGCAGGCCCACGTCGACGCCCAGCGCCTTGGCGTCGTAGGGGGTGGCGAGCACGGTCTCGATGATCTCCTCGGCGTCCGTGAGGCGCACGTTGTAGGCGTTGTGCAGCGTCTCGTACAGCGAGGAGTGCACCTCCAGCTCCCGGCGCAGCCTGGGGAAGCGGCGGGCGGACAGGTGGGTGGTGTCGATGGAGACGGGCTCGCCGTTGGCCAGCCGGAGCCGGTGGATGCGCAGGACGCGACCGCCCGGGTTGATGGCCAGCCGCCGAGCCAGCGCCTCGTCGGCGGTGATGTAGCCGATCTCCAGGATCTTGGTGTCGGGCTCCAGCCCGGCGGTGCGCAGGTCGCCGATGTAGGAGGTCAGCTGCAGCACCTGCGCCACCTTCGGCTGGGCGACGAACGTGCCCTTGCCCTGGATGCGCAGCAGCCGTCCCTCGACGACCAGCTCGGTCAGGGCCTGCCGGACGGTGGTGCGGGAGGTCTCGAACTTCACGGCCAGCGCCCGCTCGGGGGGCAGGGCCGTGCCGGGGGAGAGGCTCTTGGTGAGCTCCAGCAGGCTCCGCTTCACGTCGTAGTACTTCGGTACGCGAGGGCCGTCGTCCGTCACGCTCTCACCTTCACTTCTGCCACGGCGGTGAGGGCGTGTCTGATCACCGCGAGATCATCGGAACTCAGATTGGCCCGAGCGGTCAACCGCAAGCAAGAGCGGTCTGCCGGCACCGAGGACGGGCGGGGGTGTCCCACGCGCACTCCCGGCCCCGCACAGGTGGCGGCGGTCAGAAGTGCGGCCTCGGGCGGGCCGGGCACCGCAGGGGTGACCGCACCCGCCGGCTCGCTCGTCCGCAGGCCGGGTCCGCCGGTCACAGGGGACCGCGAGCCCGCCCTGGCACGTGCGTGTCCGGGCAGCTCAGGCTGATGGTGAAGGATATCCACTGCGGTGCGGGCCCCGGAAACCGAGGCGGGCGTCAGGCACCTGTCGAAGGCCCATGACCTGCCGAGATCGACCAACGTCCCGATCACCTCCGGTGGCCCGGCACAGCTCCGCCCGGCGATCCGGGCGCGCGGGCAGTGTGACGGTTCTCACAATGTGGGATTCCCGAAATAAGCGGATTGACCGCACGTACTCGCACATCCGATGGCGCAGGGGTCCCAGCCGGTCGGCCCGGGCCGTGCACGGCCCTGCCAGGGGATTCATGTCCGCATTCAACCAGGGCCGGTTTGGTTGTCGCGGCGGGAAGCGCGCATGATGCACTCGTGCCGACTCTCAGCGACCTCGTCGTCCGTCACACCGCGCTCGACGCGGCGGACCTCGACTGGCTCCACTCCCTGGTCTCCGACTGGCAGCTGCTCGCCGACCTGTCGTTCGCCGACCTCGTCCTGTGGGCGCCGCTGGTGCCGCCGGGGGAGGAGCCCCGCGACGGCCTGGGACACCGGCACGAGGGCGGCTGGATCGCGATCGCGCAGATGCGCCCGACCACCGGTCCCACGGTCTACCACGACGACATCGTCGGCACCGTCTCCGCCAAGGGCGAACGCCCGCTGCTCGACACCGCCTGGAACGAGCGGCGCATCTGCCGCGAGGGCGATCCCGACTGGTCGACCGGCGTCCCGGTGCGCGAGGAGACCATTCCGGTGCGCCGCGCGCTTCCGGGCGGCGAGGGCCGCTTCCTCGCGGTGATCCAGCGCTCCACCAACCTCTCCTCGGCCCGCACGCCGTCGCGCCTGGAGCTCACCTACCTGCAGAGCGCCTCCGACCTGGCGCAGATGGTGGCCGAGGGGCGCTTCCCCTTCTCCGGCGAGGAGCCGATCCTCGTCCGCTCGCCCCGCGTGGGCGACGGGCTGCTCCGGCTCGACCGGGGCGGCCGGGTGACCTACGCCTCGCCCAACGCGCTGTCGGCCTACCGGCGGCTCGGCCTGCACGCCGACCTGGTGGGCGCCGAGCTGGGCAGGGTGACCGCGACGCTCTGCTACTCGGACGAGCCGATCAACGAAGACCTCATGATCGTGGCCAGCGGGCGGGCGGCCAAGGAGACCGAGGTCGAGTCCGGCGGCACGATCGTGCAACTGCGGGCGATCCCGCTGATCGTCGGCGGCGGGCGCATCGGCGCGCTGGTGCTCATCCGCGACGTGACCGAGCTGCGGCGGCGCGAGCGCGAGCTGATGACCAAGGACGCGACGATCCGCGAGATCCACCACCGGGTCAAGAACAACCTCCAGACCGTGGCGGCGCTGCTCCGGCTGCAGGCCAGGCGGTTGCAGGTGCCCGAAGGGCGCGAGGCGCTGGAGGAGGCGGTGCGCAGGGTCGGCTCGATCGCGATCGTGCACGAGACGCTGTCCCACGCGCCGGAGGAGTTCGTCGACTTCGACGACATCGCCGACCGGGTGATCGCGATGGCCGGCGAGGTGTCGTCGCCGGAGGTGGCGGTCATGCCGCGGCGGGTGGGCGCGTTCGGGGTGCTGCCGTCGCTGATCGCCACCCCGCTGGCGATGGCGCTGACCGAGCTGCTGCAGAACGCGCTCCAGCACGGCTGCCCGAAGCGGCTCCAGGTGGTGGTCGAGGCGGCTCCCGACCGGCTCAACGTGCTCGTGTGGGACGACGGGCAGGGCCTGCCGGAGGGTTTCGACCTCGACAGTTCCACCAGCTTGGGGCTGCAGATCGTGCGCACGCTGGTCGAGGGGGAGCTGTCGGGCAAGCTCACGGTCTCGCCGCGCGACGGCGGCGGCACCGAGGTCACCCTGTCGATCCCGCTTCCCGCCGCGTGACACGACGCGGGCCCGCCGTCCCGCCCAACGCTGAACGGCGCCGCATCCGCGCGGGATGCGGCGCCGTCAGGGAGCGTGCACGCCGCGTCCTGGAGAGGACGTCGGCGCCGTCTCGGAGCCTGTACGCCGCGTCCGGGGTGTCCGGGGTGGACGCGTCGTGGTCCCGGCGGGAAAGGTGTCGCGCCAGGCGGGGCGGCTCGGTCAGGTTCGGCTGGGTCAGGTTCGGCTGGGTCAGGTCGGCTCTGTCGGATCGGATCCGTCGGGGGTGCACTCGGTCGGGCCGGCCGTTCGTGGGCGGCTCGGTCAGGCGGAGGCGCGGGAGCGAGCGCGGGCCGTGCGGCGTTTGAGCGCACGACGCTCGTCCTCGCTGAGCCCGCCCCAGACGCCGGCGTCCTGGCCGGACTCCAGGGCCCACTTCAGGCAGGATTCGACGGCCGGGCAGGACCTGCAGACCTGCTTGGCCTCCTCGATCTGCATGAGGGCCGGACCGGAGTTGCCGATCGGGAAGAACAGCTCGGGGTCCACGTCACGGCAGGCAGCTCGGTGGCGCCAGTCCATGCGTCCACTCCTTAGTAGATGGGGCCTTGGGTCGGCCCCGTGCGGCTACTACTTTGTGAAGAGATTCACTAACTCGCGCGAACAATGACCCGGATCTTGGTGAAGATCGGGCCTGATCGCTGACGGCGGAACGACCTCGGGGTTTGTCAAAGGTCCTACGTTCCGACGTCAGTCTTGAGCTTTTCAGCCACGGAGAGTGCACGCAAGAGGGTTGACGCGAAGTTTTGGCGGTGATGGATGTCGGATGCGTCACACAATGACCGAATGTAACGGGCTAGACCAGAACTTGTAACGCGTTCGGTGTAGACCGGAACGTTACGGACTCACGTTCGCCCAGGTAATCCCCGTCCAGTTCGAAGGCCACCGGCCGTTGCGCGGTGAGGGTGAACTCGGGCTCGTCGTGCAGTTGCACGAGGTGTTTCCCCGAGGGAAGCGCGTCACGCTCCGTGAGGATCTTCCGGATCAGGGGCAGCAGGGCTATCGGTCCCATGCGCTGGAGGCCCAGCAGATCGAGCCCGGTCTCGAAACTCGCCCACGGAGTGGGGTGGACCGGCCTGGTGCCGAGATAGGTCCACGGCGAGGTGTTGGAGATGATCGCCATGAACACGCCCTCGACGGTCGGGATGCCCGGCCCGGTCAGGGTCATCGCCGGCTGCCGCTTGTCGGTGGCGAGATAGTGGCGCAACGCGGTGTTCACGTAACGCATGGGGGTCGCCTTGTGTCCCGACCCGCGCAGCCCCTCTACCGCGCGGATCACCTCGGCGTCATATCCCATCCCGGCGCAGAAAGTGAAATATCGGCTTTCGCCGTTCCAGAGGGCCTGTCCCAAACCCACGGTCCTGCGCCGGTTCTCCCGCAGCGCCTCCAGCACCGCCCCGGTGGACTCGACCGGATCGTTCGGCAGGCCGAGCGCACGGGCGAACACGTTGGCGCTGCCGCCCGGGATGACGATCAGCGCGGGGCGTCCGGCGCTGGGGTCGGGCTCGGGCGTGGTGGTGGCGCCGTTGACCGGGTTGAGCAGGCCGTTGACCGCCTCGTTGATGGTGCCGTCACCGCCGAGCACGGCCACCACGTCGTATCCCTTGGCCCGCGCGGTGCTCGCCAGCGTCGCGGCGTGACCCCGGTAGCCCGTCTGCTCGACGGTCAGCTCGACGGCCGCGCCGAGCGCTCGGATGAGGACGTCACGGGTCCGTGCATTCGTGGTCGTGGCCTTGGGGTTGACCAGGAGCATCGCGCGCATGACGTCAGCGTAGCCGCTGGTCGATGTCTGTCTTGTCGCGAAGATCCCATTTGTAGGCAAGGGTGCCTCTAAGGCGTGGGACGGAGCGACAGGCGGGCCGGATAGGGTTTCGGTGTGTCGAAACGTCCGCTGAGCTTGGTCGTCGCCGCCCTCGTCGTCGCCCTGGAAGGGCTGGTGGCCCTGGGGCTGGGGCTTTACGCCGGGGTGGAGACGCTGCGCGGCGACGCGGAGGACATCACGGCCGCGATCGCCGAGGCGGTGTTCGGGATGCTGGTCGGCGCGGGCCTGCTCTGGGTGGCGTGGGGCGGGCTGCTCAAGGTGGAGCGGTGGGGGAGGTCGCCGAGCGTGCTGGCGCAGATCTTCATGATCCCTGTCGCGGTGACGCTCATCCAGGCCGACCGGCCGGTCCTCGGGATCCCGGTGATCGTCGTCGCCCTGGTCGGCCTCGTCGCGCTGCTGGCTCCTCCCACCACCCACGCCCTCTACGGCGAGGACTAGTCTTCCGCGGTCAGGCCCTCGCGTAGCTGGGCCAGCGTGCGAGCGAGCAGCCGTGACACGTGCATCTGCGAGATGCCCAGCTCGGTGGCGATCTGCGACTGGGTCATGTTGCCGAAGAACCGCAGCAGCAGGATGCGCTTCTCGCGCGGCGGCAGGCGTTCGAGCAGCGGCTTGAGCGACTCGCGATACTCGACCCCCTCGAGCGACTCGTCCACGATGCCGAGCGAGTCGGACACGGCGGGCGCGTCGTCGTCGCCGGAGTCGGGGGCGTCGAGCGAGACGGTCGAGTAGGCGTTGGCCGACTCGAGACCCTCGAGCACCTCCTCCTCGGTCATCTTCAGGTAGGCGGCGAGCTCGGCCACCGTCGGCGCCCGGCCCTCGCGCTGCGAGAGCTCGCTGATCGCCTTGGTCAGCGAGAGCTTGAGCTCCTGCAGGCGGCGCGGGACGCGGACCGCCCAGCCCTTGTCGCGGAAGTGCCTCTTGATCTCGCCGACGATGGTCGGCGTGGCGTAGGTGGAGAACTCCACGCCGCGGTTGAGGTCGAAACGGTCGATCGACTTGATCAGCCCGATGGTGGCGACCTGGGTGAGATCGTCGAGCCACTCGCCCCGGTTGCGGAAACGGCGGGCCAAGTATTCGACCAGGGGAAGGTGAAGCTCGACCAGCTCGTCCCTGATGCGCTGGCGGCGCGGCTCCTCGGGACCCAGCTCGGCCAGCTCGGCGAAGAGCCTGCGAGCCCGCACCCGGTCGGGCACGGCGTGTTCGCTGGTGGCCATGGCTCCAGTCCTTTCCGTCACGCCGGCCTCGCCGCGCCTCGGCGCTTACGCAGGACGATCGCCATGCGGTCAGGGGAGTCGGTCACCGCGTCGACATCGTCGGCCAGGGCCGTCAACACCATCCAGGCGAAGTCATCGCGCTTGGGAGCGGACGTGCCGGCCGTCGCGACCTCGACCCTGACCTGCATCTCCTGCCCGGTCAGCTCGAACTCGGCGGTCAGGTCGGTGCCGGGCACCGCCTCACTCAGGAGCATGGCGCACGCCTCGTCGACCGCGATCCGCAGATCCTCGATCTCGTCGAGCGTGAAGTCGAGTCGCGCCGCGAGCCCGGCGGTGGCCGTGCGAAGCACGGACAGGTAGGCACTCGCGGCTGGGAGCCTGATGCTCACTATGTCACGGATGCCGGCCTCGCCCTCAACACGCGTCTCCGTTTCCTCGGTCACGTTCCTCCTCGCGCTATCCGACGCTGACTGCAACTTACCGCCCCTGAGAGGTGCTTGGACGAATCAGACTCGCCATCAACGGAAAAGGCTCTGTGCGGCCTGGTAACCACACAGAGCCTTAAATGCCGGTTTAGGCGGCCTTGGTCTCCCAGAAGATCTTGGAAATGTCATCGATCTTGCCCAGGAGCTCGTCGGCCTTGGCGACGTCGACGGTGCCCTTGGCGCCCGCGGCGCCCGCGAGCTTCGTCGCGTCCCAGAACAGCTGGTGGAGCTGGGGATACTGCTCGAGGTGCGGCGGCTTGAAGTAGTCGGTCCAGAGCACCCAGAGGTGGTGCTTGACCAGCTCGGCCCGCTCCTCCTTGATGGTCAGCGCGCGGGCGCGGAAGATCGGGTCCTCGTTGCCGGCGTACTTCTCCATGATCGCCTTGACCGACTCGGCCTCGATCCGAGCCTGAGCGGGGTCGTAGACGCCGCAGGGCAGGTCGCAGTGAGCGGAAGCGACATGCTTGGGTCGTAGCAGTCGTGCGAGCATCGGAAAGTCCTTCCTTGATGCTGAGTCAGCTTGGTCCAGTTACCGACCTTACTCGGGTGCGAAGGCCTGCGACGGAGGGGGTCACAGCCCATGAGAGTGCGTGTCGAGGGCGACTCCATGCGTCCCGCGCTGCTTCCGGGCGACTGGCTGCTGGTGCGACGAGGCGCCCAGGTCCGTCCGGGTGACGTGGTGGTGGCCAGGCTGCCCGGCGACCCCGACCGGCTGATCGTCAAGCGGGCCCGGTGGCGCGAGGAGGAGGGCTGGTGGCTGGAGAGCGACAACCAGCGGGCCGGCGGCCGCCGCGACAGCTGGGACTTCGGCCCGGTCGACGACATCGTGGGCCGCGTGGTGCTGCGCTACTGGCCGCCGCGGCGGCGGGCGCGGTAGGCGGCGACGTTGGCCCGGCTGGCGCAGCGCGCCGAGCAGTAACGGCGCGAGCGGTTGGAGGAGGTGTCGAGGAAGGCCCGCGAGCACCGGGGGTCCTGGCACCGGCCGAGCCGGTCGGCGCCCAGCTCGGCGACCATCGCCGCCAGGCCCATCACGGCGCTCGCGGCGGAGTCCTCGGCCAGGTGCAGGTGCCAGCGCTGCCCGTCGTGGTCCGACAGCCGGGGGCGCACCGGATAGCGCGCGAGCAGGGCGTTGAGCAGGGCCGCGACCTCGGCCTCGGAGGCCGCGGCGAAGACCTCGGCCAGCGCGTCGCGCAGCTCCCTGAGGTGGGGCGGCGGGTCGGGATCGTTGACCAGGTGGACCGCCCATTCGGCGTAAGAGGTGAGGTCCATGCTGGAGTATTACATGCCGCGCGGGAGAGGGCCGGGGCGCCCGGTGCCGGGCGCCCCGGTTCCGTCACTCCCCGGGGTGCAGGACGCGCCTGAGGAACGAGCGGGTCCGCTCGTGCTGCGGGTCGCCGATCACCTGGGCGGGCGGCCCGTCCTCGACGATCACGCCGCCGTCCATGAACACGACCCGGTCGGCCACCTCGCGGGCGAAGCCCATCTCGTGGGTGACCACCAGCATGGTCATGCCCTCCTCGGCGAGCTTGCGCATGACGGTGAGCACGTCGCCGACCAGCTCGGGGTCGAGCGCCGAGGTGGGCTCGTCGAACAGCATCAGGTCGGGGTTCATGGCCAGCGCCCTGGCGATGGCCACCCGCTGCTGCTGCCCGCCGGACAGCTGCGCGGGGAAGGCGTCGCACTTCTCGATGACGCCGACCTTCTCGAGGTTCTCCCGGGCGACGACCTCGGCTTCCTTCTTGCCGCGCCTGAGCACCCGCTGCTGGGCGATCATCACGTTCTGCAGCGCGGTCATGTGGGGGAACAGGTTGAACTGCTGGAACACCATGCCGATGCGGCGCCTGACGGCGTCGATGTCCACGTCGGGATCGGTGACCTCGACGCCCTGCACCCGCACCTGGCCCCTGGTCGGCTCCTCCAGCAGGTTGACGCAGCGCAGCAGCGTGGACTTGCCCGAACCCGAGGGCCCGATCACGCACACCACCTGCCCGGGCTCGACCGTGACGTCGATGCCCTTGAGCACCTCGTTGTCACCGAAGTGCTTGTGCAGGTCCTTGATCTCGATGGCGTGGGTCATCGGCGGCTTCCCTTGCGATGCTCCAGCCGGGACGCGAGGCGGCCCAGCGGGATCGTGACGATGAGGTACGTCACACCCGCCACCAGGATGGGCGTGGCGTTCGCGTACTGGGAGGCCAGGTCGTTGCCGAACTTGGCCAGCTCGACGTACTGGCCGGAGACGCCGAGGAAGAACACCAGCGACGAGTCCTTGAGCAGGGCGACGAACTGGTTGGTGGTCGGCGGGATCACGATCCGGATCGCCTGCGGGATGACCACGGTGAGCTGGGCCCTGAACGCCGACATGCCCAGCGACCTGGCCGCCTCGGTCTGGCCCCTGGGGACGGCCTGCAGGCCGGCCCGGAAGACCTCCGCCTGGTAGGCGGAGCCGATCAGGCCGAGCCCCAGGATGCCCTGACCGAAGGTGCCGCCCGGCACCTCGAAGCCGCGCAGCGCCATGGGCAGGAAGGTGATCATCAAGAAGATCAGCATCGCGGGGAGGCCGCGGAAGATCTCGATGTAGATCCCCGAGATCCAGCGGTACGGCCCGACCGTCGAGAGCCGCATCAGCGCGAGCAGCAACCCGAACACGAAGGAGAGGATGAAGCCGCCGACCGCGTAGATCATCGTGTTCCGGAGCGCGATCGTGAACAGCTCCGGGAGCGCCTTCTCCGCCACGTCGAGCCTGGTGAAGTTCTGCGCCAGGCCCGGCCAGTCCGCGTACACGACGACGCCGACGACGATGGCGACCAGCAGGGCGTACTGGATGCCCCGGCCGATCTGCCGCTTCTTGCGAGGGCTGAGCCGGGCTTTGCCCGGCGCAGCCGTCACCGACTGGTCCGTCACTGGATCAGCCCAGCTCACCGGGCTTCTTGCCGAACCACTTCACGAAGATCTGCTCGTAGGTGCCGTCGGCCTTGGCGGCCTCGATCGTCTCGTTGATGGTCTTGAGCAGGACCGGGTCGGCGCCCTTCTTCAGGCCCACGCCGTACTGCTCGCCGGTGTCGAGGCTGGCGATCAGCTCGAACTTCTCGGCGATCTCCGGCTTCTTCAGCCAGGTGAGCACCACCGGGAGGTCCTGGACGATCACGTCGGCCTGGCCGGACTGCAGGGCCAGCAGTTCCTTGGGCGAGTCGGCGTACTCGGTGGGGTCGAAGCCGTTCTTCTTGACGTAGTCGAGGCCGGTGGTGCTGGCCTGCGCGCCCAGCTTGAGGTTCTTGGCCTTGACGTCGTCCAGCGACGTGGCGCCGGTGCCCTTCTTGGCCAGCAGGGCCTGCGTGGCGTCGAAGTAGGGGACGGAGAAGTCGATGTTCGCCTTGCGCTCCTCGGTGATCGTCATGCCGGCGGCGGCGACGTCGCACTTCTTGGCCGCCATGGCGGCACCGCTCTTGATCACGGCGAAGTCGATGTCGACGATCTCCTGTGTCACGCCGAGCTTCTTGGCGGCCAGGTCGATGATGTCGACGTCGAACCCGACGATCTTGCCGCTATCGTCCTTGAACTGGAACGGCTCGTAGGGGATGTTCGTGCAGGTCGTCAGCTTGCCGGGGTTGACGAGCTGGGCGCCGCCCGACGCGGAGGCTCCGGCGCTGGTGGAGGCGGTGGTCGAGTCTCCCGAGCCGCCACAGGCGGACAGGGCGAAGACTGCGGTCAAGGCGAGCGCGCCGACGGCGGATGTGCGGCGGCTCTTGGTCCAGAGGGCCATCTGCGGGCCTCCTCGTAGGGTTATGCCACGAAAGGTTGGTTTTTGTGAAGTTTAAATGCCCTTTAGCGTCGGTCCGTCCACCGGGAATTAACAATGCGTCAACAGAACGGCGTCGGCCCTGAGACCGACGCCATCTCAGCATGTGGCACTATGGACCAACGGGTGACCCCCGTACCCCCTCACGAGACGATCGGGAGGGGACCCTGGCGGCTACCGAAGCCAGGCCTCTCGCGCCGTCTGCCGAAGGTCTCTCGTCCGTTCGATGACTACTGGGGTCTCTCTGTGACTACCACACCCACTTCCGCGTCCGTCCCGTCGCTCGACGCCGATCCCGCCTTCGCGCTGCACCGCGGCGGCAAGATCGAGATCCGCTCCACCATCCCCGTCCGCGACGCCGACGACCTGTCGCTGGCCTACACGCCGGGCGTCGCCCGGGTGTGCAGCGCCATCGCCGAAACGCCCTCGCTGGCCGACGACTACACCTGGGTCTCCAACGTGGTCGCCGTCGTCTCCGACGGCACCGCGGTGCTCGGCCTCGGCGACATCGGCCCCTCGGCGGCGATGCCCGTGATGGAGGGCAAGGCGCTGCTGTTCAAGGAGTTCGGCGGCGTGGACGCGGTCCCGATCTGCCTCGACTGCACCGACGTCGACGCCCTCGTGGAGACCGTCGTCCGGCTCGCGCCCTCGTTCGGCGGCATCAACCTGGAGGACATCAGCGCGCCGCGCTGCTTCGAGGTCGAGGACCGCCTGCGCGAGCTCCTCGACATCCCCGTCTTCCACGACGACCAGCACGGCACCGCCATCGTGGTGCTCGCGGCGCTGACCAACGCGGCCCGCCTCACCGGCCGCTCCCTCGGCGACCTGCGCGTGGTCGTGGCGGGCGCCGGCGCGTCGGGCGTGGCCGTCGCCAGGATCCTGCTGGAGGCGGGCATCGGCGACATCGCGGTGGCCGACTCCAAGGGCATGATCTACACCGGCAGGGAGGGCCTCAACCCCGTCAAGGAGGCACTGGCCCGCGACACCAACAAGGCGGGCCACATGGGCTCGACCGAGGAGGCCCTGGCCGGCGCCGACGTGTTCGTGGGCCTGTCGGGCTCGACCGTGCCGGAGGCGGCCATCGCCTCCATGGCCGCCGACTCGATCGTCTTCGCGCTGTCCAACCCGATGCCCGAGATCGAGCCGTCCGTGGCCGCCAGGCACGCCAGGGTCGTCGCGACCGGCCGGTCCGACTTCCCCAACCAGATCAACAACGTGCTGGCCTTCCCCGGCGTCTTCCGCGGCGCGCTCGACGTGCGGGCGACCGCGATCACCGAGAACATGAAGGTCGCCGCTGCGGGCGCGCTCGCCTCCGTGGTGGGCGACGCCCTCTCGGCCGACTACGTCATCCCCAGCCCCTTCGACGAGCGGGTCGCCCCCGCCGTGATCGCCGCCGTGGCCGAGCAGGCCAGGAAGGACGGGGTGGCCCGCCGCTGACCGTGGTCTCCTGACGACGCCTCACCCTGGAGCCGGCGACCCGATTTCCGCGAGAGTTCGGCTGAGCTTTGAGGAACTCGCAAAGATTCCTTTACTCAGCGTGCTATAACAGAAACTCTCTGTATGGATACGGGCGTCGGCTCCTGTGACGAGGAAAGCGATGGTACGCGAGGCCAACCGGCTGCTACAGCAGCTCATCGCGGAGGCGGGCTTCTCCCACAAGGGTCTGGCCAGGCGCCTCAATGATCTGGGGGCCGCGCGCGGCACACCTGGGCTGAAATACGACCACAGCTCCGTGCTGCGGTGGATCGCCGGTCAGCGGCCGAGGGGCCCCGTGCCGTCCCTCCTCACCGAGATTTTCGCGCTCAGGCTCGGCAGACCGGTGTCTCCCGAGGATCTGGGCATGCCGGCCATCATTACGCCCCTCGATCTCGGGCAACAGTTCACGCACACGTGGCAGGAGGGGATCGCGACCGTGACCGCGCTGTGGCGGGCCGATGTCGAGAGGCGGAGGTTCCTGATCGACTCGACCTTCGCGATTGGAGCAGGCTCCGTAGGAGCGGTGCGCTGGCTGACGGCGCCCAAGGAGAGCTGGGTCGCCAGTGGCGGCTCGCGGCGGGTGGGCAAGGCCGACATCGCCGCGATCCACGAGGTGACCCGCTCGTTCGGCGAGCTCGACAACCGGTTCGGCGGTGGCCGGGTCCGCTCGTCGGTGATCAGATACCTCGACTCCGCCGTCTCGCCGCTCCTCAAGGAGGGCTCGTACGACGACTCGACCGGCAAGGAGTTAGCCGCGGCCGCCGCCGAGCTGACCAGGCTGGCCGGCTGGATGGCCTACGACCTGGAGCAACACGGCCTGGCCCAGCGCTACCTGATCCAGGCGCTCCGCCTGGCCAGGGGAGCCGACGACCACGCCCTGGGCGGCGAGATCCTGGCGGGCATGGCCCACCAGGCCATCTACATGGGCCAGCCGGGCCACGCCCTCGACCTGGCCAGGGCGGCCCAGCTCTCGGCTCGCCAGGCGGGCATTCCGACGCTGCTGTCGTCCAGCCAGGTGCTGGAGGCCCACGCCCATGCCGGGCTCGGCGACGCCCGCTCCTGCGCCGCGAGCCTCCACCAGGCCGAGACGACCTTCGACCGGCGTGACCCGGGGCAGGAGCCGCCCTGGCTGAGCTACTTCGACGAGGCCTATCTGTCGGCCAAGTTCGCCCACTGCTTCCGCGACCTCGGCGACGGCCCGCGGGTCGTGCGGCAGGCGCGCCGCTCGCTCGACATGGACGGCCGCTTCGTGCGGGGCCGGATGTTCAACCTGTCGCTGCTGGCGGCGGGGCTGTTGCAGTGCGGGGAGCTCGACGAGGCCTGCAAGGTCGCCTCGACCGCGTTCAGCCTGGCCAGCGAGCTCCAGTCGGTCAGGTCCCGCTCCTACGCGGCCGACCTGCGCAGGCGGCTGGAGCCGTACAAACGGGAGCCGGCTGTGGTGGCGTTGCAGCAGCGCACCAGAGAGCTCGCCCTGGCATGACGAAGCCCGCCCCCGGTGGGGGCGGGCTTCACGGCGGGTGGGCTCAGTTGGGCAGCTCGCCGTTGGGGCCGACGACGCTCTTCGTCTCCGCGTAGTTCGCCTTGTTGTAGACGTCGGCGACCTCGCCGTCGAAGTACGCGGAGCTGATGAAGTCGATCCGGTCGTTGCCGTCCTGGTCGTGGAACAGGCTCGTCACACCGTTGACGTAGCCGGTGCGCTTGTTGTTGTCGTACTTGAGCAACCAGGGGCCGCCGTCGGCGCCGCCGGTCATCGAGCACTTGAGCACCTGGTGCGTCTCGACCTTGAACATGTTGACCTGGTACGTCTTGGTGCCGGTCTTGCCCGAGCACCACTTGGGCGTGGTGCCGGTGTAGGGGCGGTCACCGTCGGGGTGCGGCGCCGACGGGTAGCCGAAGACCATGACCTGCTGGTTCATCGGCTGGTTCCAGGCGATGCCCTGACCGCCGACGACGTCACCGAGCCGCCCGGCGTCCTTGGCCAGGCCGATGACGTACTCCGGCATGTAGTACTTGCGGGAGGTGCCGGGCTTGACCCACTTCTGGACGTAGTACGTGGTGAGCGAGTAGTTGCCGCGCTTGTCGTCGCCCTTGGTGCCGAGACCCTTGTACGCGTCGTGCTCGGCCTTGGTGATGGGCACCGTGACCGGCTCGCCCAGCTTGAAGCCGTTGCCCTTGCCGGTCTTGGCGTCCTTGTACGTCTTGCCGTCGACCTCTTCCTTCTCCAGGACCGCGCCGGGGTAGTCGGGCCCCACCTTGTCGGCGGGCGTGTCCTTGCCCTCCGACCAGCACTCGCCCAGGTCCAGCTGACACTTGGCGTACTCGGCGGCGGTGATCTCGTGCGGCTTGACCCACTTGTCGCCCTGCCACGCCTTGAACTCGCGGAACGTCACCTTCTTCTCGCCCGCGAGGCGGAAGCCGTTGTGCACCGCGACGAAGGCGAAGTCGCCGTCGTAGTCGTCGTAGGTGTCGAGGTCGTAGGCGGTGAAGGCGTAGGCGCCCGCGTAGACGCCGTAGGGGGCCTTGCCCTGGTAGTAGCCGGGGACGAACACCCACTTGGCGAAGACGTCCTCACCGTGCTCGTAGACGCAGTGGCCGGCCGTCGCGACCAGGTTGCGGTGACGGGACTGGATGGAGGTCGCCGAGCACCAGCGGTAGTCGCCCTTGCGGTCGAGGAAGAAGACCTTGCCGATCGTCTTGGGCAGGTTGACGTTCTTGACCTTGGTGGCGACGGGCTTGGCGCCGGTGGGCGCGGTCATGCCGGGCTTGCCGTCGCCGGTCTGTGTCTGGGGACGGACCAGCTTGGGGACGTCCTTGGCATCCAGGCGATATTGGGTCGCCTTCCTCAGCGCGGCGCCGTTGGCGTCGAGCCAGAAGGAGGCGTTGCTGTAGGCGTCGGCCGCCTTGGGGGCCAGCGGGTCGCTGATCCAGGTGGGGGTGGCGGCGGCGGGGAGGGAGAGGGTGGCGGCGCTCAGGCCGAGTGCGGCTAGGGGGACGAGCAGGCGCTTCACTGGGGGACTCCACAACGGGGACAAGTCTGGCGTAAGGACCCTATCGGCGCACTGATCACACAGGTAAGGCCTTGAGAACAAAGTCCAATAACGGCCGAAGGGCCCGGCAGAAGCCGAGCCCTTCGGGTGAAGCAGGTGAACTCCGACCTAGGTCGTCGTTCGGTCCGCAGCGAACTACGGGATGAGCTTGCCGGACCACGAGGCCGCAGCGGCCTTGTAGATCGCGGCGGTCTCACCGTCGAAGTGCGGCGAGGTGATCGTGTCGTAACGGCTGTTGCCGTCGGTGTCCACGATGAGGCTGGTGACACCGGTGACGTAGCCGAGACGCTTGGCGTTGCTGTACTTGTACAGCCAGGGGCCACCGTCGTAACCAGCGGTCACGGCGCAACGGAACGACTGGTGCTCCTCGACCTTGCGGGACGGGACCTGCAGCACGTTCTTGTTGGTCTTGCCGTAGCACCACTTCGGCGTGACACCCGTGTAGGGCTTGTTGCCGTCGGGGTGCGGGCCCGCGGGGTAACCGAAGGTACGGACGTACTTGCCGCCCGGCTGGTTCCACGCCACACCCTGGCCACCGACGTTGTCGCCCAGGCGACCGACGTCCTTGACCTCGTGCACGACGATGAAGAAGTCGGTACGGAAGAACTTCTTGTCCGTGCCCGGCTTGAACCACTCCTGCACGTAGTACGAGGTGATGAAGTAGTTCCCGCGCTTGTCCTCGCTCTTGGTGCCGAGACCCTTGTACGCGTCGTACTCGGTCTTGGTCACCTGCTCGGTGACGGGCTCACCGAACTTGAAGCCGGTGCCCTTGCCAACCTTGGCGGCGTCGTAGACCTCCTTGGTGACTTCCTTCTTGGAGACCTCAGCGCCGGGGTAGTCGGGGCCGACAACCTCGGACGGGACGCCCGGCTGACGCCAGTAGTACTCGGCGGTCTTCGGGTCGAGACGGCCCTTGCGGAACTCGTCACGGGAGACCTCGACGTCCTTGGCGAACTTCTCGCCCTTGTAGGCGTCGAACTCGGCCTTGGTGACCTGCTTCGGCTTGTTCAGCGTGCCGCCGATGCCGTTGTACACGGTCACGAACGCGTAGTCGCGGTCGAAGTCCTCGTACACGTCAAGGTCGTAGTGCGTGAACGCCTGCTTGCCGATGTACAGGCCCCAAGGAGCCTTGCCCTGGTAGTAGCCCGGGACGAAGACCCACTTGGACACGACCTCGTCGTTGCCGGCGATGTCGTAGACGCAGTGACCGGCCGTGGCGACCAGGTTGCGGTACTGCGACTGGATCGAGGTGCCGGAGCACCAGTACAGGTTGCCGTCCTTCCACTCAAAGAAAACCTTGCCGATGGTCTTCGGCAGGTTCACGTTCTGAGTCTTGACGGCGGCCTTCTTCTCCTCGCCGATCGGGGCGGAAGAGCCCGGCTTGGTGTCGGAGCTATACCCGCCGCCGCTCTTGATCTTCTTGACCTCGAGGGCGTCGGGGTTGAAAGCGACGGCCTTCTTCAGAGCGGCGTAGTTCGACTTGGACCAGAAGTCCAGCGTCTCCGCAGCCTGAGCTTCCGTCTTGGCGAGCGGGTCGCTGGCGACGTCGCTCTGCGCCTGAGCCGTACCGGCGAGGCCGGCGGCCAGGAGACCGGTGGCCAGAATGGCGCCACCGGCGGGGAGGAGGATGCGCTTCAAGGTAACTCCTTGGTCTGTCGTGGAACGCTTCTTGCGTCCCATGCGTCAGTAAAGGGATAGCCAGGAACATACAGTGTCGATCTTGGGGTGCGGTAGCTGGTTTGAAGGGAAAAGATGCGTCTCGTGGGCCGTGATGCTTCTGTGATGTTTAAGAGGCCATTGCTGGTGACTTGCCGGAAGTGCCTGACGCGTCCGTTTTCCCAGATCAACATAAGGAAGTTGTCAGTGTGACTGCCGTGACGGCAGCGGTGTCCGCCCGGCGTCGCGGCGCCTGGTGTGACGCAGATCACACAGACTTCATGGCACCGGATGCGCGCGGCGTGCGTCCAACGGCCCTTCACATTCCGCCGGGCACGACGAAGGGCCCGGCGATGCCGGGCCCTTCGCGAGTGACACTCACACGATCGGCTCCAGGCCGGTCGCTACGCGTTACTTAGAGAATCTCGACTCAGAGAATCTTGCCGGACCACACGTTCGAGGCGGCCTTGTAGATCGCCGCGGTCTCACCGTCGAAGTACGGCGAGGAGATGTAGTCGACGCGGTCGTTGCCGTCCTGGTCGTTGAAGGTGCTGGTGACACCGTTCACGTAACCGAGACGCTTGGAGTTGTTGTACTTGTAGAGCCAGGGGCCGCCGTCGGCGCCCTCGGTCATCGCGCACTTGAGCGCGACGTGCTCCTCGATCTTCTTGGCGGCCGAGCCGACCAGCTTCTTCGTGGTCTTGCCGTAGCACCACTTCGGCGTGACACCCGTGTAGGGCTTGTTGCCGTCGGGGTGCGGAGCGGCCGGGTAGCCGAACACGCGGACGTACTTGCCCGTGGGCTGGTTCCAGGCGACGCCCTGACCGCCGACGTTGTCACCGAGACGGCCCGCGTCCTTGGCGTAGCCCTCGATGATGTAGAAGACGGTCTTGTAGAACTTGGTGGCGGTGCCCGGCTTGTACCACTGCTGGGTGTAGTAGTGGGTGATCGTCCAGTTGCCGCGGGGGTCCTGCTTGACGGTCGCCGGGTACTTCTCGGCGTCGCCCTCCTGGAGCTTCTTGTACTTGGCGGCGTCGGTGGCGGTCACGATCTCGACGACGGGCTCGCCGAACTTGAACCCGTTGCCCTTGCCGACCCGAGCCGCCTTGTACTTCTCGGCGGAGACCTCGACCTTGGTGACCTCGGCGCCGGGGTAGTCGGGGCCGGTCGGCTCCGCGTCCGTGCCCCTCTTGGCCCAGCAGGCCTCGATCGACGTCGGGTCGAGCTTGCACTTGCGGAACTCGGCCCGGGTGATCTCGACGTCCTTGGCGTCCTTGATGCCCTGGTACTTCTCGAACTCGGCCTTGGAGACCTGCTTCGCCTTGCCGCCACCCAGGTGGATGCCGTTGTACACGGTCACGAACGCGTAGTCGCGGTCGTAGTCCTCGTACACGTCGAAGTCGTAGTGCGTGAAGGCCTGCTTACCGACGTAGATGCCCCAGGGGGTCTTGCCCTGGTAGTAACCGGGCACGAAGACCCACTTGGTCATGGTGTCGGCGTTGGACTGCGTGTCGTACACACAGTGGCCGGCCGTGGCGACCAGGTTGCGGTACTTCGACTGGATCGAAGTGGCGGAGCACCACTTCTTCTCGCCCTTGCCGTTGACGAAGAACACCTTGCCGATGGTCTTCGGCATGTTGACGTTCTGCGTCTTGGTGGAGGGCTTCTTCTCCTGGCCGATCGGCGCGGCGGAGCCGGCCTTGGAGTCGGGGCTGTAGCCGCCCTTGCTCTTGAGCTTGGCGACGTCCTTGTTGTCCCAGATGTTGGACTGAGTGGCAGCCTTGAGGGCCGCACCGTTGGAGTCGGCCCAGAACTGGGCGATGGCCTTGGCGTCAGCCGCGCTCTTCGCCATCGGGTCGGAGGCGACGTCGCTGGCGGCCGTGGCGGCGCCGGCGAGCCCGGCGGCCAGAAGGCCGGTAGCCAGGATGGCGCCACCGGCAGGGATGAGGATGCGCTTCAAGGGAACTGCTCCTTGCTCTGTCGTGGGTCGCAACTTGCGTCCCATGCGTCAGTAAAGGGATAGCAAGGAACATAGCGCGGCGATCTTTGCAGGTAAAAGCTGGTTTGCCGGATCCGGATGGAACCCCAACCCCCGTGACCGTTCCGTTACCAGTCAGAGATCTTCGCTCACGGTGATCATCTCGCTGCGTTTTCGCTGGGCATGTCGGGGGTGTGGCGGATGGCGCAAATGCGAGGTAACCGCCGGGCTACTCAGAGCGAGCAGTCAAATGTGACTTAGATCACAGGAACCAAATCGAGTCCTAGATCCGTCTAATCTCGCCTCTTGGCGTTATCGATCTTGAAAGTCGTGCTCCGGAGGGGGGTTCCGCGCCCTCCCGGGTGACGCCGTACCCGAACGGGAGCGCGAAAAAGAAGGGGGGTCCGGCCGAAGCCGGACCCCCTTCTCGCGGTGGGCGCGTCTACTTGTACAGCTCCCCGTCGCGACCGACGATCTTGCCGGACCACACGTTCTTGGCCGCGTTGTAGATCGCGGCCGTCTCGCCGTCGAAGTACGGCGAGGTGATGTGGTCGATCCGGTCGTTGGCGTCCTGGTCGGCGAACGTGCTGGTGACGCCGTTGACGTAGCCGAGTCGCCTGCTGTTGCTGTAGTCGCGCAGCCAGGGGCCGCCGTCGTGGCCGGGTGTGACGGCGCACTTGAGACCGACGTGCTCCTGGATCTTCAGCCACGGCGCGCCCACGGCCTTGGCGGTGGTCCTGCCGTGGCACCACTTCGGTGTCACGCCGGTGTACGGCCTGTCGCCGTCGGGGTGCGGAGCGGCCGGGTAGCCGAACGAGCGGACCTGCCCGCCGGCGGGCTGGTTCCAGGAGACGCCCTGGCCGCCGACGTTGTCGCCGAGGCGGCCCACGTCCTTGGCGGGCAGGAGGTAGTAGCGCTTGCCCCAGCTGCGCTTCGGGCCGCTGAAGCGCTGATACTCCTTGCGGTCCACCTGCTTGGCCCCGTCGAACGCGATGCCGTTGTAGACGGTGACGAACGCGTAGTCGCGGTCGTAGTCCTCGTACACGTCGAAGTCGTGGTGGGTGAAGGCCTGCTTGCCCACGTAGATGCCCCACGGGGCCTTGCCCTGGTAGTAGCCGGGCACGAAGATCCAGTTGGCCAGGGTGTCCCTGTCGCCGTCGGTGTCGTACACGCAGTGGGCGGCGGTGGCGACCAGGTTGCGGTAGTTCGACCGGACGGAGGTGGCCGAGCACCAGCGGAACTTGCCGGAGCCGTCGACGAAGAAGACCTTGCCGATCGTCTTCGGCAGGTTGACGTTCTGCACCTTGGCGACGGGTTGGCGCTCCTCGCCGATCGGGGCGGCGCTGTCCGGGCCACCGTCAGGGTTGACGCCGCCCTTGGACACGACCTTCCGCACGTCCTTGGCGTCCCAGGTGTAGGCCGAGGCGGAGCGGAGCGCGGCGCCGCCCGCCGCCGCCCAGAACGACGCGACCGAGGAGGCCTGTGCGCTGTCGCGTGCCATCGGGTCGGTGGCGAGGTCACCGCGCGCCTGCGCGGCGCCCGCGAGACCGGCCGCCAGCAGGCCGGTCGCCACCACGGCACCACCGGCTGGGAGAAGGATGCGCTTCAAGGTAACTCCAGGCTTCGCCTTGCGCCGAGTGATGCTCATATTCGGCAAACGGTCAGCCCGGAACCTACAGCCACGTCTTTGATCTTGTGAATTTCGCCGGGAGCGGCCTGGTCGCCCGGGACGCGGCTGTGATCGTCCCGAGATGTGGTCTGGGCTGATCACCGGAGGCGACGCGACGCTCCGTGTAACTTACGTCACATTTGCCGGAGTGGTGAGCGAGGCGGCCCGCTTGTAGACCTCGCCCGTGGCGGCCGTGAAGTTCGGCGAGGAGACCGCGTCGTAGGCGCCCTTGGCGTCACGGTTCCAGGTCAGGCTGTTGACCCCGTTGAGGCTGCCGACCCCCTTGGCGGCCTGGTAGCCGATCAGCCAGGCGCCGCCGCTGGCCCCCGCGCTGAAGTTGCACGGCTGGAGCTGCACGCCGTACTGCAGGTCGAGGCTGGGGGCGACGGTCCACCGGGTGCCGCCGGTGCACGACTGCAGGGTCCGGCCGTTGAACGGGCGGCTGCCGTCGGGCTGGGGGCCCGCCGGGTAGCCGAAGGCGGTGATCCTGTTGCCGACCCCCTTGGAGAGGGCGAGGCCCTGGCCGCCGACCTTGTCCTGCAGCCTGCCCGTGTCCTGCATGGCCAGCCGGCCGCTCTTCGTCGTCCAGGTGAAGCCCCGGTGGACGGTCACGAACGCGTAGTCGTAGTCGTAGTCGCCCTTGCCCGGCCAGTGCTCGTGCATGGTGATCGCGGCGCCGACGTAGATCCCGTCGGGCGTCTCGCCATTGGGGCCCGGGTTGGGGACGAAGATCCAGTATTCGGCGGCCTTGGCCTGCCGCGAGTCGTAGGCGCAGTGCCCGGCCGTGGCGACGACGCTGCGGTTCTTGGCCGCGACCGCGCTGGCGGAGCACCAGTATTCCTTGGCGCCGAACCGGAAGAAGACCTTGCCCATGGTCCGGGCGGCCGTCGCCTGCTGCGGCAGGGCGGCGGGCACGGTGACCGTGGTCCTGGACTTCTTGGCCGAGGCGGCCTGGCCGCTGGGCCCGGCACTGGCCCCGGCCGCGGAGGTCGGGGCGGGCGCGGACTGCGATCCCGGTGTCGCGGGGCTGTAGCTGTCGGCCTGCTTGAGCCGCTCGGGCTTCCAGTAGGCGGCCACCCTCTGCACATCGGCCGCGGTCTTGGCCAGTGTGACCGAGTAGACCCAGCCGTCGGCCGAGGCGCTTCCCCCGAAGGCGGGCAGCACGAGCAGCGCGCTGAGCGCGGCCGCTACCAGGTGCCTGGCCCGGGGGATCATCAAATGCCTTTCATTGGGGGTGTAAGGCTGGATTTTTGCAGATCAACACACTGTATTGCAGCCGGGATGGGGATTTGTTATCGGATCAAGAGTGACTTCCGTCCCATAAGGATGCCGTCAAGGCATCCATCCGGATAGTTCCGCCAGGACTTAGGTGATCGCCATCGCCGCAGGTCAGCATACCGGTTGCGCTCTCTCGACGGCCATTCCCGTATGGCATTCAGGGCTTTCTTGATCATTATTGGCCGGCGCCGATCCTCCTTGCGACAAGGCCCCGGCCCTAAGGCAGGACCGGGGCCCCGGGGGTGTCGGCGGAGGGGCGGGTTACGGCATGTTGCCGGTCCACCGGTTCGCGGCGGCCTTGTAGACGTTGTAGGTGTCGGTGTTGAAGTAGGGGGACGAGATGTGGTCGTAGCGGTCGTTGCCGTCGGTGTCCCACGCCACGCTGTTGACGCCGATCAGGTAACCGGTGCGGGTCGAGTTCTTGTAGTTGTAGAGGAACGGTCCACCGCTGGCGCCGGCCGTGAAGGCGCACTTGAAGCCGATGTGCTCCTGCAGGTTGTACTTCGGCGCGGCGGGCATCGGCGTCGTCTTGCCGTAGCACCACTTCATCGTGCGCCCGGTGAACGGCTTGTCGCCGTCGGGGTGCTCGCCGGCCGGGTAGCCGAAGGAGAAGACGTTCGCCTTGGTGCTGCGGTTCCAGGTGAAGCCCTGGCCGCCGACGTTGTCACCGAGGCGGCCGGCGTTCTGCTTCGTCCAGCGCCACCGGTCGCCGACCTTCTCCCACTTGACCTTGATGCCGTTGTAGACGTTGACGAACGCGTAATCGAAGTCGTAGTCCTCCTTCACCACGAAGTCGTCGTGCGCGTTGAACGTCTTGGCGGCGTAGATGCCGTAGGGGGCCTTGCCGTCCCAGACGTTCTTGCCGTCCCAGTACGACGGGATGAAGATCCAGTTGTCGTAGAAGCGGTTCGTCTTGATGTCGTAGACGCAGTGACCCGAGGTGGCCACCAGGTTGCGGTACTTGCCCTGGACGGAGCTCGCCGAGCAGTACCTCCAGCTCTTCGGGTCCCTCGGGTTGGCCCCCGGCAGCGTGAAGAACACGCGGCCGACCGTGTTGGGCAGGTTGACCTGCTTGCTCTTGACGGTCTTGGTCTTCTCCTCGCCGATCGGGGGGACGGAGCCGGGCGGGCCGTCGGGGGTGGAGTTGGTGCCCTTGACGCCCCTGGAGGTCGCGTCGAGGGCGTCGTCGTGGTCCGTGGCCTGCTTGATCCGGTCGGGGGTCCAGAACTGCACGGCCTGGGAGGCGGGTGTCGCCGCGTTCTTGGAGACGACGTCTGAGGGTGCCGTCGCGCTCGCGCTGACCGTTCCCGCGGTCAGCCCGACGGCCACCAGGCCGGCGAACGGGACCGCGATGCGCCTTGCTCGGGAATACATGGAGCTCCTCTCAGTTCTCGGCGGCCCAGAGCGGGGTACTGCGCCCCGGTGGGCCAGGAAAACGATCGGAACGCTAATGAATGGCGCAGGGCGGCGGCCAGGAAACGACGCGAAAAAGCATGGCCCGGTTCCATTCCGTTATAGAGATAACTGATCCGCATGTATTCTGAAAAAGCATTTCCGCAGGTCAGGCGGGTTTAGAATTGCATCTGGCATCAGTGGTAACTCTGTTGATCAGAGCGCGTCGGGCAACACCGGTAACAGAACTCATCAATGGCCACTGCTTATCAACCGAATCTTATTCTGGTTAGATGGCGGCATGGATCCACGCACCCCCTGTCTCGTCGGCGCGGCCCAGCGCACCGTCCGCGACCAGCCCGGCCCCGAACCACTCGACCTGTGGGAGGAGGTCGCCCGCCAGGCCGCCCGCGAAGCCCGGCTGCCCGCCGAACGCCTCGACTCGATCCAGCTCGTCTACACCGACTCGTGGCAGTACGACTCCCCGGTCGGCCGGCTCGCCGAGCGCCTCGGCGCCACCCCGCGCCACCGGGCCTACTCCCGCGTCAGCGGCACGGCGCCGCACCTGCTCATCGGCGAGGCCGCGGCCAGGATCGCGGCGGGCGAGCTCGACTCGGCCCTGGTCGCCGGGGCCGAGGCGCTGGCCACCCGCCGGGCCTACCGCAAGGCCGGCGAGCACATGCCGTGGAGCCATCCGGCCGACCCCAAACCGCCCTACGGCTGGGAACGCCCGCCGCACCCGGCCGAGCTGGCCCACGAGCTGTTCCTCCCGGTGCACACCTACGCGATCATGGAGACGGCCCGCCGGGCGGCGCTCGGCTGGTCGGTGGCCGAGGAGATGGCCGACCGGGGCCGGATGATGGCGCCGATGACCGAGGTGGCCGCCGCCAACCCCCACGCGTGGCGGCGCACCGTGCGCGCGCCGGAGGAACTGGTGACCGGCAGCCGGTTCGTCGGCTGGCCGTACACACGCGACACCGTGGCCGTCATGGAGGTCGACCAGGCGGCGGCCGTCGTGCTGGTCAGCTCCGAGCTGGCCGACCGGCTCGGCGTGCCGCGCGACCAGCGCGTCTACCTGCGCGGCTGGGCGTACGCGGAGGACACCTGGGAGGTGGCGGCGCGGCCCGCGCTCGGTTCGTCGCAGGCCATCGCGCGGGCCGCCGAGGCCGCCTTCGAACGGGCCGGGCTCGGGCTCGACGACATGCACGCGCTCGACCTCTACAGCTGCTTCGCGATCGCGCTGCGGCAGGCCTGTGACGCGATCAAGCTCGACCCGACGGACCCGCGCGGGCTCACCGTCACCGGCGGCCTGCCGTACGCGGGCGGGCCGGCCAGCGACTACGTGCTCCACTCGACCGCGACGATGGCCGGGCTGCTGCGCGCGCAGTCGGGCCACGGCCTGGTCACCGGCGTCGGAATGCACCTGACCAAGCACACCTACGCCGTCTGGTCCAGCGAGCCCGGCGGCGCTCTGGGCGACGCGGCGCCCGTCCACACCGCCGAACCGGTGGAGATCGTCTCCCTGTACGACGGTCCCGCCGTGGTCGCCGGATACACGGTGGCGCACGGGCGCGACGGGGCGGCCGAGAAGGGGATCCTCGTCGTGGACCTGCCGGGCGGCGGCCGGGCCCACGCGCTCGTGCTGGAGCCCGCCCTGCTGGCCGACGCCGAGTCGCGCGAGCTGGTCGGGCAGGCGGTGACGCTGGCCTCCGACGGCAAGGTCAATGTGGCGCGCTGGTAAGGGGAAAGGCTGTGCAAAGATTGTGAGCGCATGACTACTGTCAGCCATTGACATTTTTATGTCAGGCGCGGATGCTGGTGCCATGCGGAGGACCACGGTGCGGATCGACGAAGCACTCCTCAACGAGGCGAAGGCGTACGCGGCACGCAATGGACGCAGTCTCACCTCGGTGATGGAGGATGCCTTGCGGCAACTACTCAACCGCTCCACGGAGGCGGCCCGACGGCCCCGCGTGAAGCTGATCGTCTCCGACCAGCCGGTCGGCTTCCAGCCCGACGTCCAGGCCAGGCTCGATGCGGGCGAGAAGCTGGAGCACATCGCCTGGGATCTCGACGACGCGGAGAGGATGACGGGTGATGTTGCTCGCTGACGTCAGCGTTCTCGTCAACGCCTTCCGGCGGGAGGCGCCTGACCACGATCGCCACTTGGCCTTCATCGACGACATGATCAACGGGGAGTCGAGCTATGCCGTGAGCGACTTCGTGGTCAACGGCTTCATCCGCATCGTGACCAACCGCCGGATCTATCTCCATCCCGATCTACTTCAACGGGCCGTGACGTTCGCCGATTCCTACCGCAATCAGCCACATGCCGTGCTGGTCACCGGCGAGGAGAGGCACTGGGAGATCTTCACGCGCCTCTGCCGGACGGCCGGGGCGACGGGCAACCTCGTGCCCGATGCCTATCTGGCGGCGCTGGCCATCGAGCATGGTTGTGAATTCGTGACCTGTGACAAGGACTTCGCCCGGTTCGAGGGGTTGCGCTGGCGGTCGCCCCTCAACTGAACTGAGGGCCAGGGCGCAAACGCCAGGCAAACTCGGCAAGGAACGTCGTGGCCGATCAGTTCGATGTCATCGAGGTGGGCGAGCGCGGCCGCCGCAGGTGGCTCGGGTTCGTGATTCTGCTGGCGCTCCTGGCGATCCCCGTCGTCGGCCTGCTCGCCAGCCGCGACCCCGATCCCCGGCCCGATCCGCAGCTCGAGGCGGTGCCCGCTCCCGTCCAGTCGCTGCGCACACTGCGCGACAGCGCCCCCAACGTCCTCTACGCCAAGCCCGCGGCCAAGGGCGACGACGAGATCATCCAGGTGGTCTTCCCGCACGGGGCACGGGCCGAGATCCGCTACCCCGCCCGGCTCGCGCTCGACGAGCTGGGGTCGCGCCCGTCCCAGGGAGTCTGGATCGACGGCCAATACCGCCGGTTGTCCGCGCCCTACGGCGGCGAGGTCGAGGTGTCCAAGGGAGGCGAGCCGATCAGGGAGCTCACTCCCAACGTCCAGCTCTGGCCGCGCCAGCCGGGCAGCGGCTCGTACGGGCAGGTGCTGCTGTTCTCCTTCGGGCCGTGGCGGCTGGCGCTCTACGACCGGCCCGAGGGGCTGACCTTCGAGCAGCGGATGGCGACGGCCGAACACCTGCGCGGCAGGCTCACCAAGAACGGCTACCTCGTCCTGACGGGCGACGGCCCGGTCCGGCTGGCCAAGCCGGGCGAGACCATGCGGGGCGAGCCGATCGGGCCACAGCTCTGGTTCGGCGGGGTCACCGGCGACATCGTGACGTTCGCCCCGGCACCCGGCTGCGCCAAGGCCGCGAAGGCGCCGATCCTGATCGACCGGCGCGGGCGACCGGCCCAGAGCGTGTGCAGGGGCGACGTGCAGATCGCCGCCGCCGGCTCGCCGTCGTTCGTTGAGCAGGCCGTCAAGGAGATCCGGATCACGCTGAAGTAAGGTGCGGCCATGTTCGCCGTAACCGCCACACAGACCGATCCCGACAACCCTCTCGCCGGGCTGACGCTCGGCGAGCGCCCGGAGCCGCAGGTCCCGGACGGCTGGACGACCGTCTCGGTGCGGGCGGCCGCGCTCAACCACCACGATCTCTGGACGCTCAAGGGCGTCGGCATCAGGCAGGACCGGCTGCCCATCGTGCTCGGCTGCGACGCGGCAGGCGTCGACGAGGAGGGCAACGAGGTCATCGTGCACTCGGTGATCGGCACCGGCGCCGACGAGACGCTCGATCCCAAGCGCACGCTGCTGTCGGAGGTCCACGACGGCACGTTCGCCGAGCGGGTCGCCGTGCCTCGCCGCAACCTGGTGCCCAAGCCGGCCGCGCTGACCTTCGAGCAGGCCGCCTGCCTGCCCACGGCCTGGCTGACCGCCTACCGGATGCTGTTCGACAAGGCCGGTCTGCAGCCCGGCGCGACCGTGCTCGTCCAGGGCGCCGGCGGGGGGGTCGCGACCGCGCTGATCGCGCTCGGCCGGGCGGGCGGCTACCGGATCTGGGCGACCAGCCGCTCGGCGGGCAAGCGCGAGCAGGCGCTCAAGCTCGGCGCCGACCAGGTCTTCGAGACGGGCGCGCGGCTGCCGGAGCGGGTCGACGCGGTCATGGAGACGGTCGGCCAGGCCACCTGGGACCACTCGCTCAAGTCGCTCAAGCCCGGCGGACGCATCGTGGTGTCCGGAGCCACCAGCGGCGCCGTCCCGTCGGCCGATCTCAACCGGGTCTTTTTCCTCCAGCTCTCGGTCGTCGGCTCCACCATGGGCACGCGCGACCAGCTCCGGCGCCTGGCCGTCTTCCTGGAGCAGACCGGGGTCCGGCCGGCCATCGACCGGACGATGCCGCTGACCGAGGCCCGCGACGGGTTCGCCGCCATGCACGAGGGCGGGCTGTTCGGAAAGATCGTCTTCACCGTCTGATAAGTGAAGGGTTACTTCTGCTCGTCCCGGGTGATACACAAGACCTGAGGTTGTATCACCCGGGAGGCGTCGTCATGGACGTTGAACCGTTCGGCCCAGGCTCGATGCACTGGGAGTCCGCAGGGGAATACCGCAACCTGCTGGTGGCCGGGAGCGCGCTGGTCATCCAGACCATGCACCCCGCCGTCGGCGCGGCCGTCGCCGAGCACTCCACCTACAAGCAGGACCCGTGGGGACGGCTCAACCGCACGCTCGCCTCGGTCCAGAAATGGGTGTACGGCGGGGCGGCCGGGCAGGCCGAGGGAGCGCGGCTACGCGAGCTGCACAAGCCGATCAGCGGCGTGGACGAGCAGGGCAGGTCCTATCACGCGCTCAACGGTGCTGCCTGGGCCTGGGTGCACCTGTCGCTGTTCGAGCGCTTCGTCACGCTCAACCGCTACTTCGGCACGCCGTACACGCCGGAGCAGGAACGGACGCTCTACGAAGAGGCGCGGCGGCTGGGCGCGATCCTGCGGGTGCCCGAGCGGGAGATGCCCGAGGGCCTTGAGACGTTCTGGCCGTACTTCGCCGCGATGGTGGCCGACCGGCTCGAACCTCACCCGACCGCGCTGGAGGTGCTCGCCGTCATGCGGGGGACGCCCGCGCCGCCTGGGCTGCCCAGGGCGCTGCGCCGGATCTGGACGCCGGTGGGCGCCGGGTCGGGCGAGTTCAACCACTTCGTGACCGTCGGTACGCTGCCGCCGGCCGTACGGGAGAAGCTAGGGGTGCCCTGGTCGGCGCGGGACGAACGACGGCTGCGGCAGGTCGGGCGGGCGGTGGCGGCGCTCACGCCGCGGCTGCCGGAGCGCCTCAGATACATGCCGATCGCCTACCACGCCCGCCGCGCCGCCCGCAGCCTCCAGGGCCCGGAACAGGCACTCCGCTCAGCCTGATCCGGGGCAGCCGGCGCGTCCCGGAGCGGCGCGGCGCGGTCAGCGGAGGACGTCGCGGATGCGGCCGGAGGCCTCGTCGAGCACCGTGCGGAGCTCGTCGACGGTCTCGCGGGTGAGCTGGGTGTCCGACGCCTCCTCGCGGACCTTGGCCACGAAGTCGGCCAGCAGGCCGCCCAGCTCGGCGTCGAGCGCGGCACGGTTGGGCGGCGCGCCCCCGAGCGTGGCCCAGACCTCGGTCCAGATCCGGCGCCACTCGGCGGTGAGCCGCTCGCCCTCGCCCTGCCACTGCGAGGCGTGCTCTGTCCACTGCCGCTTCTGCTCGTCCTTGAGCCGCTTGAAGTGCGCCTTCTGCTGGTCGCGCAGCCGCTGGCCGTCGTCCTTGGCGCCGACGCGTACGTCCTTCGCCATCTTGGTCAGCTCCTCGCGAAGCGACTTGACCGTGTCGCGTACGTCCTCCTTGACCTCGCGGGCGATGTCGCGCACCGAGGCGGAGATCTCCTGCTCCAGCTCGTCGAGCTCGTCGAGACGCGCGTTGAGCTCGCCGCGGCCCTTGTCGGTGATCGAGAACACCTTCTTGCCGTCGATCACCTCGTGCGTGACCAGGCCCTCCTCCTCCAGGCGGGCCAGGCGCGGGTAGATGGTGCCGGGGGAGGGCGAGTAGACGCCGAGGAAGCGGTCCTGCAGCAGCCGGATGACCTCGTATCCGTGGCGCGGGCTCTCCTCCAGCAACTTCAACAGGTACAGCCTGAGGCGGCCGTGACCGAACACAGGACTCATGCGTTCTCCCCCTTGAGCAGCGCGACCTCACCGGAGACCGTGGTCGCCGACAACGCGGCCATGCCGCCACCCAGCCGTCCCGACAGTGACTTCGAGCCGGGACCGCTCTCGTTGGACAGTTTCTCGAAGGTGCTGACCAGCCGGCCGGAGGTGGACCTGATGCGCACGTCCGCCTCCACGTCCTCCGGCAGCCTGACCAGGATGTCACCCGAGACGGTGGTCAAGGTCACGTGGCCGGTCGGCCGGAGCCGGAGATCGGTGGTGATGCGTCCGGACACGGTGTTCGCCCGCAGCCGGCGCGGCGTGCCGTCGGCGACGGTGAGATCGCCCGAGACGCTGTTGAACGCCAGGTCGCCCTCCATGGCGCGGCTCTCGACGTCGCCCGAGACGGTGTGGGCGCTCACCTTGCCGCTCACCCCGTCGAGGACGATCTCTCCGGAGACGCCTTTGACCTGCGTGTTGTTCTCGAACCCGGCGACGACGGCGGAGGCGGAGACCACGCCGGCGTTGACGGCGCACTGCTTGGGCATGGTGAGCGTCGCGACGGTCTTGCGCCGGTCGCGGCGCAGCCAGCCGAGCAGGCCGTCCCAGGTGAGATCCTTGAAGGCGACGCTCAGCTCCCTGGTGTCCTCGTCGTAGGTGACGACCAGGGGAGAGGCCGACTCCAGGTCGGCCACCTCGAGGGTCGGTGGGCCGTCACTGGCCAGCACCGCCAGCTTCCCCGCGACTATTCGCACGTCCAGCGAGGTCACCGGGCCGAACGTCAGCCGCTCGGGCCCCTCAATCGTCCACTGCTGCATGATCCCTGCCCTCCTGGCGAATCATCGCTTACACATACACGATATGTCGCGTTTGTCGCGAACTCAAGATGTATCGCGTTTGCTGGTGGACTTTTTCTCCGTTTTTGTACTGGCAGGCTGGTTCAACGCAGAGCGCAACAGGGGGCGGACAGGACCCATGGGCGGTCCGCCCACCTCGGACGCGGAGCTGGAGGGAGCGCGTTCACCAGGCTCCTCGGAAGCCGACCACGGCTCGGGGGAGCGCTGCTACAGGGACGACGCCCGGCCGTCACTCCTGTGCCGAGCGGTCGCCTCGGCCAGTGGGGCGGGAGCCCCCTCCGGGGCGAAGGTGATCACGATGTATCGGCCGTTGGCATAGCTGACCACAGGCCGCTGAAGTATCTCGCCCACCCTGCGGGCGACCCCCTGGAACAGCTCCACCATCTCCGGCGTGTCGGCGCTCACCCTGAACCGTCCGTTGGCGACGAGCTGCTGGGCCACGAAGGGGGAGAAGTTGGCCTCGCCCCTGGCCTTCTCCTCCGCGCTGAGAGGGGTGTGCCGGCGCGCGGGCTGCGTGCCGAGAGGATGGGTCATCGCTGAGCTCCTTGTGATCGCCGGCCCCCAGCATGCCATCCGCGCCTCCCGCGCCGGAACCACGACCGGGCATTCGGCGACTCGCCAGGTGGGGGCGTGATGGGGCGATGAGTTTCGGGCGCGGAGCCTGTCTCCCTTGGTACAGAGGTCAGCACAGACCTGGCGACAGATGGGAGTACGACGGAAGACGACCAGCAGCGGCTGCGTGCTCAACGTCTATCAGCCGGCGGGCAAGCCGACGTACGGCGACTTCAGCCAGGCCGGCCAGGCCGGGTGATGACGCGGGCGACGCGCAGGGCGATCCACCTTCGGAACGCTCTAGTCGTCCTCGTCGTCGAGGCGGGCGAGCCAGGTGGCCAGCCGCTCGACCGGCGTCTCGAACTCAGGATTGAGATCGACGAACTCGCGCAGCCGCTCGCTCAGCCAGAGCAGGCTGACCTCCTCCTCGCCGCGCCGCTCGGCGAGCTCCTCGATCCCCCGATCGGTGAAGTACATGGCGCTCCTGTTCACTCGTTCCGCGGCCGTGGGACGAGGTCGCCTGCCGGGACCCGGGCATCGGCACGGCCAGGCCCGACTCTAGTCAGCGCGTCGACCTTTTCAGGACGCGGTTAGCAGCAGGCCCCCGCCCGAAGGCGGGGGCCTACCTGATGGGTCAGCCGAACAGCTGGTGGATGATCTCCTGGAGCTCGTTGTCGTGAGCGGAGTGCGAACCCGTCGCGGGCGAGCTGTTGGCCGCCCGGGAGACGCGCCTCAGCGAGCGACCGCCGAGGAGCTGCGGGTCCTCCGCCAGCTTGAGCGTGAGGTAGGGCCACGGACCCATGTTGGTCGGCTCGTCCTGGGCCCAGACCAGCTCGGCCTGCGAGCCGTAGCGGGCCAGCTCGGCCGTGAGCTCGTCGGCCGGGAACGGGTAGAGCCGCTCCAGGCGGACGATCGCCACGTCGTCACGCTCCGACTGGTCGCGCCCGGCCAGCAGGTCGTAGTAGACCTTGCCGGAGCAGAGCACCACCTTGGTGACCTTGGCCGGGTCGACCGTGGTGTCGCTCAGGACCGGCTGGAAGGTGCCGGCGGTGAAGTCGGCCGCCTCCGACGTCGCCCGCTTGTGACGGAGCAGCGACTTGGGCGTGAAGACCACCATCGGCTTGTGCCGGCCCGACTCGACCTGCCAGCGCAGCAGGTGGAAGTAGTTGGCCGGGGTGGTGGGCTGCGCGACCGTCATGTTGTCGAGCGCGCAGACCTGGAGGAACCGCTCGATGCGGGCCGAGGAGTGGTCGGGCCCCTGACCCTCGTAGCCGTGCGGCAGGAGCAGCACGACACCCGACTTCTGGCCCCACTTCTGCTCACCGGACGAGATGAACTCGTCGATGATCGTCTGGGCGCCGTTGACGAAGTCGCCGAACTGCGCCTCCCAGGCCACCAGGGCATCGGGACGCACGACGCTGTAGCCGTACTCGAAGCCGAGCGCCGCGAACTCGCTGAGCAGCGAGTCGTAGACGTAGAACTTCGTGGTGCCGTGGTTGAAGGTCTTGAGCGGTGTGTGCTCCGCGCCGGTCATCCGGTCGACCAGCACCGCGTGGCGCTGGGTGAACGTGCCTCGCCGAGAGTCCTGGCCGACCAGGCGGACCGGGTGGCCGTCGATGAGCAGCGAGCCGAACGCCAGCGTCTCACCCATGGCCCAGTCGATCGTGCCGTGCTCCACCATCTGGCCACGCCGCTGGAGCACCGGCGCGAGGCGCGGGTGCGGGGTGAAGCCCTCAGGCAGGTTGAGCTGGGTGTCGACGATGCGCTTGAGCGTCTCGTCGCTGATCGCGGTGGGGGTGTCGGCGTGCGACCACTTGACGACCTCGGCCGGTGGCACGCGCATCGCGCCCGCCTCAAGCGGCTTCTTGGTCGCCTCGCGGGTCTCGGTGAACGCCTGCTCCAGCTTGGCCTGGTAGTCGCGCAGCGCCTGCTCGGCCTCCTCGACCGTGATGTCGCCCCGGCCGATCAGCGCCTCGGTGTAGAGCTTGCGGGTCGAGCGCTTGGCGTCGATCAGGTCGTACATCAGCGGCTGGGTGAAGGCCGGGTTGTCGCCCTCGTTGTGACCGCGGCGGCGGTAGCAGATGAGGTCGATCACCACGTCCTTGCGGAACGCCTGGCGGTATTCGTAGGCCAGCTCGCCCACGCGCACCACGGCCTCGGGGTCGTCGCCGTTGACGTGGAAGATCGGCGCCTGGATCATCCGCGCGACGTCGGTGGCGTAGACCGAGGAACGGGACGACGCCGGCGACGTCGTGAACCCGACCTGGTTGTTGACCACCACGTGCACGGTGCCGCCGGTGCGGTAGCCGCGCAGCTGCGACAGGTTGAGCGTCTCGGCCACGACGCCCTGGCCGGCGAAGGCCGCGTCGCCGTGGACGAGGACCGGCAGGACCGTGAAGCCCTCCTCGCCGCGCTCCAGCAGGTCCTGCTTGGCGCGGACGACGCCTTCGAGCACCGGGTCGACCGCCTCCAGGTGGGACGGGTTGGCGACCACCGACGCGGTGATCGTCTTGCCGCTGGGCGCGGTGAACGTGCCCGACGCGCCGAGGTGGTATTTCACGTCACCGGAGCCGTGCGCGGTGCGCGGGTCGATGTTGCCCTCGAACTCGCCGAAGATCTGCCCGTAGGACTTGCCCACGATGTTGGCCAGCACGTTGAGCCGGCCGCGGTGGGCCATGCCGATGACGACCTCGTCGAGGTCCTCGTCGGCGGCGTCGCTGATCACCGAGTCGAGCAGCGGGATCAGCGACTCGCCGCCCTCCAGCGAGAAGCGCTTCTGGCCGACGAACTTGGTCTGCAGGAACGTCTCGAACGCCTCGGCGGTGTTGAGGCGGCTGAGGATGTTGAGCTGATCGTCGCGGACGGGGGAGGTGTGCGGCTTCTCCACCCGGGCCTGGATCCAGGCCCGCTCCTCGGGGTTTTGGATGTGCATGTACTCGATGCCGACCGTGCGGCAGTAGGAGTCGCGCAGCACGCCCAGGATCTCGCGGAGCTTCATCAGCGGGCGCCCGCCGAAACCGCCCGTGGCGAACTCGCGCTCGAGATCCCACAGCGTCAGCCCGTGCGACTGGATGTCGAGGTCGGGGTGCTTACGCTGCTTGTATTCGAGCGGGTCGGTCTCGGCCATGAGGTGGCCGCGCACGCGGTAGGCGTGGATCAGCTCTATGACACGCGCCGACTTGGCCACGTCGTCGTCGTGCGACCACGAGATGTCCTGGACCCAGCGGACCGGCTCGTAGGGGATCCGCAGGGCTTCGAAGATCTCGTCGTAGAAGCCGTCCTCGCCGAGCAGCAGCCGGTGGATCGTGCGCAGGAAGTCGCCCGACTGGGCGCCCTGGATGATCCGGTGGTCGTAGGTGCTGGTCAGCGTCATGACCTTGGACACGGCCAGCCGCGAGAGCGTGTCGGGGGACGCGCCCTGGTATTCGGCCGGGTATTCCATCGCGCCGACGCCGATGATCGTGCCCTGGCCGGGCATCAGGCGGGGCACGGAGTGGACGGTGCCGATCGTGCCGGGGTTGGTGAGCGAGATCGTGGTGCCGGCGAAGTCGTCGACCCCGAGCTTGCCCGCCCGCGCCTTGCGGACCACCTCTTCGTACGCCATCCAGAACTGCCGGAAGTCCATCTTCTCGGCGGCCTTGATGGACGGCACGAGGAGCTGGCGCTCACCGTTGCTCTTCTGCACGTCGATGGCCAGGCCCAGGGCGATGTGCTCGGGCTTGACCAGGGTCGGCTTGCCGTCGACCTCGGTGTAGGAGTAGTTCATCTCCGGCATCGACCTCAGCGCCCTGACCACGGCGTAGCCGATCAGGTGCGTGAAGGAGACCTTGCCGCCGCGACCCCGCTTGAGGTGATTGTTGATCACGATGCGGTTGTCGACGAGCAGCTTGGCAGGGATGGCGCGGACGCTGGTCGCGCTGGGGATGACAAGTGAGGCGTCCATGTTGGCGGCTGTGCGGGCCGCGGCGCCGCGCAGCTTGACCTCTTCGGCGCCCTTGGGCACCGGCGTGGCCGGCTGCTTCGGCTTCACAACGGGGGCCGGAGCGGCCGCCGCCTTGGGCGGCGGAGCCGCCTTCGGAGGTGCCGAGGGAGGAGGCGCGGTCGTGGTGCCGTTTGCCGCCTCCCTGGCCGGGGTCCGGCCCGGTCCATAGTCAGGGTTGTAGTCAGCGAAGAAATTCCACCAGGCCTTGTCAACAGACTCGGGGTCCTGGAGGTACTTCTGGTACAGCTCGTCGACAAGCCATTCGTTCTGACCAAAGCTTGCCAGCGGGTTTGTCCGCGACGACTCAGACGACACGGCGGAAATCGCCCTCTTCCGCAGATCGGCGTTGATGTTAGAGAACTTGTCCAAGGTTACTCGTCCTGGCAGCCGGCGCGTGCAGGAGAGGCCGCGCCGCCACGCCTGATCCTCTCAGGAGGGTCTCAGGAGGTCACGCCTCCCTCGTAGATCCGGGTGGTGCCGTCATTATTACCTTTTGGTATCAACACCTCAACCGGAGGTTTATTTCCTTTCGGACAGCAATCTGGTAGCGATGCGCACTTCGGGGGACAGTTCGGACAGCAGGTCGCCCAGTTCCTCGCCGGCCGTCTTCAGCTCCTCCAGCGTCATGGGCTCCAGCCGCTCCAGGATGAACAGCGCGTTGACGGTCTCCTCGGTGAGCCGGGTGCGCACCACCTGGCGCCAGTTCCACCTGCGGCAGGTGACGCCGACGTCGTCGCGCCAGATCACCTCGCCGGTCTCGGGCCGCCCGAGGGCCTCCTCGGACTCCTCGTCGCCCGCCGCCCTGACCAGCCGTGCCGGGCCGACGTAGTGGTCGAGGTCTTCGCCGCCGATCGGCAGCGCGTGCTTCACGCTGATCGAGTTGTAGGCGTCGACGACCTGGTTGATCTCCGGCAGCGGCAGGCGGCGGGTGAGCGCGTCGACCGACGGGCGGGTGCGGGAGGGTTTGGCGCCGAACGCGCGGTAGGCGTCACGCCACGCCTCGATCTTCTCCGGCTGCGCCGGCCGCGCCGAGGCGTCGGCCAGCCAGGCGCGGGTGCGGTCGTCGGTGGGCCCGTTGCGCAGGCCGCGGGCCGTGACGAGAAGCACCGCGAAGTCGGGACGCAGCGCGAAGACGGACTCGTCCACCCAGATGTCGTCAAGCATGTCGTCGATTTTACGAGAACGCCTACCGCAAAATTCACTTTGCAAAATTGTCTTTGCGGTTTACCCTTCGAGTGTGGAAGAGGCGTACAAGATCAGTGACCCGCGGGTGCTCAAGGTGGTGGCCCACCCGCTGCGGGTGCGGCTGCTCGGCCTGCTGCGCGGCGGCGGCCCGGCGACGGCCAGCGAGCTCGGGCGCACCGTCGGCGAGAGCTCCGGCTCCACCAGCTACCACCTTCGTGAGCTGGCCAAGTACGGCTTCATCGAGGAGGATCCGGAGCGGCGCGACGGCCGGGAGCGCCGGTGGCGCGCCCGCCACCGCTACACCTCCTGGGACAACCTGCAGATGTCGGCCACGCCCGAGGGGCTCGAAGCCGTCCGGATCATGCACCTGCGCCAGGTGGAGGCGCTCGCCCGCGCGGTCGAGGAGTACGACGAGGGCGGCTGGCCCGAGGACTGGGTCGAGGTCGCCGGGCTCAGCGACCACCTCGTGTCGCTGCCGCCCGCGGGGCTGCGCGAGCTGGGGAAGCGGGTCGACGACCTGGTGCGCGAGCTCGCCGAGCGCTACGCCGGCGACCCGGGCGCCGCCCAGGTCCACCTCTGGACCGGCGGCTTCCCCCACGCGGCCCGCGGTGACCTCCCGGACACGCCCGGTGGTGATCTTCCGGGCACGCCTGGTGGTGACGTCCCGGGCACGCCCGGTGGTGATCTTCCGGGCATGCTCGGTGGTGATCTTCCGGGTGCGCCGGTTGGGGATCTTTCGGGTGCGGCCGAGGGTGGTTCTTCGCGTACGGCCCGTAGGGGAGGGGGCGGTCGATGACCGGTCGGTCCGCGTTGCGGCGTTACATGGTGGTCAGCTTTCTGACCTGGTTACCGCTGGGCCTGATGATGGCGGTCATGGTGCTGCTGATGACCGGCCGGGGGCTGAGCCTCGCCCAGGTGGGCCTGGTCACCACGGCGTTCTCGGCCGTCACGATCGGGCTGGAGTTGCCGACGGGCGGGCTGGCGGACGTCGTCGGGCGGCGGATGGTGCTCGCCCTGTCGGCCGGCTTCACCGTGGCGGCGCTGGTGATGATGGCGGTGTCCACCACCGTGTGGATGTTCCTGGTGACGGGGGTGCTGAAGGGGGTCGCCCGGGCCCTGTCCAGCGGGCCCGCCACCTCCTGGTACGTCGACACGCTGCACGATCTCGAAGGCCGCGACGCCGATCTCAAGCCGGGGCTGGCGCGGGGTGGCGCCATGGAGTCGGCGGCGCTCTGCCTGGGCGTGCTGGCGGGCGGCTTCGTGCCGCTGCTGGTGCCGCCGGGCGGCCCGATCCCGCCGCTGGCCGTGCCGCCCCTCGTGGGCGCTGTGGCCGCGAGCGTGCTGCTGGTCGTGGTGGTGCTCGCGTTGCCCGAGCCGTCACACGTCAGCCGGTCGCTCGGCGCGGTGCTGCGTGAGGTGCCGCGGACCGTGGCCGGGGGGCTGCGGATGGCAGCTCGCGGCGCGTTGCTGCGCCGCCTGATGCTGGCCGCCGCGGCCTCCGGGGTCGCGCTCGCCGCCGTTGAGTTGCTCACTCCGGGCCGGCTGGCCGACCTGGCGGGCACGGACGAGCTCGGCAGCACCGCCTATGCCGTCGTGGCCGCGCTCGGGTTCGCCGGGAGCGCGGCGGGCAGCGCGATCGGCCCGTGGGCTGCCCGGGTCGCCGGCGGCTCGGCGCGCGGGGCGGCGGCGGGCGTCGTGCTGACCGCGCTCTCGATCGGCGGCCTCGCGGCCACGGCCGGGCTGGACGGCGTGGCCGGGTTCGCGACCGCCGGGCTGGCCTATGTGGTCATGTTCGCCGGGCTCTCGGGGGCCGGGATGCTCTGCCTGGAGATGACCCACAAGGCCGTCACCGCCGCCCAGCGCAACACGGTCGCCTCGACCGGCTCGCTCTCGCTCCAGGCCGGAGCGGGCCTGTCCAACCTGGCGTTCGGCGCGCTCGCCACCCAGGCGGGCACGGCCGCGGCCTGGTCCCTGGCCGCCGTCCTGGTGCTCGTCTCCGTGCTGCTGTTCGTCCGCCTGCCGGCCCTCGGCGCGCACGAGGACGCCCCGGCCCTGCTCGGCACCGGACGGTGATCGGGGAGGTGGGTGGCGACCCCAGTAGAACGTAGTTCGGGAAACAAGGGCACAATCAAGGGCATGGCGAAGTTCGTGGTGACCCCATCCAGCGAGGCGCAGCGTGCGGCGTGGCTCGGCGGCACGATGCCGGAAGTCGAGCGGGTGCGACCGGGGCTGTGGTCGGTTCCGGTGCCGATTCCGATCAACCCGTTGCGGTACGTGCTGGTGTACGTGCTGGAGCTGGCCGACGGGGTGGCGATCATCGACGCCGGGTGGGACACCGACGAGGCCTACTCGGCCCTGGTCGCCGGGCTCCGGACCGCCGGTTACGCCATCACCGACGTCAAGGGGGTGCTGGTCACCCACATCCACCCCGACCACTACGGGCTGGCCGGACGCATCCGGGAGAGGTCGGGCGCCTGGATCGCGCTGCACCCCGCCGACGCCGGCCTGCTGCACGAGCGCTACGACGACAGCGCCATCGACTCGCTGGTGCGCAAGGAGCGGGCGCTGCTCGACCGGTGCGGCGTGCCCGCCTCGACGCTGGACGAGCTGGCGGGGGCGTCGATGATGATCAGGCACATGGTCTCGATGGCCAAGCCCGACCGGCTGGTCGAGGACGGCGAGGAGCTCGGGCTGCCCGGCTGGGACCTGCGGGCCATCTGGACGCCCGGGCACTCGCCGGGTCACCTCTGCTTCGTGTCGCCCTCCCGCAAGGTGCTGTTCTCCGGCGACCACGTGCTGGCCAGGATCACGCCCATCGTGGCCGTGCACCCGCAGTCCACGCCGAACCCGCTGGCCGACTACCTCGACTCGCTGGCCGCCGTGGGCAAGCTGGACGTGGACGAGGTGCTGCCCGCGCACGAGTACCGGTTCCTGGAGCTGGCCCAGCGGGTCGACTACGTGATCACCCACCACGACGAGCGGCTGGCCGAGATCGAGAGCGTGGTCGGCGCGGCCGACGGGATCAGCTGCTGGGACATCGCCACCCGGCTGACCTGGTCGCGGCCCTGGGAGACGATCCCGCCCTTCATGCGCCGCTCGGCCAACAACGAGACGCTGGCCCACCTGGTCTGGCTCGAGGCCCGGGGCCGGGTACGCCGCACCGGCGGCGAGCCGGAGCTGTGGTTTACCGCCTCCCGTTAGCCCCGGCCAGGGTCGGTCACGGTTCCCGTCGTTCGGGTTATTGTGCTCGTACTAGAACGATGTTCTCTTGCGCTGGAGGTTCGATGCTTCGGTTCGATGACAGAGTCGCGATCGTCACGGGGGCGGGACACGGCCTCGGCAGGTCACACGCGCTCCTGCTGGCCGAGCGGGGCGCGAAGGTCGTCGTCAACGACCTGGGCGGCGCGCTCGACGGCACCGGCGCCTCCACGGGCCCGGCCGCGGACGTGGTCGAGCTCATCACCAAGAACGGCGGCCAGGCCGTCGCCAACACCGACAACGTCGCCACCCCCGAGGGCGCCCGGGCGATCGTCCAGGCCGCGGTCGACGCGTTCGGCGGGATCGACATCGTCGTCAACAACGCGGGCATCCTGCGTGACCGGTCGTTCGGCAAGATGACGGTCGAGGACTTCGACAACGTGCTCGCGGTGCACGTACGCGGCTCCTACCTGGTCAGCCAGGCCGCCTACCCGTACATGAAGGAGGCCGGCTACGGCCGTGTCGTCAACACCTCCAGCCCGGCCGGCCTGTTCGGCAACTTCGGCCAGGCCAACTACTCCACGGCCAAGATGGGCCTGGTCGGCCTGACCAAGACGATCGGCATCGAGGGGGCCCGCAACGGCATCAAGGCCAACGCCATCGCGCCGATCGCCTGGACCCGGATGACCGAGTCGCTGCTGCCCGCCGAGTTCGAGGCCACGTTCACGCCGGAGCGGGTCAGCGCGCTGGTCGCCTACCTGGTGCACGACTCGTGCGAGGTGAGCGGCGAGGTGTTCAGCGTGGGCGGCGGCCGGGTGGCGCGGGTGTTCGTGGCCGAGGGGCCCGGCTGGAAGACCGACGACCTCACGCCGGAGACGGTGGCGGACAACTGGGACGCGGTCATGGCCGAGCAGCCGTACGTGCTCACGGCCGCCGACTCGATGAAGGCGATGCTCTAAGGATGCTCTAAGGATGCTCTAAGGATGCTCTAAGGATGCTCTAGGCAGGTCACATCGGCGGTGGGGACGGCCCGCCCAGGAGGGTGGCTCTCCACCGTCGTGCCGACGACCAGAGGTGGCGCGGCCGCTCGTCGCCGAGCGGCGACCGCGGCACGTCCGGTTCAGGTCCGGTTCGGGTCATGAAAAATCGGGCTTTGTTCGATCATTGGCGGAAGTCAGCCAAGTTCGGATGGTTCTCGCTCTTGATTTGCCGCATCGGTGATCTTATTGTCGCGGCATGACCCCCACTCCGGGCTCGCCCGGTGATGTCCTGACGCTGATCAGCGCGGGCTCCGCGACGACCCGGTCCGACCTGGCCAGGCTCACCGGCCTGGCCCGATCCACGATCTCCCAGCGAGTCGACGCGCTGATCGAGCGCGGCCTCGTCGAGGAGACCGAGAGCGGCGAGTCCACCGGCGGCCGCCCGCCGCGTCACCTCCGCCTCCACACCGAGGACCACGTGTTCGGCGGCGTCGACCTGGGCGCCACCCACTGCCGCATCGCGCTGATGGACATGTCCGGCGAGGTGCTGGCCGAGTGCGAAGACCCCCTGCTGGTGGCCGAAGGGCCCGAGGTGGTCCTGGCCCACGTCGACGACCGGCTCGACCGGCTGCTGACCGTGGCGGGCCGGCCCCGGACGGCGCTCAGGGCGCTGGGCATGGGGGTGCCGGGGCCGGTCGAGTTCGCCACGGGCCGGCCGAACAACCCGCCGATCATGCCCGGCTGGAACGACTACCCGATCCCCGAGCACTTCGCGGACTGCGCCGTGCTCGTCGACAACGACGTGAACGTGATGGCCCTCGGAGAGCAGCGCAACGCGTTCCCCGAGACCCGCCACCTGCTGTTCGTCAAGGTCGGCACCGGCATCGGCTGCGGCATCGTGGCCGAGGGCAGGCTGCACCGCGGCGCGCAGGGGTCGGCGGGCGACATCGGCCACATCCGCGTGTCCGGGCACGAGGACGCGGGCTGCCGGTGCGGCAACAGCGCCTGCCTGGAGGCGGTCGCCGGAGGGGCCGCCGTCGCGCGGCGGCTCACCGAGCTGGGCGTGCCCGCCGAGACGGGCGCCGACGTGGTCGCGCTCGTGCAGGCGGGCAGCACGCAGGCGCTGCGGCTGGTCAGGGAGGCCGGCCGGCTCATCGGCGAGGTGCTCGCCGGCCTGGTCAACTTCTTCAACCCCGAGGTCATCGTCATCGGCGGCGCCCTGTCGCGGGTCCACGAGCACCTGCTCGCGGGCGTCAGGGAGACCGTCTACCGCAGGTCACTGCCGCTGGCCACCCACCACCTGTCGATCGTGCCGAGCCGCACCGGCATCAACGCCGCCGCGCTGGGCGCCGGGATCCTGGCGATCGAGCACTACCTGTCACCCGACAACATCAACCGCATCGTCAACGCCTAGAACTCCTAGAACTCCTAGAACGCTCAGAACGTCTACCAGGGAGACCCCGATGCTGGTCATGAGGGGAATCGTCAAGCAGTTTCCCGGCGTGCGCGCGCTGGACGGGGTGGACCTCGACGTCCGGGCCGGCGAGGTGCACTGCCTGCTCGGCCAGAACGGCGCCGGAAAGTCCACGCTCATCAAGGTGCTGGCCGGGGTCCACCGGCCCGACGAGGGCACGATCGAGTTCAACGGCGCACCGGTGAGCCCCGGCAGCCCCAACGACGCCATCCGGCTCGGCTTCGCCACCATCTACCAGGAGCTGGACCTGGTCGACGGGCTGAGCGTGGCCGAGAACATCTTCCTCGGCCACGAGCACGCCCGCCTCGGCTTCGTGAACCGCGCCGCCGGCAACCGGGCCGCCCGCGAGGTGCTGACCCGGCTCGGCCATCCGGAGATCCGGCCCGGAACCGAGGTGGGGCGGCTGTCACCGGCGGCCAAGCAGGTGGTCTCGATGGCCCGCGCGCTCTCCCACGACGCCCGGCTGATCATCATGGACGAGCCGTCGGCCGCGCTCGCCCACGACGAGGTCGCCAACCTCTTCCGGATCATCCGCGAGCTCACCGCGCAGGGCGTGGCCGTCGTCTACATCTCCCACCGGCTGGAGGAGATCCGCGAGATCGGCGACCGGGTCACGGTGCTCAAGGACGGCCGCACGGTCGCGGTCGGCCTGCCCGCCCGCGACACGCCGACCTCCCGGATCGTCTCGCTGATGACCGGCCGCAACGTCGAGTACGTCTTCCCGCCCCGCGCCTCCCGCGAGCCCGGCGACGAAGTGCTCCGGGTCGAGGACCTGACCTCGCCCGGCGCGTTCGCCGGGGTCTCCCTCTCGGTGCGCGCGGGCGAGATCGTCGGGCTGGCCGGGCTGGTCGGCTCCGGCCGCTCGGAGATCCTGGAGGCGGTGTACGGCGCGCGCGCCGCGTCCGGGCGGGTCGTGCTGGCCGGAGAGCGGTTACGCCGCGGCGGCGTGGTCCGCGCGGTGCGGCACGGCATGGGCCTGGCCCCCGAGGAACGCAAGGCCCAGGCGTTGCTGCTCGACCAGAGCGTGACTGCCAACATCACCCTGGGCAGCCTGCCGGAGTTCGCCAGGTTCGGCTGGGTCGACCGGGCCCGCGAGCGGGCCGAGGCCGGACGGCTGGTGGAGGCGCTCGACATCCGGCCGCCCGACCCCGAACGGCCGATCAAGACCCTGTCCGGCGGCAACCAGCAGAAGGCCGTGCTGGCCCGCTGGCTGCTCGGCGGGCGCAAGCTGCTCCTGCTCGACGAGCCGACCCGGGGTGTGGACGTCGGCGCCCGGGCCGAGCTCTACGCGGTGATCCGCGGCCTTGCCGAGCAGGGCATCGGCGTGCTGCTCGTCTCCAGCGAGGTGCCGGAGGTGCTCGGCCTGGCCGACCGCGTCCTGGTGCTGCGCGAGGGGACCGTCATCCACGAGGGCGCCGCCGAAGACCTCGACGAGCACCGCGTACTCGACATGATCATGGAGGGGAGAGCCGCCTGATGAGCGAACCCGGAAGGCCGTCGGCGCAGGCCCGGGAGCCGGGCGCGGCCGAGGCGCCGCCAGGGCGCGCGGCCGTGCTGAGGTCCGGTGCGCTGGGCCGGTTAGGCGAGATGCGGCACCTGGGGCTGTTCGTGGCGATCGGCCTGCTGGTGATCGTCGGCCTGGTCACCAAACCGGACAACTTCGCCACCACTTCCAACGTGGTCAGCATGCTGTCGCTGGCCGCCACGATCGGCGTGATCACGGTCGGCGCGACGTTCGTGATCATCGGAGGCGGCATCGACCTGTCGGTGGGCGCCATCATGGCCCTCGCCTCGGTCTGGGCGACCACCCTGGCCACGCAGGAGTTCGGGCCGTTCGTCATGGCGGTCTGCGCGATCCTGGTCGGCACCGGCGCGGGCCTGGTCAACGGACTGCTCATCGCCTACGGGCGGCTGGTGCCGTTCATCGCCACCCTGGCCATGCTCGTCGCCGCGCGCGGCCTGGCCCAGCGGATGTCCGACCGCAAGACCCAGCTCATCCAGACCGGCAACTCCGCCATCGTGGACCTGTCGACGACCCGGGTGCTCGGCATCCCGCTGCTCGTCTACGTCTTCGCGCTGGTCGTGGTGCTCGGCTGGATCCTGCTCAACCGCACGACGTTCGGCCGCCGCACCTACGCGGTCGGCGGAAACCCCGAGGCGGCCCGGCTCGCCGGCATCGACGTGCGCAGGCACACCATGCTTCTGTACGCGCTGTCGGGCCTGTGCTGCGGCATCGCCGCGATCCTCATCATGGCGCGCACCACGACCGGCTCGTCCACCCACGGCGACCTGTACGAACTCGACGCCATCGCGGCCGTCATCATCGGCGGCACCCTGCTCACCGGCGGCCGGGGCACGATCATCGGCTCCATCCTCGGCCTGCTCATCTTCACGCTCATCACCAACCTGTTCATCCTCAACGGTCTCAACACCAGCGACCAGCTGATCGCGAAGGGCCTGATCATCGTCGTCGCCGTCCTTCTCCAGCGGCGGAACCTGAAAGAGAGAGCACCATGACCGAGAACGTCGCGCGCAGAGGCTTCCTCGTCGGCGGAGCCGTCCTGTTAGCCGCGGGCTGCACCAGCAACGAGCCGGCCGCCGCGCCGGCCAGCGCCGCGGCGCCCGCCCCGGCGGCGAGCGGCAACGACCAGCCCGGCACCAAGGTCGTGATCGGCTTCTCCGCTCCGGCGGCCGACCACGGCTGGATCGCGGCCATCGCCAAGAACGCCGAGGCCACCGCGAAGCAGTACGCCGACGTCGAGTTCAAGCCCGTCGAGCCGACGAACGACATCAACCAGCAGATCTCCGCCGTCGAGTCGCTGATCGCGGCCAAGGTGGCGGCGCTGGTGATCCTGCCCAACGATGGCCAGCAGCTCAACCAGGTCGCGCTGCAGGCCACCGCGGCCGGGATCCCGGTGATCAACCTCGACCGCATCTTCCCCGACAAGCTGGCCTACCGGACCTGGATCGGCGGCGACAACTACGGCATGGGCGTGGCCGCCGGCCACTACATCGGCGCCAAGCTGAAGGAGAAGGGCGTCTCCAACCCGGTCATCGTGGAGATCCAGGGCATCGCCACGCTGCCGCTGACGCAGGACCGCAGCAAGGGCTTCGCCGACGCGCTCAAGACGTACGGCTTCAGCGTCACCGCCAAGCAGGACGCCAAGTTCACGGTCGAGACCGGCAACCAGGTGGCGGCCGGCCTGCTGCAGGCCCACAAGAAGATCGACGCGCTGTGGAACCACGACGACGACCAGGGCGTCGGCGTGCTCGCCGCGATCAAGGAGGCGAACCGGAGCGAGTTCGTCATGGTCGGCGGCGCGGGCTCGCTGAACGCGATGAAGGAGATCCAGTCGGGTGGTTCGGTGTTGGAGGCCACGGTCACCTACAGCCCCACGATGGCCTCCTCGGCGATCAAACTCGCCCGTCTGATCGCCCAGGGGAAGGGCATGAGTGACCTCGTGGAGAACCAAGTTCCGCAGTCGATCACGCTCGCGTCCGAGACCATCACCAAGGAGAACGTAGAGAAGTATCTGCCACTCGGCTTCGAATCCTGATCGGGGGCTGCATGTCAGACAGAACCACCGTCGGCGTGGGAATGGTGGGCTACGCGTTCATGGGCCGGGTCCACTCCCAGGCCTGGCGCAATGTGGGGGCCTTCTTCGACCTGCCGCTGGCACCGCGGATGGCGGTGCTGGCCGGCAGGTCGAAGGAGCACACCGCGGCCGCCGCCGCCCGCCTCGGCTGGGCGGACATCGAGACCGACTGGAGAGAGCTGGTCCGGCGCGACGACGTGCAGATCGTCGACATCTGCACGCCCGGCGACTCCCACGCCGAGATCGCCATCGCGGCGCTGCGCGCCGGCAAGCACGTGCTCTGCGAGAAACCGCTGGCCAACACCGTCGCCGAGGCCGAGGCCATGGTCGAGGCGGCGGCCGGGGCGCCGGGCCGGAACATGGTCGCGTTCAACTACCGGCGGGTGCCCGCGATCGCGCTGGCCCGCCGGCTGGTCGAGGAGGGCCGGCTCGGCGAGATCCGGCACGTGCGCGCGCAGTATCTCCAGGACTGGATCGTCGATCCCGGGTTCCCGCTGGTGTGGCGGCTCCAGAAGGACAAGGCGGGGTCGGGCGCGCTCGGCGACATCGGCGCGCACATCATCGACACCGCCCAGTTCGTCACCGGCCAGCACGTGGTGGGCGTCTCGGCCCTGACCGAGACGTTCATCAACGAACGCCCGCTGCCGGAGTCCTCGGCCGGGCTGAGCGGCTCCGGCGGCGGCTCGGCCACGGGCCCCGTCACCGTCGACGACGCCGCGCTGTTCATCGGACGGCTCTCCGGCGGCGCGCTGGCCTCCTTCGAGGCCACCCGGTTCGCCACCGGGCGCAAGAACGCGCTCCGCATCGAGATCAACGGCTCGCTCGGCAGCCTCGCCTTCGACTTCGAGGCGATGAACGAGCTGTGGGTCAGCGAGGGAGGCGGCGGCTTCACCCGGATCCTGGTCACCGAGCCCGACCACCCGTACGTCGGCGCCTGGTGGCCGCCGGGGCACGGCCTCGGCTACGAGCACACCTTCACCCACGAGATCAAGGACTTCCTGGAAGCGATCGCCCAGGGCACCGACCCGTCACCGTCGTTCGCCGACGGGCTGCGGGTGCAGCGGGTGCTGGCGGCGGTCGAGCGGAGCGCGGCTGACTCCAGCCGCTACACAGCCGTGGAGGAGACATGAGACCGGTCACGTTGTTCACCGGCCAGTGGGCCGACCTGCCGTTCGAGGAGGTGTGCCGGCTGGCGGCCGAATGGGGCTACGACGGTCTCGAGATCGCCTGCTCGGGCGACCACTTCGACGTGGCACAGGCCGTCGCCGACCCCTCGTACGTCGAGCAGAAGCACGCCCAGCTCGACAAGCACGGCCTCAAGGTGTGGACCATCTCCAACCACCTGGTGGGCCAGGCCGTCTGCGACCACCCCATCGACGAGCGTCACAAGGCCATCCTCCCGGCGCGCGTCTGGGGCACCGGTGACCCCGAGTCCGTGCGCCGGGCCGCGGCCGAGGACATGAAGAACACCGCGCGGGCCGCCGCGCTGCTGGGCGTCGACACCGTCGTGGGCTTCACCGGCTCGTCGATCTGGCACACGGTGGCCATGTTCCCGCCGGTGCCCGCCTCGATGGTGGAGGCCGGCTACCAGGACTTCGCCGACCGGTGGAACCCGATCCTCGACGTCTTCGACGAGGTGGGCGTCCGCTTCGCGCACGAGATCCACCCGAGCGAGATCGCCTACGACTACGTCACCACGCAGCGCACGCTGGAGGCGATCGGCCACCGGCCGGCCTTCGGCCTCAACTGGGACCCGTCGCACATGGTCTGGCAGGACCTCGACCCGGTGGCGTTCATCCTCGACTTCGCCGACCGGATCTACCACGTCGACTGCAAGGACACCCGCGTGCGGGTCGGCGACGGCCGGCGCGGCCGCCTCTCCTCGCACCTGCCCTGGGCCGACCTGCGGCGCGGCTGGGACTTCGTGTCCACCGGCCGCGGCGACGTGCCGTGGGAGGACTGCTTCCGGGCGCTCAACTCGATCGGCTACACCGGCCCGATCTCGATCGAGTGGGAGGACGCCGGCATGGACCGGCTGGACGGGGCCAAGGAGGCGCTCGGCTACATCCGCCGGCTCAACTCCATCACCCCGCCCACCACCTCCTTCGACGCGGCCTTCTCCACCACCTGAACCGACCAGGCAGGGGCGGGTTCCTAACCCGAGAGCCCTCTTGGTGAAAGGGTACGGATCGTCCTTTCACCAAGAGGGTGATGGATCGGTATCGACAATGTATGTCCGGGTTTCGTCACGGTTTATATATGAATTTCGTGACATAGCCGATCGTCGGGCGTTTTTTGGAGGTGGTGAATAGTCGCATTCGTGCAGGTCATCGGGCATATGAGGCTAGTTGGATAAGTGTGGTTACCTGACTGTTACGACTGGCTGCTGTCGATCGCTCCTTTTTGTCCGATATTCTCCCGCTTGCTAGTCATCTCGCGCCACGTGTTTTTGCTGGGGTGAGATGGCTTTTTGTGCGGGGGGCTTCCTGCCTGGCGTGCCTCTGGGCCCCCGTTCAGCGTGAACGGAGGGCGATGGGCAGGTACCTGCTACGCAGGTTGGCGATTAATGTGGTCTTGGTCGCGATCGCGGCCAGCCTGGCGTACATGCTCGCCGCGACCACCATGAACCCCCGCGGCGCGTACGAGGGGCGTCAGCCCCCGGTCGCCGAGGCCGTCATCGACGCGACGCTCGACGCCTACAACCTCAACGACAAGACCCCCGTGTTCCAGCGCTACCTGACCTGGGCATCGGGCGTCGTCACCGGAGACTTCGGCAAGACCTGGAACGGCGGCTCGGTCAACGACGAGATGGGCCGGCGGATCGGGGTCAGCCTCCGGCTGCTGTTCGTCGGCACCCTCGTGGGCTTCGTCCTTGGCGTGGGACTGGGCGCCTTCTCCGCCGTCAGGCAGTACAGGCTCAGCGACCGCCTGATCGGGGTCGGCTCCTTCGTGGTCATGGCGGTCCCGGTGTTCGTGCTGGCCACCCTGCTCGCGATCGCCACCTACAGCCTGAACCGCGGGCTGGGGTTCACGCTGATCGAATACACGGGCGAGTACAACCCCAAGCTGACGGGCTGGGACCAGTTCCTCAACCGGCTGAACCACCTGATCCTGCCGACCATCTCGCTCAGCCTCGGCTCGATCGCCTTCTACAGCCGCATCCAGCGCAACATGATGCTCGACGTGCTGGACCAGGACTTCGTCCGGACGGCGATGGCCAAGGGGCTCCGGCGCAGGACCGCGCTGTTCAAGCACGCGCTGCGCACCGCGCTGATCCCCGCGGCCACGTACTTCGCCTTCGCGTTCGGGACGATGCTCACGGGCGCCACCTTCACCGAGAAGATCTTCGCCTGGCACGGCATGGGCGCCTGGTTGATCGACTCGATCAACCAGAACGACGTCAACGCCGTCGCCGCGGTGAGCTTCTTCGCCTCCCTTTGCGTCCTGGTCGCCGCCTTCCTGTCGGACCTGCTGGTGGCGGCCCTCGATCCTCGAGTGCGGGTGAACTAGGTGCGTTCCAAAGTCGTCCTCGGGCGTCTGCTCCGCAACAGGCAGGCCCGCTATGGCTGCATTGCCCTGATCCTGCTGGTGGCGCTGGCCTACGTCGGCCCGTTCGTCGGCGCGTACGAGTGGACGGACAAGGACTTCCGGGCCTTCCTGGCCGCTCCCTCGGCCGACCACTGGTGGGGCACCACCTCGATCGGCCAGGACATGTACGCGGTCACGCTGCGCGGCATGCAGAAGTCGATCATCATCGGGCTGCTGGTGGCGCTCATCTCCACCGGCCTCGCGGCGCTGGTGGGCGCGTTCGCCGGCTACTTCGGCGGCCGGATCGACAGGCTCCTCATGTGGGGCGTCGACCTTCTGCTCGTGCTCCCCAGCTTCCTGATCATCGCGATCATCTCGCCGAGGCTGAAAGGCGGCACCTGGCTCTGGTTCGTGGTGCTGCTCGCGGCGTTCGCCTGGATGATCACCTCCCGGGTGGTGCGCAGCATGACGCTCTCGCTTCGCGAGCGGGAGTACGTCCTGGCCGCGGTCTACATGGGCATCCCACGCTGGAAGATCATCTTCCGCCACATCCTGCCGAACCTGTCCTCCTTACTGATCATCGACGCGACGCTCAACGTCAGTGGCGCGGTCATCGGTGAGGCGGCGCTCTCGTTCTTCGGCTTCGGCATCCAACCGCCCGATGTCTCGCTCGGCACGCTGATCGCGGAGGGCGCCCGCAACGCCACCGGCTACCCATGGCTGTTCGCGTTCCCCGCCGGCCTGCTGGTGGTCCTGGTGCTCAGCATCAACCTGATCGGTGACGGACTGCGTGACGCACTCGACCCGGGGAGCAACTCGTGAGCATCTTGGAGGTCCGCGACCTCACCGTCACCTTCCCCGGCGACATCCAGGCCGTGCGCGGGGTGAGCTACGAGGTCTCCCGCGGTGAGGTGCTCGGCATCGTCGGCGAGTCGGGCTCGGGCAAGTCCGTGACCTCGCTCGCCGTCATGGGCCTGCTGCCGCAGAACGCCGTGGTCAGCGGTTCGGTCCAGTTGCACGGCCAGGAGCTGGTCGGAGTCGACGAGAGGGAACTGACCAGGGTCCGCGGCAAGTCGATCAGCATGATCTTCCAGGACCCGCTGTCGGCGTTCACCCCCGTCTACACCATCGGCGACCAGATCGCCGAGGCCGTCCGCATCCATCAGAAGATGGCCAGGGACAAGGCGGCCAAGCGCGCCGTCGAACTGCTCGACCTGGTCGGCATCCCGCACCCGAACGTGCGGGCCAAGGCCTTCCCGCACGAGTTCTCCGGCGGCATGCGGCAGCGCGCGATGATCGCGATGGCCATCGCCAACGACCCCGACCTGCTGATCTGCGACGAGCCGACCACCGCGCTGGACGTGACCATCCAGGCGCAGGTGCTCGAGGTGCTCAAGACCGCGCAGCGGGAGACGGGCGCCGGCATCGTGATGATCACCCACGACCTGGGAGTCATCGCAGGCATGGCCGACCGGGTGCTCGTCATGTACGCGGGCAAGCCGGTCGAGCAGGGACCCGTGGACGACATCTACTACCGGCCGCGGATGCCGTACACGATGGGGTTGCTGGCGTCGATCCCCCGGATCGACGGCGAGGAGGGGCCGCTGGTCCCCATCGAGGGCACCCCGCCCTCCCCGGCGGCGCTGCCGCCGGGCTGCCCGTTCGCGCCGCGCTGCCCGATGAAGATCGACATGTGCGACGAGGAGGAGCCGCCGCTGGTGGCGATCGGCGGCGGCCGTCAGGTGGCCTGCCTCCGTTCGCGTGAGATCGAGTACAAGGGTCTGACGGGCGCCGACGTGTTCCCGGTCCCGGCCATCCCGCCGAGCGACGTGGTGCGCGTGCCGCGGGACCAGCGCGCGACCGTGCTGGAGCTCACCGACCTCGTCAGGCACTTCCCGCTCATGAAGGGCGCGGTGTTCAAGCGGCGTGTCGGCACCGTGCACGCGGTCGACGGCATCAGCTTCGACATCGCGGAGGGTGAGACGCTGGCCCTGGTCGGCGAGTCCGGCTGCGGCAAGACGACCACGCTGCAGCAGATCATGCAGCTGGCGGCCCCGCAGAGCGGCCGCGTCGTCGTGCTCGGCAAGGACAGCGCCCAACTGGACAAGCCCGCGCGCAAGGCGCTCCGCGCCGACCTGCAGATCGTCTTCCAGGACCCGATGGCGGCGCTCGACCCGCGCATGCCGGTCGGCGACATCGTCGCCGAGCCGCTGCGCGCCCACGGTCACACGAACGTGGCCGGGCGCGTCGCCGAGCTGCTCGAGCTGGTCGGGCTGGCACCGGAGTACGCCCAGCGCTACCCGCAGCACTTCTCCGGCGGCCAGCGCCAGCGCATCGGCATCGCCCGGGCGCTCGCGCTGGACCCGAAGCTCCTCGTGCTCGACGAGCCGGTCTCCGCGCTCGACGTCTCCATCCAGGCCGGCGTCGTCAACCTGCTGGAGGAGCTGAAGAACACCCTGGGGCTGTCGTACCTGTTCGTGGCGCACGACCTGGCCGTGGTCAGGCACCTCGCCGACCGGGTCGCGGTCATGTACCTCGGCCGGATCGCCGAGATCGGCGCCGTCGAGAACGTCTACGACCACCCCGCGCACCCCTACACGCAGGCGCTCCTGTCGGCGATTCCGCTGCCCGACCCCGAGATGGAACGCACCCGCAAGCGGATCCTGCTCGAAGGCGACCTGCCCAGCCCGGCCGACCCCCCATCGGGATGCCGGTTCCGCACCCGTTGCCCCAAGTTCGCCCGCCTCGCCGAGGCAGAGCGGCAGCGCTGTGTGGACGTGGAGCCCACAGTTGACCGGCTCGCGAACACCGTAGATCACGGTGCCGCCTGCCACTACGCGGAGCAGATCGAGGTCATCCCGGCCTCGCAAGACCAGGAGGAAAAGTGAAGGTTCGTTACCAGGCTACGGCGGGACTCGCTGTCCTGGCCATGGCCGTCGCAGCCTGCGGTGGTGGCGGCGGCGACGCCAAGAAGCCCAGTGCCGAGCAGTCGCAGCAGGCACAGCAGCAGATGGCGGAGACCCCTGCCATCAGCATCAACCCGGTCGCCTACGAGCAGGTCAAGGACGGGGGCACGCTGACCCTCGCGATCGGGCAGTGGCCCTCGCAGTGGAACGCCAACCACGTCGACGGCAACCAGTCCGACACCGCGGACATGCTCGACGTGATCATGCCTCAGCTGATGGTGGCGGACGAGGGTGCCACCTACACCCCGAACCCTGACTTCGCGACCGACGTGAAGAACGACATGTCCTCGGGCAAGCAGGTCATCACGTACACGCTCAACGAGAAGGCCGTGTGGTCGGACGGCACGCCGATCACGTGGAAGGACCTCGAGGTCGCCTGGAAGATCAACAGCGGCTCGGACAAGAAGTACAAGCCGGCCTCCACGGACGGGTGGGACCGGATCGAGTCGGTCACCAAGGGCGATTCGGACAAGGTCGCCATCGTGACGTTCTCCAAGCCGTACCCCGAATGGCAGGGCCTGTTCAACCGCGGCACTGCGCACCTCTTCCCCGCCTCCCATATGGAAAAGCCGGAGGCGTACGAGAAGGACTACCTGCAGAAGCTCCCGGTCACCGCCGGGCCCTTCAAGGTGGAGAAGATCGACGAGGGCACCAAGACGCTCACCGTCGTGCGCGACGACAACTGGTGGGGCAAGAAGCCCAAGCTCGACAAGATCATCTTCCGGACGATCGAGACGCCCGCCGCGCAGGTGAACGCCTTCGCCAACGGCGAACTCGACGCCGTGGAGATCCCGCCGGGCAGCCCGGCCGACCTCAAGCGGGCCAAGGAAGTCCCCGACGTGGACGTCCGCAAGGCGTTCAGCCCGAACTGGCGGCACGTCACCGTCAACAACCAGTCCGAGTTCCTGAAGGACAAGTCGGTCCGCCAGGCCATCGCCTACGGGATCGACCGTGACGTGATCACCGAGTCAGACCTGAAGGACATGGACTGGCCGCTCCAGACCCTGGGCAACCACGTCTTCATGAACAACCACAAGGGCTACGTCGACAACTCCGGCGACCTCGGCAAGTACAACCTGGAGAAGGCCAAGCAGCTGCTCGACGCGGCCGGCTGGAAGCAGGAGGGCGAGTACCGCAAGAAGGACGGCAAGGAGTTCGCGCTGAGCTTCGTCGTCCCGGCGGGCGTGCCCTACGCGAAGACGGAGGGCGAGCTGACCCAGGCCATGCTCAAGGAAGCGGGCATCAAGGTCACGATCCGCCCCGTCCCCGATGACAAGTTCTTCACCGACTTCATCATCAAGGGCGACTTCGATCTGGTGCCGTTCTCCTGGATCGGCACGCCGCTGCCGATCGGCTCGCTGCCGCAGATCTACAAGACCGGCTCCGAGAGCAACTTCCCGAAGGGCAGCGACCCCGCTCTCGACGCCGCCATCGACGACGCGGTGGGCGAGATGGACCCGGCCAAGGCCATCGAGAAGGCCAACGTCGCCGACAAGATGATCTGGGAGATGGTGCATACCATCCCGCTGTACCAGCGGCCCGAGATCTCCGCGAGCAAGAAGACGCTCGCCAACTACGGCGCCAGGGGCTACAAGACCTATGACTGGACGCAGGTCGGCTTCACCGGCTGATCTCCGCGCGTCATGAACCCCCGGCCGGGTCTCCGGCCGGGGGTTTCCTTCATCCTCCAGCCAAGCAGGTCGAGCGGAACACCAGGGATGATCTCGCTCGCGAGATCTTCGACCTCCTCACGTTGACCGAACGCCACCGGGCCTTTCATAAACGGTGTAACTCGATCTTGAATTGGTTCTATCGGGTGGTCGGGGTCTGCGCGTGTGGGGGTTGACGAAGCTAGAAGTCGAACTCGCCGCTCTTGGCACCCTCGACGAAGGCCTTCCACACTGATTCACGCACAACGTAGGGGGCCTGCTCGGGATGCTCGGTGTCTCGGATTCCGACATGACCTCCGGGAAGAGGCGCCACCTCGATGCAGTCGCCGCTGTCACCGGACCGCTTCGCCTTGCGCCACGCGGCGTTGTCCAGCAACTCCTTGGTCACTTCCATTGCTGTTCTCTCCCTGATCAGCTGTAGCGAGGCGCATCGGCCACCTCGGTGAACGCCGCGTGCGCCGAACTCCACGACATCCTCATGGTGGCGGCGACCTCTGACACCGGCCGCAGTTGATCGCCGATCGCGGTGGCGGCCAGGCGCCGCGCCGCGCGGCTGATCCTCCTGCCCGGGCCCAGATGGGGAACCTGCTCGGTGAACGAGGCGTGCTCGCGCCAGGGCACATCGCAAGACCAGCGGCGTTTGTGCACCACGAGCGTGAGCGCGTCGGCGCCGATCGGGACGTGCGTGGCCGTCGATGTCGTCCACTGCTCGCGGGGCGTTCGGCCATGGTCCGGCAGCCGGGGCAGATCCGGCCGCCGACTCCCGCGGGCAGCACGTGTACCCGCCGCCCGCCACTCTCATCGGTCTCCACCTCGAAGACCTCCAGACCGATCAGTCCCAGTAGCTGTGACCCTGTATGTTGATCCACGCGCCCGTGTTTCTCGCTTGATCATGTTCCTTTAGACAAGATCGTGATCTTAGAGAACACGGCAATGCCGGTGAGTTAAGGCATTTGTGCTGGTGAGAGCGCTTTTCTTAAGATTGTGATCTTGTAGCTGGCCTTGGTGGCTGGTTGCGCAGTGTCACGCTTCTTGGTTGGAAAGGTGTTCTTGGCCGGCTTCTTGACACGCTCGCA
>NZ_JBEZFS010000035.1:0-80736 GCF_040649575.1 Nonomuraea sp. NPDC048916
CGGCACGGCCGGGGTGCCGGGCATGACGCATCCGTTCGAGCTGACGATCCAGCGTGCCGACGGGTCGGGCAACATCTATCTGGAGGCCGCGGCGGGGGTGACGGCGTTCATCTTGGCCGGGCGTTATTTCGAGGTGCGTGCCAAGCGGCGGGCGGGCGCGGCGCTGCGGGCGCTGATGGAGCTGGGCGCCAAGGACGTCGCGGTGCTGCGGGACGGGGCGGAGGTTCGCATCCCCAGCGACCAGCTCAAGGTGGGGGAGAGGTTCGTCGTCCGGCCGGGCGAGAAGATCGCCACCGACGGCTTGATCGAAGAAGGCACCTCCGCCGTCGACACCTCGATGCTCACCGGCGAGTCGGTGCCGGTGGAGGTGCGCCCGGGCGATGCGGTGACCGGCGCGACCGTGAACGCGGGCGGGCGGCTCATCGTGACGGCCACCCGGATCGGCGCCGACACCCAGCTCGCCCAGATGGCCAAGCTGGTGGAGGAGGCCCAGACGGGCAAGGCGCAGGTCCAGCGGCTGGCCGACCGGATCTCCGGCATCTTCGTGCCGATCGTGATCGCGCTCGCCCTGGGGACGCTCGGCTTCTGGCTGGGCACCGGGAGCGGTGCGGGCGCGGCCTTCACCGCGGCCGTCGCGGTGCTGATCATCGCCTGCCCGTGCGCGCTCGGCCTGGCCACCCCGACCGCCCTGCTGGTCGGCACCGGCAGGGGCGCCCAGCTCGGCATCCTGATCAAGGGCCCCGAGGTGCTGGAGTCCACCCGCAAGATCGACACCGTGGTGCTGGACAAGACCGGCACCGTCACCGAGGGCAAGATGACCCTCACCGGTGTCCATGTCGCCGACGGCGAGGACGAGGCCGAGGTCTTGCGTCTGAGCGGTGCCCTGGAACACGCCTCCGAGCACCCCATCGCGCAGGCCATCGCCAAGGGCGCCACCGCTCGTGTCGGCGAGCTTCCCACGCCGGAGGACTTCACCAACGTCGAAGGGCTCGGCGTCCAGGGCATCGTGGACGGGCACGCCGTCCTGGTCGGCCGCCCCCGGCTGCTGGAGGAGTGGTCGCAGTACCTCACGCCGGAGCTGGAGCGGTCTCTCCGGGAAGCTCAGGCGCTGGGCCGTACGGCGGTCGCGGTCGGCTGGGACGGCAAGGCACGTGCCGTGCTGGTGGTCGCCGACGTGGTCAAGCCGACCAGCGAGGAGGCCGTCCAGCGGCTGCGCGCGCTCGGTCTCACCCCGGTCCTGCTGACCGGCGACAACGAGGCCGTGGCCAAGTCCGTGGCGGCCGAGGTCGGCATCGAGGAGGTCATCGCCGAGGTGCTGCCCACCGACAAGGTGGACGTGGTCAAGCGGCTGCAGGCCGAGGGCAAGGTCGTGGCCATGGTCGGCGACGGCGTCAACGACGCCGCCGCGCTCGCCCAGGCCGACCTGGGGCTGGCCATGGGCACCGGCACCGACGCCGCCATCGAGGCCTCGGACCTGACGCTGGTCCGCGGCGACCTCCGGGTGGCGGCCGACGCCATCAGGCTCTCGCGCAGGACGCTCGGCACGATCAAGGGCAACCTGTTCTGGGCCTTCGCCTACAACGTGGCCGCCCTGCCACTGGCCGCGGCCGGCCTGCTCAACCCGATGATCGCGGGAGCCGCGATGGCGTTCTCCAGCGTCTTCGTGGTCAGCAACAGCCTGCGCCTGCGCCGCTTCAGGTGATCCCGGCCGGCCCGTAGGCGTACCGGCTGTGCCAGGACAGGGGCTGGCGCAGCGTGATCAGAGCGCCCGGAGGTGGTGGCCCACCGCTTCCGGGCGCTCTGCGCCGTCACGCCTCGGGGTCATGCGATGGGGCCGCCTGAGGGCGTCGCCCCAGGGTCAGGGGTGGACGGCCGGCTCTCGCCGGACCGGTGAGTCGATCATTCGCCGGTCCCGATGAGGCCCCTCGGCGCGTCGTGCGGTGCCCGGCCGGGCTCGTAGAGCGACATGACCGTCGGGCGGCCATCGTCGACCATGTGCCTGCCGCGAGCGATGACGTGGGCGATGTTCATGTCAGGTCCGATCACCAGGAGGTCCGCGTCTCCGCCCACGCGGATCCGTCCCTTGCGCGCCTCGAGTCCGAGGGCGCGCGCCGGGTTGACGGTCACGAACGACAGGGCTTGCGTCAGCGGCAGCCCACCCTCGTGGACCAGCTCGACCACGGCCTCCCACAGCCAGGTGAGGCTCTTCTCGTACGTGCCGGGAGTCCCGTCCGGCAAGGTGATCGGGACGCTCGCGTTTCCGTCGGTGGTCATGGTCACCAGGTCGCTGTCGACTCCGGCCTCGAGACTCTGGAGGATCGCCCGCGCCACCGGGACGGCGCGGGGATGCCCGAACGCGGGCGTCAGGATCGGGTTGAAGTCCACGAAGCCGCCGCTCCGGGCGACCTCCTGTGCGGCCCGCATCGTGTCGGGTGTGTAGTTGCAGTGGGTCGCCTGGAACCGCCGCGGTGGGACGCCGGACGCGCGCATGGTGTGGAGCAGCTGGCCCGCCGGGTCCTCCGACTCGCCCAGGTGGGCGTGCATGACGCAGGCCTTGCCGGTGGCCCCGTGCAGCCATTGGAGCTGGGCGGCCAGCTCGATCAGCTCGTGCTCCTGGAAGCGTGACGCGCGGGTCTCTCCCAGCGCGATCTTGACTCCCAGGATCCGCTCGATGGTGAAGATGTCACGAAGCATGGATCCGGTGAAGGTGCGGAACGGCCGCTGGAAGCCTCCCACCATCATGTACGCCGTCACGCCTTCGCTCTGCAGGGCGTAGGTCTTCGCGAGGATTGCCTCGAGGTTCTTGGCCACCATGTCGATGCCGGGTGGAGCCACGACCGTGGTGATGCCCGCCGACGCGAGCTCCCCCACCCAGAGCTCGGGGATCCGGGACGCGTACCCCTCGTTGCCTCCGCCTCCGATGACGTGCAGGTGTCCGTCGACCATTCCCGGGACGGCGCGTCGTCCCGATGCGTTGATCTCCGTCGCGCGCAGTCGTCCCAGGTCCAGGCGCGGTTCGATCGCGACGATCTTCTCGCCCGCGATGAGGACGTCGCGCACGCCCAGGTCCTCCGGGGCGAAGACGTGCGCGTTGCGCACAACGGACAGTTCACTCACTGCAGCCTCCAGATGTGGTAGCGCGGCCCGGTCGACAGGGTTGACGTGACCGCCATGGCGAGTACGGTGCAATGTAATCCGATTACATTTCTTCTGCAACGAGGATCGCGATGTCTTCTCCTGTCACTGCATTGAGAGCTCGCTGGACCGTCGTGCCAGGCTCAGGCGACGGCCTCGACGTCGTTGAGGGCGCGACCGTCCTCGTCCAAGGCAGGCACATCCTTGACGTCGTACGGGGATCGGCCGGCGTGGACGCCCGCCGGGTGGAGCTCGGTGAGGGGATCCTGTTTCCCGGCTTCGTCAACCTGCACAACCACTCGATCAACGGGCCGATCTTCCGCGGGATCGTCGATGACGTCGGGCCCGAGGCGACAGCCGACGACCTGGTCTACAGCATGTTGATGCCGCTCGGAGACCATGCCGGCACGGTGTTGGCCGAGGACGAGATCCGGGCCGTCTACCGCCTCGCCCTGATGGAGGTCCTTCGCAGCGGGACCACCACCGTCCTCGAGATGCCGCGCGCGGTGCACAGGTCGTTCTTCGCCGTGGCCAAGGAACTGGGCCTGCGCGTGTTCGGCGCGCCGTACATCTTCTCCAGGCCCACCCGCGGTGTGGACGCCGCCGGGAACCCGGTCTACGTCGAGATCGACGAGAACCGGTCGCTGAGCGACGCGCTGGAGATCGCCGACGAGTACGACGAGGGGCCCGAAGGTCTCATCCGGGTCGGGTTCGGACCGCACGCCACCGACACGTGCTCACCCGACCTGCTGCGGCGTATCGGCCACGAGGCGAGGGACCGGGACACGATCGTCAGCATCCACGTGGCGCAGAGCCGCATCGAGGTCAACTCGGTCAGAGAGCGCTACGGGCGGACTCCGGTCGAGTTCCTGCACGACACCGGGCTTCTCGGCCCCAACGTCGTCGCCGCCCACTGCGTCCACGCCGAGGCGGGCGATCTCGACCTCCTCCGGGAGAGCGGCACCACCGTCGCCCATTGCCCGCTCACCTTCGCCCGAAGCGGCGTCACGGTGTCGTTCGACCGTTTCCACCGGCACGGAGTGCGGACCGGCATCGGCACGGACGCCTACAACTTCGACTACTTCGCCGAAATGCGCGCCGCGGGGTTCATCTCCAAGCTGACCAGCGGAGACTCCGACACCGGGAACGCGTCGACCTTGCTTCGCGCCGCGACCGACGTCGGCGCCTCCGCGTTGGCGCGGCCCGGGCTCGGACGCATCGAAGCCGGGTGCATCGCCGATCTCGTGGCCGTCGACCTGAGCGGCGCGCATCTGCAGCCGGTCCGGGATCCGCTGAAGAACCTGGTGTGGAATGCCACGCCCGCCGACGTCTCCCTCGTGATGATCGACGGGAAGGTCGTCGTAGAAGGCGGCGCGATCCTCGGATGTGACGAGTCCGGCGCCATCCGATCCGCGACGGCCGCGGTTCACAAGCTCTGGGAGTCGGCGGAGCGTGAGGGAATCCTGGCCGCGCGCGGATGTGGGCTCCGGGCATGACCACGACTCCGGCGTCCCAAGGCGCCACGACCGACTCCCCGACGACCGACCTACGGACGGCTGACTTCCCGATGGCCGACCTACGGACGGCCGATCTCCGGGCGGCCGACTTTTGGAGCGTCCTCGCCAGGGATGAGATGCGGGCGTTCCAGACGGACGAGGAGCGTCGTGCCGAGCTGCTCGCGGACGTCGTGGCGGCCGCCTGGGGGAGCGACGGCCAGTTCGTCGACGCCGACCAGTTTCTGACCAAGCCGACCGTGCTGCGCCGTCTGGCCTCGATCCTCGCGGACCGGGTGCCATCGGACGCCGATCGCCTGATCGGCCGCGAGCCCCATTCGCTCGTGCTGGGCACGGCGCTGGCTCTCGAGACCGGACTGCCCCTGGTGGTGGCGCGCATCGCGGGGTCGCCGACCGGGAAGGAGCTGGTGTGCTCCGGAGAGCTTCATCCGGGTGAGCGGGTGCTCGTGGTCGAAGGGGTGACCGGCACCGGCGCCTCGGCCGTGCAGGCGGTCCGGTTGGCGCGGCGTCGCGGCGCGACGGTCGTGGGGGTGCTCGCAGCCGTCGATCGCGACGCCGGCGCCGCGGCACGCCTCGGTGGCCTCGCGGTCATGCTGGACAACCTGTTCGACGACGTGGAGCTGCGCGCGGCCGCGAGCCGAGGGCGGGAGTCCAGATGACGCAGCCGATCGCCACCCGCAAGGCCGATGCCGACCGCCTGTGGTCGACCCTGCGGAGCATGGCCGCGTTGAGCGAGGATGGCCCCGGCGTCAGCCGCCTCGCCTACACCCGGCTGGAGCGCCGTGCGCACGATCTCTTCGGCCAGTGGATGACGGAGGCCGGCTGCTCCGTGCGTGTCGACCCGGCTGGCAACACCATCGCGACGCGGCCGGGGCGGGCGGACGGCCCTGCCGTCGGCACGGGCAGCCACCTCGACTCCGTCTACAACGGCGGTCGCTTCGACGGCATCGCGGGCACCATGGCGGCGGTCGAGGTCGCGCGCCTGCTGCGCGAGGCCGAGGTAGAGACGGAGTTGCCGCTGCGGTTCGTGGCCTTCGCGGGTGAGGAAGGCGCTCGGTTCGGGCAGGCCTGTTGCGGCTCGAAGCTGGCGGCCGGGCTCTCGTCGCGTCGCGAACTGGACGAGCGGTGTGACAGGGACGGCATCTCGCTGGCCGAGGCGATGGAGAGCGTGGGTCTCGACCCGGACCTGGCCGCCTCGACGCCGTGGTGTCCGGCGGACTGGTCCGCCTTCGTCGAGCTCCACGTCGAGCAGGGCTCCGTGCTCGACAGCGCGAAGATCGATGTGGGTGTCGTCGATCTCATCTCCGGTTCGACCCGGCTCGAACTCGTCGTCACGGGGCGGGCCTCGCACAGCGGAGGAACCCCCATGCGCGGACGCGCGGACGCCTTGGCGGCCGCGGCCGAAGCCGTGCTGGTCGCCGAGCGGCTCGCCCTCGATCCACGCCACCGCGGCACCCGGGCGACCGTCGGCCGCCTGACGGTCGAGCCGGGATCGATCACCACCATCCCCGGCGCGGTGACCTTCTCACTCGATGTACGCGACATCGACGCCGATCGCCAACGCCGTGCGGCGACCGAGATCGTGGGCCGGATGCGGGCCGTGTGCCTGCGACGTGGCACGCGGCTGGCCGTGCGGCTGCTGGCCGACACGTCGGCCGTCGTGCTGCCGGACTGGGTTCGCGACGAGGTGACGGACAGCGCGAACGAGCTGGGGATCCCGTACCGGGTGCTGACCTCCGGAGCCAGTCACGACGCACAGATGATCAACCGCGTGACTCCCACGGCGATGATCTTCGTCCCCAGCAGGGGAGGCCTGTCCCATGTCCCGGAGGAGTGGACCGATCCCGCGAAACTCGCCGTGGGCACCGACCTCCTCGTCGCGTCGATGCTGCGGCTCGACGCCCGCGCCGCGGCGGCCACCCGGCAAGCCACAACCCGGCAAGCCACCACCCCACGAGCGGCCACCCCACGAGCGGCCGGCACGCGCGCGAGTCAAGCGAGTCACGCGGGTGGCTCGGAGTCGAGAGGAGATCAGGCGTGAGGCTTCTGGTCCGCAATGGCACCCTGGTCACGGAGCAGGGCTTGATCGCCGCCGACCTGCTGTGCGCCGATGGCAGGATCCGGGCGCTCGTCGACCGCGGCGAGCCGCAGCCGGCCGACGAGCACGTCGACGCCACCGGGCAGCTCGTCTTCCCCGGCTTCATCGACCCGCACGTCCACTCCCGCGATCCCGGCTCGACGCACAAGGAGACGTTCGCTCACTCGACGCTCGGAGCGCTCTGCGGCGGCACGACGACCGTGCTGGAGATGCCCAACGCGATCCCGGCGGTCACCGACGTCGCGACCTTCGAGAGCCGGCGCCGGGAGCACGCCGGCCGGGCGTGGGTCGACTTCGGCCTGTGGGGGATGGCGCTGGGACCGGCCAACCTGCACGAGGTCGTCCGGCTCCACCGCGCCGGCGCGGTCGCGGTGAAGTTCTTCTGGGGCTACGCGCTGGACAAGGAGACGAAGGGCCTGGTCTACGACTTCGCGGCCGCGCCGCCGGACTCGTTGCTGCTGCCGCCGGAGAACGGCGAGGTCCTGGAGATGTTCCGGGAGGTCGCGTCGTACGGCGGGGTGCTGGCCGCCCACTGCGAGGACCGCCACATCCTGGCCCGGTCCGCCGAACTGCTCGGGCACCCGATCGAGACCTACGACGACCTGCTCCTCGCCCGCCCGGCCGTCGCCGAGGCGACCTCGATCGCGGTCGGAGCGCAGTTCGCCCGGGTGACCGGATGCCGCTTCCACGTCGTGCACATGGCCTCGGCGGCGGGGGCGCGGGTGGTGCGGGAGGCCCGCGCGGCCGGGGCGCCGGTCACCGCCGAGACCTGCCCGCAGTACCTCACGCTGACCGACCGGGACGCCGAGAGGCTGGGACCGGCGATCAAGGTCTACCCGCCGGTGCGTTCCCAGGCCGACCAGGACGCGCTGTGGGCGGCCGTCAACGACGGCACGATCTCGTCGGTGGGCTCCGACCACGCGCCGCACCTCGTCGAGGAGAAGATGCTCGGCTTCGGGAGCGCCCCGGCCGGAGGGCTCGGCGTCGAGACCCTGGCCCCGCTGATGGTGGACGCGATGGCACGCGGCAGGATCTCGGCGACCCGGCTGGCCGAGGTGCTCTCGACCTCGACGGCGAAGCTGTACGGCCTCTGGCCGCGTAAGGGCACGATCCGGCCGGGCGCCGACGCCGACCTGACACTCGTGGATCCGTCGGGAAGCTGCCACATCTCCAACGACCGCATGCACGCCCTCAACCCGGTCACCACATGGGACGGCTGGAACCTCAGGGGCCGGGTGACGGCGAGCGTGCTCGGAGGAGCGCCGGCCATGAAGGACTCCGAGCCGGTGGGCGAGCGCCGGGGGCGGTTCGTCGCCGCGGACCATGACGGGAGGCGGACGTGACCGCCACCCTGGTGACGCGGGTCGAGGCGCTCGTCGCACAGGCGGCCGCGCTGACGCCGTCCGACCTGCCCGGCGAACTCGTCGATCACGTGGGGCTGGTCTTCGCCGACAGTGTCGGGGTCATGTCCGCGGGCGCCCGCTCACCCGAGGTCGTCGCCCTGGCCACCGACCCGTCGCTCGGGCTGACGATCGCACCGGCGCGGTCGTCCTCCGCGCGGGCGCTGGTCCCGGCCGGCGCCTTCGGTGACCCGGCGACCGTCGCCTGGCTCAACGGGACGGCCGGCACCTTCCTCGAACTCGACGAGGGCTTCCGGCCGACCGGCCATCCGGCGATGCACGTGGTGCCCGCCGCGCTGGCGGTGGCGGAGGCGACCGGCGCGCCGGGGGCGGAACTGGTCGCCTCGATCGTGGCCGGTTACGAGGTGGCCGCCCGGCTCTTCGAGTCCTTCGTACTGCCTCGCGCCATGCACCCGCACGGGCACTTCGGCGCGATCGCGGCGGCGGTCGCCGTCGCCAGGCTCACCCGCGCCGACCCCGTGGCCGTGGCGCGGATCGCCGCCACCCAGCCGCTGCTGACCGGGTGGGAGGCCTGCTACGAGGGGGCGACCGCCCGGAACACGTGGAGCGGTCACGCCAACCGGGTCGGGGTGCTGGCCGGCACGCTGCACCGGGCCGGTTTCACCGGGTCGCTGGCGTCGCACCTCTCCGTGATCGAGCCGTACGCCGTGGACACGCCCGCGCTCGCCGAACCCGTCAGGAGCGAAACGCTGCGCATCCGGCGCAACTATTTCAAGTTCCACTCCGCCTGCGCCCTGAACCACAGTGCCCTCGACGCCCTGCGCGCGGCCTGGGCGGGGCTGGCCGTGCGGGATCCTCTGAGTGTCCGCCAGGTCGAGGTGACAACAGTGTCGGCCAATCTCCGGATCGACCGGCCGCCCGAGCCGAACTCGCTGTCCACCCGGTTCTCGTTGCCGTACGCCGTCGCCGCCGCCCTGCTCACCGGCTCGACCGGACCGGCGTCCTTCGCATGGGACGAGCGGATCGCCGACTTCGCGAAGCGTGTCATCGTCACCGCCGATCCCTCCATGGACGCGCGCTGGCCCTTCGGCGCGCCCGCGCGTGTCCTGATCCGGACCTCGGCCGAGACCAGCGAGGCGACGGTGGACAACCCTCACGGCCACCACGCCCACCCGGCCACCCGGGAGGAGCTCCGGGACAAGTTCGTGTCGCTGGCCGGCGACGCGAGCGTGTTCGACGCCCTGGCGGGCCTGGCGGCGGTGGCCGACTGTTCCGAACTACCCCTCCCTCGATAAAGGATCGGAACTTTTCATTATTGAGGTCTAGCCACAACTGGTCAGTCTATGTAATTTGATTACATCACCTCCCGAGAAGGGCCTCTCCGATGACCGCACAGACATCCGACGAGGAAGAGATCCTGCGGCTCCACCGCGATTGGTACTACGCGAACTTCAACATCGACATCCCGCTGATGAGGACGGTGTTCCCCGTCGGCGACGAGAACTTCCTGATGTTCAACCTCAACGACCACCCGTATTTCGGGGTCGATGACCTGGCGAATCTCTGGTCCTTCTACGCCAGGACCGATCGCTGGGGGCTCTGCGAGGACTACGTGCTGAGGGTCGACGTGTCCGGCGACATGGCGTACGTGGTCTCCGAGGGAAACTTTCCCGCCTGGGTGGTCAGGGACGAAGAGGGAAATGCCCTTCCCGAGGACCAGATCATCGACAGGCCGGCCTATTACCGCTCGACGGAGATTTACCGACGTGACGACGGCAATGGCCGGGCGGAGTGGAAGATGTGGCACTTCCACTGCTCGACGCGCCCCGCCGACGACGAGGCGCCCGCGGCCAAGACGGAGAAGGACTCCGCCGCGGTCCGCGGCCTCGGCAACACCCCGTACAGCACCGGGATCCGCACGGAATACGACCAGGCGCTGGAGACGTCGTGACCTTCTCCATCGTCGCCAGAGATGACGCGACCGGCCGGCTCGGCGTCGCGACCGCGACGCACGCCTACGGCGTCGGCATCGTCGCGAACCACGCGCGCGCCGGTGTGGGCGCCATCGCGACCCAGTCGTTCGTCGAGGTCTCGTACGGTCCGCGCGGCCTGGCCCTGCTCGAGATGGGTATCGGGGCGGAGGAGGCCCTGGCCGCGCTGCTGTCGGCGGACCCCGACCGCGACATCCGGCAGGTGGCCTTCGTCGACTCGTCGGGCGCGATCGCGCACCACACCGGATCGCGATGCGTGCCCTCGTGCGGGAGCGTCGCCTCCGGCACGGCGATCGCGATCGGCAACATGCTCGACAACGACCGGGTGCTGCCCGCGATCTCGGACGCCTTCCACGGGGCCGAGGGCGAGTTCGCCGAGCGCCTCCTCATCGCGCTCGAAGCCGGGCAGAAGGCCGGGGGTGACGTGCGTGGGCGGATGTCGGCCTCGCTTCGGGTCGTCGCGGCCGAGCCGGCGGAGCACCCGTGGGAGGGCGGCGTCTACGACCTGCGCGCCGACTTCGATCCCGACCCGCTGGAGACGCTGAGCACGAGCCTGCGGATGAGCAGGGCGTACGACGTCTTCTTCGAGTCCGTCTTCGCGCCCGGACTGGTCACCGGCGCCGAGCCGGTGGTGGGCGACGAGCTGGAGGCCGCGCTCGCCGGACTGCGGGCGACGCAGCGGGAGCTGGGAGACGATCCGGAGCCGACCGCCTGGCAGGGCGTGCTGCTGCTGCGCGCCGGACAGACCGAGCGGGGACGCGAGCTGCTCGCGCGGGCCATCGCCGCCCGCCCCCAGCTCGCGCGGTTCGTCGACGGTCTCGCGCAGGTCGGGACCATCCCCCTGACGTCGGACCACATCCTCGGAAAGGTGGAGAAGTGAGCGGCGACACCCCGTCCGTCGGGTTCGTCCTGGGCAGCGGCTTCCACACCGCGGAGCTCAGCGCCGTGGCGCGAGCGGTCGAGGCGAACGGCTTCGACAGCGTCTGGTCGACGGAGGACTACTTCGCGACGGGCGGCATCGCCGGCGCGGCCGTGATCCTCGGGGCCACCGAACGGCTGCGGGTCGGCACCGGCATCCTCTCGGCCTACGCCCGCCACCCCGCGTTGACGGCGATGGAGGCCGCGACCCTGGCGTCCGCCTATCCCGGCCGGTTCCGGTTGGGGCTCGGCGCGGGCGGGCTCGGCTGGCTCGACCAGCAGGGAATCGGGCACCCTCGGCCGCTGGCCGCCGTACGCGGGAACGTCGAGACGATCCGGTCCCTGCTCGCCGGGGAGGAGGTCTCGGGAGAGTACGGCGGATTCCAGTTCGACGGCGTCCGTCTCGAATTCCCGCCGGAGCAGGCGCCTCCGATCTACATAGGAGCCACGGGCCCCAGGATGACGGCGTTGACCGGTGAGCTGGCCGACGGCCTGCTGCTGTCGGTCTTCAGCTCACCGGAGTTCGTCCGTACCCAGCGCGACCTCATGGGCGGGGCCGGAAAGCCGATCATCACGTTCGCCTTCTTCGTGCTCGCCGAGTCCGTGGAGCTGGCGCGGGCCAAGGCCCGCCCGATCCTGGCCGACTACCTGGCGGACGGCGAGAGCACGGTCATGACGGACGCCATCGGCATCACCGGAGACTTGCGCGCCCTCGCCGCCAAGGGCGGCGCGGCGGCGCTCGCCGCGGACATGCCGGACAGCTGGATCGACCAGCTGTCCGTCTGCGGTGACCTCGACACCTGCGTCGCACGGGTCCATGCGCTCGCCGAGGCCGGCTCCCACGAGGTCGCGCTCGCGCCGATCGCCGCCGACTCCCTGCGAAGCGACATCGAGCAGCTCGGCCTGGCTTTACGAGCCGGTTGAAACAGTAAGAGGAGACCTGCCGTGAAGCACACCCCCCGAATTCTCACCGCGATGACCGCCTCGCTGCTCCTCCTGGCCACGGCCGCCTGCGGAGGCCCACCGCCTCCGCAGGGCGGGAGCGGCGCGGGGGACGTCATCGTCGCGTTCTCGTCGGACGTCGACACCCTCGACCCGCACCAGTTCCGGTCGGTGGCCGCCTACGGCGTCGTGGGCAACATCTACGGAACCCTCCTGCAGGAGGACTACGCGGCACCGGCCGACGGCGTACTCGAATACACCGGGAAGAGCGCCCCCTCCCTCGCGGAATCCGCCACCTGGAACGACGAGCGCACCACGCTGACCTTCAAGCTCCGCGCGGGCGTGACGTTCGCGGACGGCAGCCCGATCACCTCGGGCGACGTCGTCTACTCGCTGCGCCGGGCCCTGTCCGACGTCGGCTACGTGGCCGCGGTCGGCGCTTGGCTCAACATCCCCGACGTGGAGAAGGGCATCGTCGCGGTGGACGAATCCACCGTCGCGCTGCACGTCACCCACTACTCGCCACTGATCGAGCAGTTCCTCGCCTTCCAGATCTTCCCCATCCTCGACGAGTCCGCCGCGGCGAAGACCGCCGACGATCCCTGGTCGGCCGCGTTCTTCGCCAAGGAGGCCACCGAGTCCGGCCCGTACGTCGTCGAGTCGCAGGTCAAGGGGCAGAGCCTCACCCTGAGGAAGAACGACAGATTCACCGCGATGGACATCTCCGAAGCCCCCGGCAGCGTCGTGGTGCAGAACCTGCCCGACCCGCAGCAGGCGTTCCTGGCCCTGCAGAACGGCGCGGTCGATCTCGTCGTCGGGCTGACGCCGGACATCGCGCAGGCCGTCGAGCAGGACTCTCGGCTGAAGCTGTACGAACTGGCCTACAGCGACGTCGTCTATGTCGGCTTCAACAACGAGGACCCGGCCCTGAAGGACGTGCGGGTACGGCAGGCGATCTCGCACCTCATCCCGTACGACACGCTCAGGAAAGACGTGATGAAGGGCTACGCCGGCGCCGCCTACGGCGCGGTGCCGTACCCGATGACGGACGCGCTGGACGAGAAGGGCGACCGGACCGCCTACCCCACGGATGTGGCGGCCGCGAAGAAGCTGCTCGCACAGGCGGGCATCGGCCCCGGCGAGCTCTCGCTGACGCTCTCGGTCCCGGCCACGGAGGTGACGCTCCGGCAGTCCGCGGTGTTCATCCAGAGCGCACTCGGACAGGCCGGGATCACGGTCAAGGTCAACGAGATGAGCGACGCCGAGTTCAACGCGAACCTCGGCAAGATGCAGATGTACGTCGACTCCTGGTACTCCTGGGGTCAGGACTCGGTCTACCAGCTCTACTTCCTGCTGAAGACCGGCCTGTTCACCAACTACACGAACTTCGCCAACAAGGACGTCGACCGGCTCATCGAGAAGGCGATGGCCACGACCGACGTCAACGAACGCCGCGAGTTGTCCCGGCAGGCCCAGCAGATCGTCATCGAGCAGGCGCCGTGGGCGTTCCTGTTCACCCGAGACGTGCTCATCGGCGCCCGCGACGGCGTCTCCGGAATCACCCACTCCAACGACGCCAACCTGCGCTTCGAGCGGTTGCGGGTCGCGAAGTAGGAGGTGAATCCCATGCTCGGCTCGATCCGCAGACGGCTCGGGGTCGCCGCCATCAGCATCGCCGGCGTGGCCGTGCTGATCTTCTTCATCACGCAGTTGCTCCCCGGCGACCCCGCGCGTATCGCGGCAGGCCAGTACGCGTCCGAGGAGCAGGTCGAGCAGATCCGCGCGAGGTACGGACTTGACCAGCCCGTCCTGGCGCAGTTCGGCGGCTACCTGGCCGACTTCGTCCGGTTCGACCTCGGCACGTCGATCCGCACCGACCAGCCGGTGCGGGACGAGCTGCTGGAGCGCCTCCCGGCCACGCTCGAACTGGGCCTGCTCTCCCTCCTGATCGCGATCGTCCTGGGCGTCGTCCTCGGTGTGACGGCGGCCGTGTGCCGCCACCGCGCCGGAGACAAGATCATTCAGGTCTTCGTCATCCTCGCCTCGGCCACGGCGGTGTTCTGGGTGGCCCTGGTGGCGATCTCCCTGTTCGTCAACCAGTGGGGCGTCTTCACCAGCCCGATCGGCCGCCTGCCACGGGGCTATCCGCCTCCGTCCCACGTCACCGGGTTCTACGTGGTGGACGCCCTGCTGGCGGGCGACCCGGCCACGGCGGGCGCGGCGCTGCGCACCCTGCTGCTCCCCGCTCTGCTCCTGGGAACGCTCGCCGCGCCGTCCATCGTCAAGATCGTGCGGTCGTCGACGATCCGCGCGCTGGAGTCGGACTATGCCAGGACATCGCGGTCCTTCGGCTATCCGACCGGCTCGATCCTCTTCCGCGACGGCCTGCGCAACGCGTTGCTGCCCGTCATCACCAACGTCGGTCTCGTGGCCGGGTTCGTGCTGGCGGGTGGCAACGTGCTCATCGAGCAGCTCTTCGCCTGGCCCGGCATCGGCGGGTACGCCTACCGGTCGCTGCAGGAGAACGACCTGTTCGCGCTCCGCGGATACGTGATCTTCATCGGCGTGGCCTACGTCCTCATCAACACGCTTCTCGAGTTCGCCTACCGCTGGGCCGATCCCCGCGTGGCGATCGCGGAGGAAACATGACGGTGATCGGCTCTCCCGTAGCCCTCCGGGGCAATCTCGCCGGGCGGATGAAGCTCGGCGACCCGATGGCGTACGTCGCCTTCGTCACCCTCGGCCTCATCATCGCGCTGGGCGCCGTCGTGCCCCTGATCTTCGGCGACGGCGACGTGGCCCAGGACAACGAGGGGCTCCTGCCTCCGTCGTGGAGCCACCCCTTCGGCACGGACCGCTACGGACGGGACATCCTGCTGCGCAGCCTGGCCGCGGTCCGCATCGACATCTCCCTCGGCGTCGCCGTGGCGCTGTCGGTCCTCGTGATCGGATCGACGGTCGGGGCGCTGAGCGCGACCTTCGGTGGCATGGTGGATGCGGTGATCATGCGGATGACCGACATCCTCCTGGCGCTCCCCGGCGTCGTGCTCGCGCTGATCATCACCGCCTCGCTCGGCAAGAACACCTGGTTCGCGGCGGTCGCCGTCATCATCGCCTTCATCCCGCTGCTGGTCAGACTGGCCCGAGCCAAGGCGCTGGAGGTCAGATCGGCGGACTACATCGCGGCCGCCCGGCTCAGCGGCGCGTCGACCCTGCAGGTCGCGTTCCAGCACGTGCTCCCGAACGCGATCAAATACCCCTTCGTACAATCCACCCTCGTCGCGTCCCTGGCGATCCTCGACTTCGCCGCGCTGTCGTTCCTCGGCGTGGGGGTGCAGCCGCCGACGCCGGAATGGGGCGCGATGATCGCCGAAGGTGTCGGCGACAACCTGCTCGGGGCGTGGTGGCCCTCGTTCTTCCCCGGCCTGATGATCCTGCTCTCGGCCGCCTCCTTCCAGATCATCGGCGACTGGCTCGACAGGAGGCTGCGATGACCCTGCTGAACGTGGAAGGGCTGGCCGTCGACACGCGGGGCGGGCACTCCCTGGTGCGCGACTTCGCCATCGAGGTCGCCCCCGGCGAGGTCGTGGGCATCGTCGGCGAATCCGGCTCCGGTAAGACGATGACCGCGCTGTCGCTGCTCGGCCTGCTGCCCGAGGGCGTCTCCGTCGTAAGCGGGGAGGCGAGCCTGGCGGGCATGCCGTTCCTGCGCGACGGGCGGGTGCTGCGACGGCCGAACGCCACGATGATCTTCCAGAACCCGACGGCCGCGCTGAATCCGACGATGAGGATCGGCGCCCAGCTGGACCGCCTGCTCGCCTTCCTGGGCAAGAAGGGGCGCGGCCGAGCGGAGGAGCTCCTGGAGTCGGTGGGGATCGGCGAACCGCGAGCGGTCATGGGCCGCCACCCGCACCAGCTGTCCGGCGGCATGAACCAACGGGTCGTGATCGCCATGGCGATCGCCGCCGAGCCGAGCCTCCTGATCGCGGACGAGCCAACGACGGGCCTCGACGTCACGGTGCAGGCGCAGATCCTGGAGCTGATCCGCTCCACGGTCGCGACCCGGGAGATCGGAGTGCTCTTCGTCTCGCACGACATGGGGGTGATCGCGCAGATGTGCCGCCGGGTCGCGGTGATGTACCAGGGGGAGGTCCGCGAGTTCGCGGACGTGGATGACATTTTCCACGCCCCCGGCGACTCCTACACCAAAGAACTGCTGGCTTCGGCCGCGGAACAACCTCGGAAGGTCGGCGATGGAACTCGCACTGGATAACGTCACGGTCGTCTACCGCCGCCGCGGCGTCGAGACCCGCGCGGTCCGTGGCGTGAGCCTCCACGTCCGCAAGGGGGAGACGCTCGCGGTCGTCGGCGAGTCCGGGAGCGGCAAGACGACGATCGCCAAGGTCGCCGCGGGACTGCGGAAGGCGACGTCGGGGACACTGTCCTGGCGGACCGCGGCGGGCCTCGACCCGCCACCGGGCGACTCCCGCGGCGGTCGGCGGGTGCAGATGGTCTTCCAGCATCCGGTGCAGTCGCTGGACCCGCTGTGGAGGATCCGGAGAGCGGTGCGGGAGCCGCTGACCCGTGGCGGTCTCCCGCGCGGCGAGGCGGACCGCCTCGCCGCGGAGATGATCACGCGGGTCGGCCTGGATCCGTCCGTCCTCGACCGCTATCCCCGGGAGGTGTCGGGTGGTCAGGCGCAGCGCGTCGCCATCGCCCGCGCGCTCGTCTCGAATCCGGAGATCGTCATCCTCGACGAACCGACCGCCAGCCTGGACCAGACGGTCCGGGCCCGGATCCTCACCCTGCTGTCCGAACTGCAGCGGAGCACCGGCGTCGGCTACCTGATGATCACCCACGACATCTCCAGCGTGCGCCGGCTGGCGACGCGGATCGCGGTCATGTACCGGGGGCTGATCGTGGAGAGCGGACCCGCCGCCACGATTCTGGAGCACGCCCGGCATCCCTACACCCGTGCCCTGATCGCCGCCGTGCCGGTCGCCGATCCGCGCGTCCCGTGGGACGCCACCGCCCACATGGCCCGCAGCCGGGACGGGACGTCGTGGGAAGACCCCTGCCCCGCCGGCGGCGCGCCGTGCGACGAGCACGGCGCGGGGCTGCACCCCGTCGGTCCCCAGCACCTAGTCGCCTGCACAGCGCGGGCCTAACCACCGAGAAAGCAGCGAACAACACGTGATCGACCTCATTGCCCTCCGCCGGCGGTTGCACCGGCATCCCGAGCTGGCCCTGCACCTTCCCGAGACCCGGGAGACGCTCTTGGAGGCCATCTCGTCCCTCGGGCTGCGCGTGGAGACCAGCACTTCGTCCTCGTCGCTCGCGGTCGTCGTGCCCGGAGCCGGACCGGGTCCCACGGTGCTCCTGCGCGCGGACATGGACGGCCTGCCGGTGACCGAGGAGTCCGGAGTGGGCTTCTCCTCGTCGAACGGGAACATGCACGCCTGCGGCCACGACCTGCACATGGCCGCGCTCGTCGGGGCGGTCCACGAGCTGACCCGGCGCCGCGAGGAGTTCGAGGGCGACGTGCTCGCCATCTTCCAGCCCGGAGAGGAGGGAGCCGGGGGAGCCGAGCTCATGATCGCCGAGAAGGTGCTGCTCACTACGGGGCGCAAACCCCTCGCGTCCTTCGGCGTGCACGTGCTGTCGTTCGCCGAGGCCGGCATGTTCTACTGTCGAGAGGGGGCGGTGATGGGCGCCACGATCAACTTCGAGCTCAAGGTCCTGGGGCGCGGCGGGCATGCCGCCCGGCCGCACACCGCTCTGGATCCCATCTCGACGGCCGCGCTGATCGTGCAGGGCATCCAGACCTTCGTCGCCCAGAACAGCTCGCCGGCCGATCCCATCGTCATCACGGTCGGGTCGCTTCGCGCGGGGACGGCCGCCAACGTCATTCCCAACACCGCGCTGCTCAAGGTGAGTCTGCGGGCCACCAGTTCGCAGACCGCGCGCGACGCGTACCGGAAGATCGCCGGGCTCGGCGCCGCGATCGCGGAGGCCTACGGACTGCGGATGACGAGCGAGGTGGGTCCCGACCTCGGCCCCACGGTCAGCGACAAGGAGGGGGTCGAGCTCGTCCGGCAGACCGTCGGTGACCTGTACGGCGCCGGGCGCTACAAGGAGCTGACCGTGCCCGAGATGATCTCGGAGGACTTCTCCCTCTTCCTCGAAGAGACCGGAGGGGCGTTCGTCCTGGTGGGCGCGGCGGTCGACGGGACCCCGCACCAGCTCCCGACCAATCACTCGTCGGAGGCGCGATTCGACGACTCCGTGGTGCCCGAGATCGCTAACCTACTCGCGGAACTGGCCATCAGACGACTGAACATCGCGTCGGAGACGAATAGGTGGGCATGACACCGGATTCGAAGATGCCCAAGGAGCCTGTCAACAAGGCAGACGACTTGCTCGGCCGGATCATCGAGATCGTACGAAGGACCGGCCTCGCCGGATTCTCGCTCGACACCCTGGCTCCCCAGCTGGGGACGAGCAGCCGGATGCTCGTCTACTACTTCGGCAGCAAGGACGAGCTGCTGGGCCGCATCGTCTACGCGCTCCGCGACGACATCGTCGCGGCCCTGGAGAGCCGGCCCGTCGGCACCATCGGCGAGGCCATCGACCTGTGGTGGAACCACTATCGAGCCAACCTGACGGACATGCAGTTCTTCTTCCACCTGACGTCGAGGAGCTTCGAGGAACCCGACAAGTTCAAGGAGTTCTCCAGCACCGCGGTCGACCTGTGGGCGTCGTACTTCTACCGGAGTCTGCAGGACAACACGCGATCTGACGCGGAAGCCCGTTCGATCGCCCGGCTGGTGCTGGCGACCCTTCGAGGACTGACCGTCGACCTGCTGATCACGGCGGACGCGCGGCACGTGGAACAGGCGCTCACGGAGTTCAAGTCACTTCTGCGGGAGAGATACGGCGAAAGGAGCCCGAGCTCCAGCGCGACCTGAACAGGTCGCATCGGAGCCCGGTCCCGGAGGTCGCCGGCTACTCGCCGGTGACCTCCATGTTGATGTCGTCGTCCAGCGCGAACGCTATCTCGGCGACCCGCGCGTGATCGTGCAACCGGCGGGTCACGTAGGCGACCGCGTGGTCGTGCCGGAACGACCACCAGGCGGCGGACCCGCCGAGCCCGCCCAGGCCGATGAACGAGTCGGTGCGCAGGAATCCCGGCGTCCAGTTGACCCTCTTGCCGACGATCTCGTCGTGGTCGCACACCTGGGTCTTGAGGTACTCGGCATGGAGCTCCTGCCCGAGCAGTCGGCGCACCGGCCCGTCCGGGCTGGTCAGGCTCGCGTAGAAGCCGGCGAGGGCGGTGGCGGACGCGTGCAGGTTGATCGCGCCGAAGACGGCCTGGCGCCATTCCGTGGTGTTGAGCCGGGCCGGGTCCAGCAGGCCGGCCGGAACGGCCAGCACCCGGTCGTACGTCGGGCAGACCTCGGCCACGAACTGCTCCGCGCCGCCCGGGAGCGCGTACTCGAGCTCGGCCACCCGGCCCAGGTCGGCCTCCGGCACGCCGAACCAGGCGTCGATGCCCAGCGCCGGCCGGACGACCTCGGCATACACCTGCCCCAGTGAGCGGCCGGTGCCGGCCCGGAGCACGCCGTCGATCAGATGGCCGTAGGTCACGGCGTGCTCGGCGAGCGTGGACCCCGGCTCGGACTCCGGTGGGGACGACGCCAGGGACCGCCGAAGTCCCTCGTCGTCCAGGAGGTCGAGCGACCCGGCCGAGGACGGGAACGCCGGAAGCCCCGCCCGATGGGTGAGGATCTGGCGCAACGTCGTGTCGTCCTTGCCGTGGCAGGCGTACTCCTTCCAGTATTTCCCGACTGGCTCGTCCAGGCCGGGCGCCCCGTCGGCCACGGCCGTCAGGGCGGCCAGAGCGGCGAACGGCTTCGACGTCGAATAGGTGTGGACCAGCGTGTCACTGCTCCAAGGGAGGGTTCGCGCGGTGTCGAGCCATCCCCCGGCAAGCCCGACCACCTCCTTGCCCCCGTGCCACACCGACAGGGCTGCCCCGCTTTCCCGGCCCTCGTCGAACAGACGGGCGAAGATGTCGCGGATCGGCTCATAGCCACTGGTGACGAACCCGCTGACGTTCATACGTGTGCCTCCCGGGGAGAGGTTGTAATCAGATTACGTCGAAACTTCGCACGTCTCCGTGGCCACGTCAAGACTGTGTCGGACCTTTCTGGGGCCGGGGGCTGGCCCCGGCCCGGAACCGTATGTAATCTGATTACATTCCATCGGCTCGGGACGGCGATGCCGCCGATGACACCGGCTCGAACAGAAGGGTTCCCGATGACGAACCAGGCATCCGACGAGGAACAGATTCTCCGGCTCCACCGCGATTGGTACTACTCGAACTTCAACATCAACATCCCGCTGATGAGGACGGTGTTCCCCGTCGGCGACGAGAACTTCCTGATGTTCAACCTCAACGACCACCCGTACTTCGGGGTCGACGACCTGGCGAACCTGTGGTCCTTCTACGCCAGGACCGACCGGTGGGGGCTCTGCGAGGACTACGTGGTCAGAGTCGATGTGGCCGGCGACATGGGATACGTGGTCTCCGAAGGCGTCTACCCGTCATGGGTGGTCAGGGACGACGAGGGGAACCCGCTCCCCGAGGAGATCCCGGTGGTCTTCAACTACCGCTCGACCGAGATCTACAAGCGTGACGACGGCGAAGGCCGGGCGGAGTGGAGGATGTGGCACTTCCACTGCTCGACGCGCCCCGCCGACGACGAGGCGCCCGCGGCCAAGACGGAGAAGGACTCCGCCGCGGTGCGCGGTCTCGGCAACACGCCGTACAGCACCGGAGCGCGGACCGACTACTCCGAATACACCGCGAGTTAGGCGCCGCGACGATGCTTCGCTATGGGACCGTCCGCACGCGCCGGGGGAACGACATCGCCTTCGCGGCCATCGGTCCCGATGCCGTGGACGGCGGGGCGCCGGTCTTCCTGGTGCATCCGATCAACATGCGGAAGGAGAGCTGGCTCGGCATCGTGCCGTCCCTCGCCCGTGACCGGCTCTGCGTCGCGGTGGACCTCGCGGGCCACGGAGAGTCGGGCGACGACGAGGAGTTCACTCTCGAGGGCTGGGCGTCCGACTGCGCCGAGGTTGCCGGCTCGCTGGGTCTGGACCGATTCCACCTCGTCGGCGGCTCGCTCGGCGGCACCATCGCGCTGTGCCTGGCGGGCGAGTTGCCGTCGAAGGTCCTGTCGGTGACGGCGATGGGCAGCTCCATCGGTGGCGAGCCGGACACGGCCGGCGAGCTCGACCCGGCCGGCGCCCAGGGCTCTGACGTCACGGAGATGCTCGCCTCCGGCACGGTCGAGGACCTGTTCGCCATCCTGGCCGTCGAGGCGGTGGCTCCCGGTTCCCCCGCCTCGCTCGTGACGACGGTTCGCCGGCTTACCAACACGCACGGCGCGCCGATCGTCCGCCGTATCCTGCGGGCCGCCCAGACCGCGGACGCGACAGCGCGGGTGCCCGATGTCCGTTGCCCGGTGCTCGTCCTCACGGGCGAGTTCGACACGACCTGCACGCCGCGCATGGGCAGGCGGATGGCCGAGAACGTCGGCGGGCGCCACCATCTGCTGAGCGACGTCGGCCACCTGCCGATGCTCGAAGACGCGGCCGCCGTGTTGCGGCTGCTCCTTCCGCACCTGGAAGCCGCGGAGCCGCCACCGGCGGAACGAGCTCACGCCTGAGACCGGTGGCAAGCGGGTGCGTAGAGGCCGTCCGCGGTCATCGGAGCCTCCTGTGTAGCGATCCGAAGGTCAGGGGCGAGCGGGACGCATCAGCATGACGGCGGTGGCCTCGAGGATCTGGTCGCCGTAGCCGTCGACCGCCGACCACCGGTAGTGCTGGAGGATCTTCCCACTGCCGGTCCGGCTGGACGTGCCGGGCGTCAGGTCGACGCGCAGAGTCGTGCCCGCCTTGAGCATCTTCAGGAAGCGCACCTCGCGCAGCTCGACCAGGGCGATCGCGTCGTCCAGCAGGCCCGACTGCTCGACCAGCCCGCCCGCCAGGAGCAGCACGCCCTGGCCGGGCATCGGGGCGCGGACGCCCTCGGCCAGCTCGTTCGTGGCCGGGTTGAACAGGGGATGGGTGTAGCCGCCGAGGCCGACGAGCCCGTCGATGAGGGGCTGGGTCACCTCGACGGACGGCGTGCTGAACGTCTCGCCCATCAGGTGTTCCCCCAGACCGGCTCGCGCTTCTCCACGTAGGCCCGGTAACCCTCGTCGGCGTCGGCCACCTCCTCGTGGAACCGGGTGAACAGCTCGCGCTCCAGGCGCAGGCCCTCGGCCAGCGACAGGTCCGGAGCCGCGTTGAGGAGCCGCTTGATGGTCGCGGTGACCGTGCGGGACCGGCCGCCCAGCGAGCAGGTGAGGCGGGCGACCTCGTCGTCCAGCTCGGCCAGGGGCACGCTGGACAGGGCGAGCCCCCAGTCGGCCATCTCCGGGCCGGTCAGCCAGCGGCCGGCGAGCAGCAGCGCGCGGGCCCGCTGGTCGCCCACCTTGTGCGGGGCGCGCTGGGAGGCGCCGGCGCCGGGGATGATGCCGAAGTCGCTGTGCGTGTCGCCGACCCGCGCCTCGTCGGCGGCGACCACGAAGTCGCAGGCCAGCAGCAGCTCGAAGCCGCCCGCGCGGGCCAGGCCGTTCACGGCCGCGACCGAGGGCAGGGGGAACGCCTCCAGCCGGTCGAGGAACTCGTGGTAGCCGCGGATGAACGGCACGAACACGCCGGCCGGGTCCCCGAAGCAGTCTCCGAGGAAGCCGATGTCCATGCCGACGCAGAAGGCCTTGCCGACGCCGGTGATCACGATGGACCTGAGCGTGTCGTCCCGCTCGGCGGCGTCGAGGGCGGCGTTCAGGCCGGCGATGACGTCGGGGGACAGGCTGTTCAGCCGTTCCGGGCCGTTGAGGGTGATCTTCATGACCGTGCCTGTCACGTGCGCCTCGACGGTGGTCATGGACGCGGCTCCCTTTCCTCGGAGGTGATCTCGCGGACGAATGTCAGGATCTCGGCGGCGTACCGGTCGGGCGCGCGCAGGTGCGGCTGGCCGGGCAGGCCCGCCAGGCTGACGAGGCGGGCGTCCCGTGCCAGCTCCAGGGCGAGCGCGTCCTTGTCGGCGAGCAGGTCGAACTCGGCGTCGAGCAGGAGCACCGGCGCTCGCCCGGCCGCGAGCGAGGCGGCCGGGTCGTGCCGGAAGGCCGCCTGGTAGGCCCAGTCGTAGCGGTCGCGGGTGCGCATCAGCTCCACCACGGCCAGGTGGAGCATCTCCGGCGGCACGTCCGCACCCCAGATGCGGCGGTAGCGCTCGACGCCCCAGCGGAACTGCGTCCCCTGGTCGTCGAAGGGCACCTCGGGCGTCCACTGGGACAGGTAGGAGGCGCGTTCCGCCACGTTGAAGAGCGGGACGCCGCTCAGCACCAGGCCGCCCGCCCCGCCGGGCAGGGCGGCCGCCGTCTCGATCGCGAGGGACGCGCCGGTGTGCACGCCGCCGAGCACGGGGCGCTCCATCCCGATCCGGCTCGCGGCCTGGGCCAGCACGCGGGCGTAGTCGGGGATCTCGGTGTGGCGGCTCGGCGGCGGGTCCGACGCGCCGTAGCCGGGCGTGTCGAAGGCGATGGCGCGCGCGTGCCGCCCGAGCAGCGGGAGCACGTCCTCGTAGACGCGGGAGGACAGCGGCGACTCGTGGAACAGGCCGATCCACGGCCCGGAGTCGCCGTTGCGCCGGTAGTGGACCTGCCCCCACTCGGTCTCGGCGTATCCGCCGGTCGTCCTCATCGCGGCGAACCCACCTTGACGAGGAGGACGGCGCCGTCGGCGCTGCCGATCGCGGGACCCGGAGCGCCGGCCGGGATGCGCACGAGGGAGCAGGGCTCCAGCGTCGCGTCGCCGGCGGTGATCGAGCCCTCCGTCAGGATGAGGAACCGCTCGCGGTCGGTGGCGGGGACCGGGGCGGCCCAGCCGGGCGGCAGTTGGACGAGCACGGAGGCGCTGCCGGTGCCGGCGTTGCCGCTCAGCGTCTTGGACTTCAGGGGCGCGCCGCCGGCGGCGGTGAGCCGGGTCACCGCGTCGTCGTGGTCGCGCCACACCATGAAGCGGCCCTCCGCCCTGCGGACGTAGCCGCGCGGCCCGATCGGGTCAGCCATGCCCGAGAGGGGATTGTGGCCCGCCTCCTCGTCGGGGCAGACCACCCGGGACACGCGACCGCTGCCTTCGGCGGCCGCCTCGCCCTCCATCATCAGGAGGCACTCGAAGCCCTGGTCGGACACGGCCGCGTGCACCCAGCCGGGCGGGCGCCAGAAGTAGTCGCCCGCCTGGAAGTCTCCCTCGGCGCTGAGGGTGGCGTCGCCGCCGAGGAACAGGGCCTCCTCCACGCTGTCGTGGTACGCCTCGCACAGGTCGCGGTAGCCCGGTTCCGTACGGATGTGGTCGATGCGGCGGGAGCTGGCCGGATCGAGCCAGAGCGACCGCATCCAGTAGCGGGAAAAGAGGTCCAGGACCCGATCCGGGTCTCCGAGGTTGTCCCGGAAGGCCGGCTCCATCGAGTCGTAGACCGCCTGGCCGTTCACCCATGGAAGAGCCGGGCCGTCGACGATCGTCACCTCGCCTGCCACCTGCCACCCCTCTCTGCGTCAAGACGTCGAGCACATATGTCAGACGTAACGATATCCTCGTTCGAGGCGTGGCTGTCAATGGGCCGGAATCGCCCGGATGGAAGCATCTCATCAGGGCAGTATCTGCCAGTGGCATCTCTTGACATTCTGTAGCGCATACATCAGATTTTTGCTGAAAGAGGAGGGGACGTGCTCAACACGAGGCCATTCCAGGAGTCGCCCGAACGCGGAGACCTGCGCGAGCTCGTGGAATCGCTGCTCGGCGGGCATCTGCCCGCCGAACGCGCGCTGGAGATGGATCGTGAGGGGGCGTTCGCCTCGGCGGCGTGGGAGGCGCTCGGGCGGGCGGGGCTGCTCGGCCTGGGCGGCGACGAGCGGTCGGGCGGCTCCGGCGGCACCGTCGGCGACGCCGTGGCCGTCGTGGAGGAGATCGCCCGCGTGCTGCCCAGCCTCGCCGTCGACTACGTGGTCTGTGGCATGGCGATGCGGATGCTGGGCGACGGGGCCGGCTTGCCGGCGGCCGGCTGGATGCCCGCGATCGCCTCCGGTGAGAAGGTGTGCGCGTTCGGGCTGAGCGAGCCCGACGTCGGCACCGACCTGCTGAGCTTGCGCACCTCCGCCCGGGTGGAGGGCGACCGGTGGGTCGTCAGGGGTCAGAAGCTGTGGATCTCGCTCGCCCACGAGGCCGAGATCGCGTTCGTGCTGTGCCGTACGGACCCGCCCGAGGAGGGCCGGAAGTCCCGGGGGCTCAGCGTGATCGCGGTCCCGCTCGACCAGGAAGGGGTCACGGTCCGCCGGGTCCACCTGGCGGGCATGCGGGCCGCCGGGACCTGCGAGATCTTCCTCGACGACGCGGTGGCGCCGCTGGACAACCTCGTCGGCGTACGCGGGCGGGCCATGTCGATCCTGGGCAAGACGCTGGACGTGGAGCGCGTGCTCGCGGCCGGGCTGAGCCTGGGCATCGGGCGGGCGGCCCTGGATCTGCACGTGTCGCACCTGAGGGAGCGGGAGGCGTTCGGGCGGCCGATCGGCGGGTTCCAGTCGCTGCAGCACGCCGCCGCCGACTCCATCGCCGACCTGACCGCCTCGCGGGCGCTGGTCAACACGGCGATCCGGTCCATCGAGGACGGCGAGCCGTCGCTGGCGATGTCGGCCATGGCCAAGCTCGTCGCCGCCGAGTCGACCGCGCGGATCGTCGATCGCGGCATGCGGGCCATGGCGGCGTCCGGCCTGGCCGAGGAGTCGGCGATGCAGATGTACTTCCGGGACGCGCGGCTCCAGCTGTTCAGCCCGGTGAGCAACGAGATGATCCGCAACATCCTCGGCGAGTCCATGGGCCTGCCGCGAAGCTACTGACACCGACCCACAGCTAGGAGACCTGGTGGACATCACTCGCGAGAACACGGCACTGCTGGTCATCGACATGCAGAACGGCTTCATCGAGGCCAAGGGCTCGATGGCCGCGATCGGCATGCCGTACGGGGAACTGCGCCCGGCGATCGCGGGCTGCGGGACGCTGATCGAGGCCGCCCACCGGGCCGGCGTGCCGGTCATCTACACCCGCTACGTCTACCACCCCGACTACACCGACGCCGGCCTGCTCCCCACGGTGCTGGTGCCGGCCATGAAGGAGGTCAACTCGCTGGCCGCGGGCTCCTGGGACGCGGAGATCATCGACGAGCTGGCCCCGGCCCCCGGTGACATCGTCATCGACAAGGCGCGGCCGAGCTCGTTCTACGGCACCCGCCTGGAGCCGATCCTCACCTCGCTCGGCATCCGGTCCCTGGTCATCGCCGGCGTGACGACGAACATCTGCGTCGAGACCACGGCCAGGGACGCCGGCCAGCGCGACTACTACGTGCACGTGGTCCGCGACGCGACCGCCGAGTTCGACCAGGCCCGGCACGAGCACGCGCTCACCACCATCGGCTTCACCTTCGGCTGGGTGAACTCGATGGACGAGGTGCTGCGCGCCTGGGACCCGGAGCCGGCCGAGGCTGAGTGACAGTGTGAACGGGCCGCCCCCGAGAGGGCCCGGTCCGCGTCCGCGGGCTACCGGCGGACGGCGGCCAGCCTGGCGACGAGCTCGCGGGTCGCCGCCCGCTCCTCGTCGTCGCCGAAGATGTGCGCGGCGAACGTGGTCACCCCCAGCCCGGCCAGGCTCTCGATCTCGGCGGCCACACTGTCGGCGTCGCCGATGACGGCCATCTGACCGGGCGTCTCGTAGCCCTCCCGGTCCAGCATGGACCGGTAGGACGGCAGCGTGCCGTACCACCGCAGGTTCTCCTCCGCCCGCGCCCGGGCGGCGGCGGGGTCGCCGGTGACACAGACCGGCAGCGGCACGACGATCTCGGGCTCCGGCCGGCCGGCGGCCGCCGCGGCCTCCCGGATGGCCGGGATGGTCAGCTCCTTGAGCGTGCGCGGGCCGACCATCCAGGTCACGGTGCCGTCGGCCAGCGAGCCGGTGATCTCCAGCATCCTGGGGCCGAGCGCGGCCACCAGCACCCGGGGCACCGGGGCGCCCGGGATGTCCAGGTCGCCGCGGGCCGTCAGCACCTCGCCCTTGAACCGCACCTTCTGGGTCAGCGCGCCGGTCAGCGCCTGCAGGTACTCGCGCATGTAGCGGGCGGGACGCTCGTACGACAGGCCCCAGCACGGCTCCACCACGGACGGGTGCGACGGGCCGATGCCCAGGGTCAGCCGCCCGCCGACGAGCAGGTTGGTCGTCAGCGCCTGCTGGGCGAGCGCCATCGGGTGCCGGGGGTGGACGGGCACCACGGCGGTGCCGACGCGCAGGCCGGGCAGGTCGCGGGCGACCGCGCCGATCACGTTGAGCGTGTCGGTGCCGAACGCCTGGGTGATCCAGTAGCTGTCGACGCCGTCGGCGGCGGCCGATCGCAGGTCGGCGGTGATCTGGTCGATGCTCTCGACGTGGCCGAAGATTCCGATGTCCAAGACGGGCCTCCTTCAGGACGGGGACGAGCCGGGAGCGGGCTCGCGGAAGGAGAGCAGCGTCCCGCGCCGCCCGGCGTCGGTGGAGACGCGGGCGAGCAGGGCCAGGCCGAGCGCCTCGGCCCGGGCGCGCTGGTCGTCGACCGCGGTCCAGATGGTCTCCAGGCTGCTCGCCAGCAGGTGTGACGGATGCCGGGCCACGGTGTGCGCGATCTCCATGGCGCGGCCGGTCAGCTCCGCCCGCGGCAGCACCTCGGTGACCAGGCCGAGCTCGCGGGCCCGTTCGGCGCCGAGCCGGTAGGAGCGCCCGCTCACGACCATGCGCAGCACCTCGGTCAGCGGCAGGCGGCTGAGCAGCCCGACCGCCTCGACCGGGTTGGCCAGCCCGACGTCGACGTGGGTGTCGAAGAAGGTGGCGTTGTCGGAGCAGAGCACGATGTCGGCGTCGTTGACGAAGTGCCAGCCGCCGGCGCAGCAGAAGCCGTTGACGGCCACCACGACGGGCTTGTTCACCCCGAGGTCCCGGTGGGTGATCGCGACCCGGCCGTCCTCGTCGAGTGAGGGGCTGGCCACGCCGGTGGCGAGCGTGTCGTCGACGTCCAGGCCGGTGGAGAAGCCGCGGTCACCGGCGGCCGTCAGCACGGCGACCCGCAGGCCGTCGTCGTCGCGGAAGGCCCGCCAGACCGTGCGCAGCTCGGCCACCATCCGCCCGTCGTAGGCGTTGAGCACCTCGGGCCGGTCCATCACCACGAGCAGGACCCGGTCCTCGCGGCTCACCTGGAGCGTGGCGAAGGGCAACCGCTCGACGGGGACGGTCACGCGGGCTCCTCGATGGGCTTGAGCAGGTAGCCGCGGCGCATCCGCAGCACCGCCGTGCCGTCCTGGTTGCGCAGCATGTCCTGGACCTCGCCGAACAGGGCCGAGCCGCCGGGCGTCGGCTCGAACCGGGTCACCTCGATGTCGACGGTGATCGTGTCGCCCACGTAGACCGGGGCGAGGTAGCGGACCTCGTCGAGGCCGAGCGCCGCGTGGCAGTCGACTCCGGCGGCGGCCCAGCTCGCGTACATCGTGTTGGAGGTGAGCCCGGCGGTGATCGCGACCAGGCAGGGGCCGCCGAGGATCCGGCGGCCGAAGGAGGTGGCGGCCATGTACTGGCCGTCGGTGTGCAGCGGGCCGTTCTCCCACGTGACGTTGATGATCGCGGAGAAGTCGCCCTCCGTGAGAGTCCTCCCGGGGGTGCGCAGGCGGGCGCCCTTCGCGAACGCCACGGGCAGCACCGGCCGCGGCGAGCCGGGCAGATCGGTCGTCATGGGTGTTCCTCCCGGCTTGGGGGTGGTGTCGTCAGGTCAGCTCTTGTACGTGTCGCGCAGGACCCGCTTGAGCACCTTGCCGTTGGCGTTCTTCGGCAACTCGTCGACGGTCTGCCACACCTTCGGCGCCTTGTAGGCGGCCAGGTGCTCGCGCACGGTCGCGTCGAGGGCGTCGAAGTCCACGTCGTGGCCCTCGCGGGGCACGACGAACGCCGCGACGCGCTCGCCCCAGGTCTCGTCGGGCAGCCCGACCACGGCGGCCTCGGCGACCTCCTCGCAGGTCTGGAGGATGTTCTCGACCTCGCGGGGGTAGATGTTCGCCGCGCCGGAGATGATCATGTCCTTCTTGCGGTCGACGAGGCGGATGAACCCCTCCTCGTCGCGCACGGCCACGTCGCCCGAGGTGAGGAAGCCGTCGGGCCGGATGGCCTCGGCGGTGGCCTCGGGGTCGTCGAGATAGCCGATCATGTTGTACGGCGAGCGGCCGAACAGCTCGCCCGGCTCGCCGGCGGGCACCTCCCGGCCGTCCTCGTCGAGCAGCTTGACCTCGGTCATGAACCAGGGATGCCCCACGGTCCCGGCCTTGCGCAGCGCGTCGGCGGGGCGCAGGTTGGACACGATGCCGGCCTCGGTCGACCCGTAGAGCTCGTGCACCCCGACGCCCGGGAACGTCTCGACGACCCATTCCTTCAGCGGCACCGGCAGGGCGGCGGCGTTGAAGTAGAGGGTCTCCAGGCTGGACAGGTCGTACTTGCGCGACGACCCCTCCATCACCTGGCGCAGCGTCAGCGCGTGGGTGGGCACCAGGAAGATGGTCTGCAGCCGGTCGCGCTCGATCAGGAACAGCAGCTCCTCGGGGTCCCAGCGGCGCAGCATGGACGTCTGCCCGCCCATGAACGGGCCCGCGTAGGCGAAGGCGAACCCGGCGCCGAGCGCCATCGGCGCGACCGCCGCGGTGCGCTTGCCCGGCCCGACGCCGAAGTCGACGGCGCAGCCGAGCATGGTGAGAACCCGGGAGCGGTGGGTGAGCAGCGCGCCTTTGGGCAGGCCGGTCGTGCCGGAGGTGTACTGCACGCAGAACGGGGAGGTCTCGCTGACCCGGACCATCGGGTCGGCCGAGCGCGCGCCCGCCAGGGCCTGCTCGTACGGGCGCCCCCAGTCCTGCTTGCCGAGGGACAGGGCGAGCGGCAGGATCTCGGCCACCTCGGGCACGCTGGCCTCGAAGGCGTCGTCGGCGATCAGGCCCTGGGCGCCGGAGCGGGAGATCAGGGAGGCGTGCTCCTGGGCGGTGCCGCGGGGGTTGAGCGGCACCATGGCGACGCCCGCCTTGCCGGCGGCGGCGGCGATCTCCACGTATTCCATCCGGTTGCCGCACAGGACGGCGACGCGGTCGCCCGGCTTGAGCCCGGCGTCCACCAGCAGGCCCGCGACCCGGTTGCTGCGGTCGTCGAGCTCGGCGAAGGTCAGCCGCCTGTCACCGTCGACCACCGCCGTGGCGCCCGGTGTGCTGATCGCGAACTCGCGGATCCCGCCGGCAATGTTCATGTCCGCCATTGCTGCCTGCCACTCCTGTTCCTCTTCATGTACGAGCCCTGACCCACCGCCGCCAGATTATCGTCTGATCTTTCGGCTTAGCTAGCCGCAAAACTGTTGACAGCAACTCACTTAGGCGACGGAAGGGCACGACACATATATGTCAGATCTATTTCTCGGTGATTAACCGGCCGAGACCGTGCCGAGCGTCCGGCGGGCCAGCCGGATCACCGCCGCGTCGAGCATGAGGCCCTGGGAGTCGAGGACCACGCCCGAACCGGCGGCCGTGGCCCGCTCGAACGCGGCCAGCACCTCCCGGGCCTCGGCGATCTCCTCGTCCGACGGAGTGAAGACCTGGTGCACGATCGGGAGCTGAGCGGGATGGATGCACGCCCGCCCGACGAAGCCCTGCCTGCGCACCCGCTCGGTGGAGAGCGTCAGCGCCTCAGGATCGCCGGTCAGGCGGGAGACCGGGCCGACCGGCGGGTCGATCCCGGCCGCCGCGCTGGCCAGCACGACCATGCCGCGCGGCCAGGCCAGCTCCGCCTCGTCCGGTCCGGGCAGCAGTCCGGCGTCGGCCGTGAGGTCAACCTCGCCGATCTGCAGCCGGTGCACCCGGGGGGCGCGGGCGATCTCCCGGGCGTCCAGGATCGAGCCCGCGGTCTCCAGCAGCGGCATCAGCAGGGTGTCGTCGTCGCCCGCGGCGCTCAGCAACTCGGCGACGGTCGCCACCTCCGCCGCGTCCTCCGCCTTGGCCAGCACCAGCCCGGTCAGCGCGGGGATCCCGGCCAGCTCGCGGACGTCCGCCACCCGCAGGTGGCCGCTGTTGACCCGGACCCAGAGCTGGGCGCCGCCCGTCTCCAGGCCCGAACGCAGCCAGGCGACGACGGCGCTCCGCGCCTCCTCCTTGCCCTCCGGCGGGACGGCGTCCTCCAGGTCGACGATCAGCGCGTCGGCGCCCCGCCCCAGCGCCTTGGCCAGCTTGCCGGGCGCGTCGCCGGGGACGAACAGGTAGCTGCGCGGCAGCGCGCCGGCGAGGCTCACCGCACCACCGTCTCGCCGCTGAGCACCGACTTGGCCACCACCGTGCGCAGGATGTCGTTGGTGCCCTCGCCGATGCTCATCAGGATCGCGTCACGGTAGAGCCGCTCCACCTCGTACTCGGTGGAGTAGCCGTAGCCGCCGTGGATCTTCATCGCGTCGATCGACGCCTCCAGGGCGACCTCGGAGCAGAAGATCTTCGCCATGCCCGTCGCGCCGTCGGCCCGGCCCGCGCGGACGGCGTCGGCCGCCCAGTACGCCATCAGCCGGGCCGCCTGGATCTGCGTCGACAGGTTGCCCAGCTTGAGCTGGATCGCCTGGAAGTCGGCGATGGGCTGCTGGAACGCCTTGCGCTGCTTGGCGTAGGCGAACGCCTCGTCATGGGCGCGCTGGGCGATGCCGACCGAGCGGGAGGCGATGTTCACCCGGCCCCACTCCAGCGCCGAGAGCGCGTGCTGCAGACCCTTGCCCTCGACGCCGCCGAGCAGGTTCTCCTTGGGGACGCGCACGTTGTCGAGCACGACCTCGCACGACTCGGTGCCCTTGTAGCCGAGCTTCGGCAGGTCCTTGGTGACCTCGTAGCCCTCCAGGCCGGCGTCCACCAGCAGGATGCTCATGCCCTTGTGCGCCGGGGTGGTGGTCGGGTCGGTCTTGACCAGCACCGGCAGCGGATCGGCGTAGCGGGCGTTGGTGATCCACGTCTTCGTTCCGCTGACCACGTAGTGGTCGCCGTCGAGCCGCGCCGTCGTGCGGATGCCCTGTAGGTCGGTGCCCGCGTCGGGCTCGGTCAGGCCGATGCCGGTGCGGCGGACGCCGGCGGCGAGGCCGGGCAGGTACGTGCGCTTCTGCTCCTCGGTGCCGCGCATGGCGATCATCCGGCAGGCGAGGGAGTGGCTGCCCAAGATGCCGGCGATGCCCATCCAGCCGCGCGCGATCTCCTCGAAGACCAGGGCGAACGAGACCGGGTCGAGGTCGAGGCCGCCGTACTCCTCCGGGATGGTGATCCCGAACAGGCCCATCTCGCGCATGCCGTCGACGATCTCCGTCGGGTAGCGGCCGGAGTGCTCCCAGTCGCGGGCCACCGGGATGATCTCGCGGTCGACGAACTCGCGCAGCAGCGCGCGGAACTCGCGCTGCTCCTCGTTGAACTGGAAATCCACTTAGCTGCCTCTCTGCTCCGGAGCCGTCTCCGGCTCCGCCGTGGGTGATGGGCCGGCGGGGATGAACACCGGCAGGGCGCGGCCGTCGTCGAGGTCGACCCAGGTGACCCGGACGCGGTCGTCGATGCGCCACGTGTCCGGATCGCGGCCTTCGAGCCGGGTGAGCAGGAGGACGCCCTCCGCCAGCCGGACGCGGGCGATGACGTACGGGACCTCCAGCTCCGGCCGGGGCGCGCGGTGCACGACCGTGAAGGAGTCGACGACGCCCAGCCCGGCCGAGCCGGACCAGCCCAGGGCGTCATGGCCGCAGTGGACGCACAGCGCCCGAGGCGGATGCTGCGCGCCGGAGCAGCGGGCGCAGGTCTGCACCAGCAGCCGGTGCTCCCCGGTGGCCTCCCACCAGGGCGCGGTGATCTCGTCGGGTGCCGGGACTTCGGGCGCGATCACACGTCCACCCCCAGCACCACCGTGGCGTGCGTGGACAGGATGCCTCCCGTGCCGTGGGCGAGCGCGAGCCGCGCGCCCGGTACCTGGCGGGCTCCCGCCTCGCCGCGAAGTTGCGCCACCGCCTCGATCAGCAGCAGGATCCCGAACTGGCCCGGATGACAGTAGGACAGGCCACCGCCCGAGGTGTTGAGCGGGAAGCCGCCGCCGGGGCGGATCCGGCCGCCCGCGATCCAGTCGAGCGCCTCGCCCCGGCCGCAGAAGCCCAGCGACTCCAGGGTCAGCGCCACCGTGATCGTGAACGAGTCGTACACCTGGACCACGTCGATGTCGGCCGGGGTGACCCCCGCGCGGGCGAACGCGTCCGCCCCGGAGCCCGCCGCGCCGGTCACGGTCAGGTCGGGCACGGCGGTCATGGACGTGTTGGTGGTCCGCTCGCCGTAGCCGAGGATCTCGACCGGCTTCTTGCGCAGGTCGCGGGCCCGTTCCAGGGTGGTCAGCACGATCGCGCCGCCGCCGTCGGTGACGAGGCAGCAGTCCAGCGCGGTGAGCGGGCTGGAGATCGGCTTCGCGCCGGCCACCTCGCCGACCGTCAGCGGGCGCGTGCCGTAACGGAAGGCGGCCGGGTTGAGCAGCGCCCACTCGCGCGCCGCGACCGCGATCTCGGCCAGCCCCTCATGGGTGCCGCCGTAGGCGTGCAGGTAGCGCTGCGCGGCCATCGCGTAGTAGGAGAGCGGGTAGAGCGGGCCGTACGGGGTCTCGAACTGCGCCTCCGGCGTGTGCTCCTCGACCACGCCGCCGAGCGAGCGGGAGCGGGCCGAGCGCTGATTGGAGGCGAAGCTGATGACGACCGTCTCGGCCTGCCCGGCCTGGATCGCCTGCGTGGCGCGGGCCACGAACATCTCGAACGCCGAGCCGCCCGCGAACGTCGAGTCGGTCCAGCGCGGCTGGAGGCCGAAGTAGTCGGCCAGCTGGGTCGCCGAGAACCTGGAGACCCCGGTCGTGGCGATGCCGTCGACGTCGCGCAGGCTCAGCCCCGCGTCGTCGAGCGCCCGGCCGACCGCCTGCGCCTGCAGCCCGAGGATCGACTTGCCGGTGACGCCGAGGTCGCACTCGGCGGCGCCGGCGATCGCGACACCCGTGCTCATCGCGCCCCCGCCTCACCCGGAGTCGCGCCCGGAGTCGCGCCCGGAGTCGCGCCCGGTCCGTCCGGTGTGCCGAGCAGCACCCTGGCGTGCGCGGGGCCCGCGGCGACCCGGTCCACGCCGCCGTCGGGGCCGACCACGACGACCCGCTGCTCCAGCACCAGGTAGTCGTCGCCCACCTCGGTCACCGTGCCCTCGCAGCGGACGGTCTCCTCGGCGAAGACGAGCGCCTTGAAGGAGAAGTCCAGCTTGTGCACGAAGCACCGCGGGCCGAGCCAGTCCTGGATCTGCTCGACCAGCAGCGCGCCGAACACCTGCCCGTCGACGACCGGCGCCGGGAGCCTCTGCCGGGCGACGAACTCGGGGTCGTAGTGCAGGCGGTACCAGTCCCAGGTGGCCCCGGCGTAGGCGATCATGTCCGCCAGCCCGATCCTGCGCTCGAGCGGAGGGAGCGCCTGTCCGGTCTCGTAGGTCATGAGCCGGCCCCCAGCGATACGAAAATGATGGTCTCCTCGTTCTCCGCGAGCACCTCGTCGTGCTGGTTGGCGTACGTGGCCCGCGAGGTGATGATCAGCATCGCCGAGCCGGACCGGGTGGTCTTCTCGGTCGCGTCCGCGATCTCCCAGGTGGCGGTGATGACGTCGTCGGGACGGATGCGGCGGTGGAAGGTGTAGGAGTTGCCGCCGCGCACCTTGCGGGTGCCCGGGATCTCGATGCCCCAGTTGTGCCCCGCGTCGCCGTCGGGCGTCAACGGCAGGTTGGCGTACTGGTTGGTCTCGCAGATCAGGGTCGGCGGCGCGGTCACGCCGGACAGGCCCTGCGCGCGGGCGTACCCGGGGTCGGAGTAGAGCGGGTTGTGGTCGCCGATCGCGATGCCGAAGTAGCGGCCCGCCGCGGCGCCGAACTCCTCCGGCGCCGTGTAGACCTTCGTGCGGCCGACGAGCGCCCGGATGTCGTCGGTGAGCAGCGTCATGACGCGTCCTCCGGGTAGAGCGCGGTCGGGAACACCTCGAGCAGGAACTCCGGCCGCAGCAGCCCCTTGCAGATGGCCCCGGTCGAGGCCGGCCACGGCGGCGACAGCAGCCGCTCGCGCACCGGCGCCACCACGCGGTAGTCGGGCAGCGCCGACTCGACGCAGAACTCGATGGTCGACAGCAGGTCGGCCGGGCCGAGGCCCGCGTAGGAGAGCAGGCGCAGGATCGCGCCGTACGTCTCCTCGGCCTGGGCCCGCAGGTCGCCCGGGTGCAGCGCCTCCTGGGTCTCCATGTCGAGCGCCGCGAACCCCGACATGAACAGGGTCCGCCCGGCACGGACGCCGGGGGCGTAAGTCAGCGTGTCGTAGCGGGACCAGCCCGGGTTCACCAGCTCCAGCGGGTGCCGCGAGGCGGTCACGTCGATCGCGACCAGCGCCTCGGGGTGGTGCAGGCGGCTCACCAGGATGCCGCCGGCCCCCGGGTAGACGCCGGCGCCGCCGAGCCGCTCCTTGCGGACCCGGTGGCTCCTGCGGTAGACCTCGCGCGTCGCCGGGGTCGAGTAGTCGTAGGTGGTCACCGCGTTGTCGAGCGACAGCCCGGCCTCGCGCAGCAGCGCGTCGGCCCGGTCGAGGCAGTAGGCGTACTGGCCGGCGAAGTCGCCGGGGCTGACCACGTCGCCCGACTCGTCGATCGGCACCATGGTCGGCAGGTGCACCGTGCCGTCGTGGCCCTCGCGCACCGGCGAGGACACCCACGTGCCGGCCTCGCGCGGCTCGCTGGCCGCCAGCAGCTCCGCCCCGCCGCCGGGGACGGCGTGCAGCTCGATCTCCAGCAGGGCGGCCGAGCGCACCAGGCGCTCGACGACGACCGTCGTGACGGTGGGCCGGTGGGCGCCGAAGACCTCCTCGCGCACGGCCGCGGCCGCCGCATAGTCGGCCAGGCCGGCGACCGTGACGTTCTCCGTCACGTGCACGACGTCGTCCGGGCCCAGCCCGGCGGCCTCGATGATGGTCAGCACCTTGCGGTAGGCGATGCGCGCCTGCTCCCGCATGGTGCCCGAGACGGTCATCTTCCCGACGGCCTTGTCGTGCGCGGCGGCCGTGTGGCCCGAGGACCAGGCCACGCCGTCCTCGGTCAGGCCGAGGCAGAAGGTGAACCCCTCGTACGGGAACCAGGGGAACTCGGCGGGTTTGATCGCTCGCAACGTCATCGGAACTCCTGCCTGCTGTGGATGAACCTCTCCGCGGCCCGCATGACCGCGGCGGCGTCCGGCTGCTCGCCGAGCGCCTCGATCGCGTCGACCAGCTCGGCCGCCGGGCCGCCCGCGTTGCCCTCGAACTTGGCGATCAGCGAGGCGCGGCTGAGCGGGTTGCCGCCGCCGCCCTCGCTGCGCCGCACGGCCCCGGTCAGCTCGCGGCCGTCCCTGAGCGTGACGGTGACACGGCCGGGGGCGTCGGCGGCGACGACACCGGGGAATCCGGTGACCTCCCAGTGGACCCGGGCGGCCAGCTCGCGCACCTCGGGCCGGGCGATCGAGCCGGCCTCGAAGGTGCCGAGGCTCAGCCCGCCGTCGGTGACCAGCGCCGCCACGCTCCACGGGAGCGAGAACTTGGCGGCGTACGGGCTCGCCGGGCGGGTGAGGTCTCGGGAGGTGTCGCAGACCACCGAGGCCGAGTCGGGGTGGACCTGGGCGCGGATCTCGGCGACGTCGTCCGGGCCGAACGCCTCGCGCGCCATCGCGTCCAGCGTCGCGCCGACGGTCGCGTGCGAGAGCTGGCAGGCGGCGTACGGCTTGATCCCGATCCGGGTGGTCTCCCAGCGCTCGCCGAGCCCGGCGACGATCGACGGCAGGTCGGCCGGGGCCGCCGAGAGCGCGTCGAACACGCCGTGCGGGCCGTCGAGGACCGTCTCGGGCCCGGTCGCGCCGGCCGCGGCCAGGCGGGCGGCGATGATGCCGGACTGCGAGGCGAACCCCGGATGCAGCTGCTTGGTCGAGGCCCCGGTGCCGAGGAAGGCCAGCAGGCCGCCCGCCTGGCTGCCCGCGATGCCCAGCGCGTCGACCGCCTGGCCGGCGCCGAGGCCGAGCAGCCGCGCGGTGATCAGGGCGGAGGAGAAGACGCCGGCGACCATGGTGGCGTGCAGGCCGCGGGCGTGGAAGCCGTGCGGGGCGGCGGCGGCCACCCGGCAGACGGTCTCGTAGCCCACCACCGCGGCGTCGAGCACCTCCCGGCCCGTCGCGCCGACCTGCTGGCCCACGGCGAACGCCGCCGGCAGCACGACGGCGGTGGCGTGCACCAGCCCGCCCGCGTGCGTGTCGTCGAAGTCGAGGGCGTGCACGAGCGTGCCGTTGGCCAGGGCGGCGGCGGGCGCCGAGAGCAGCTCGCCGGTGCCCAGCACCGCGGCCTCGGGCGGGCCGCCGAGGCCGCGAGCCACCTCGATCGCGGGCGCCGCGGCCCCTGTGCGGTAGGCGCCCAGCGCGGTGCCGAACCCGTCGAGCAGATGCCGGACGGCGGCCTGGCGCACCGGCTCGGGGATCTCGGTGACGCCGAGACCCCACGCCGCCAGCTCCCGTGCGATCATCGCGCGGACGCTTCCGCCTGGAGGCCGGGCACCTTCTCCGGGTCGCCGAACGCGCCCTGAGCCGTCAGCTCCCCGACCGTCGCCTCGTCGTAGCCGGCGATGTCACGCACCACCAGCTCGAAGTCCTCGTTGCGGAGCGGCGCCCGGCGGTAGGACGCCGGCTGGTCGCCGACCCGCACGGGGGAGGCGATCTGCTCGACCGTGCCGAAGCGCGGGTGCTCGGTCGTCACCCGCAGGCCGCGCGCCTTGGTGTGCTCCTCCTCCATCGCCTGGGCCACGTCGTTGATCGGGCCGCAGGGGATGGCGGCCGCGTAGAGCACCTCCAGCCACTCGGTCACGGTGCGCCGTCCGAAGATCTCCTCCAGCAGCGGGAGCAGCTCGGCGCTGTTGCGCTGCCGGTCGGCGAACGTGCCGAACCGGGAGCCGGGCTCGGCCCACTCGGGGTGGCCCACGACCTTGGCGAGCCGCGCCCAGAACTTCTCCTTCGCGCAGCCGACCACCAGCCAGCCGTCGCTCGCCTCGAACGCCTGGAACGGCACCAGCGAGGGGTGCGCCGAGTGACGGGTGCGCACCGGGGTGAATCCGGCGTTCAGGTGCCAGGTCGCCGGATAGGTCAGCAGCCCGAGGGCCGTGTCGTACAGGCTGACGTCGCAGTCCATGCCGACGCCGTCGCGGCGGGCCGCGTGCAGCCCGGCCAGCAGCGCGATCGCGGCGACGAACCCGCCGGAGTAGTCGACCAGGGACAGCCCCGACTTGGTGGGCGGCCCGTCGGGCTCCCCGGTGAGGTCCATCCAGCCGGCCAGGCCCTGGAGGATGTAGTCGTAGCCCGGCTCCTTGCTCCTCGGGCCGGTCATGCCGAACCCGGTGAGCGAGCAGCAGACGATGGCCGGGTTGAGGTGCTTGAGATCGTCGTAGGTGATGCCGATCTTCTTGGGCACGTCGCCGCGCAGGTTGGAGTAGACCACGTCCGACACCTTCACCAGGTCCTCGAAGACCCTGCGGCCGGCCGGCGTCGACAGGTCGAGCGACAGGCTGCGCTTGTTGCGGTTGAAGGTCTCGAAGAAGAGGGAGTCCTCCTCCTCGCCGTAGGGGGGAACGTAACGCCCGACGTCGCCGCCCGCCCGCGGGTCCTCGATCTTGATCACCTCGGCGCCCAGGTCCGCCAGGTGGACGCTGCCGAACGGCCCGGCGCCGTACTGCTCGACGGCGATGATGCGAACGTCTTCCAGTGGCTTCATGAAGCGCTCCCTGTGAGGTCTGCCATGAGTGACAGGAGCTCGTCCTGCGCCGCGCGCGTCTCGGCGGTGGTGAGGCCGTGGGTGGGCGGGCTGAGCTTGACCGAGTCGGCCTTGCCCTCGTACGCGGCGATGCGCTCGGCCACCTGGTCGCGGTCGCCCGCCATGGTGAGCGCGTCGACCATGTCGGTGGAGACGGAGCCAGCGAGGTATTCGGCCCCCTTGCCCTGGCGGAACGCGTCGACGACGGCCTGCTGCTGGTCGGCCAGCCCGTGGAAGGCGAAGAAGTCGGCATAGGTGCGGACGCTGGCGTAGAACCCGACCAGGCCCGTCACGCGGCGGACGGCCGTGCTCCGGTCCTTCGAGACCGAGCAGCAGGCGGAGACGACGACGTCGACGTCCTCCCGTTTCCTGCCCGGCACGCCGGCGATCCCGGTCTCCAGCTCGGGCAGGATCCGCTCGCTCAGGTAGCGCGGCGAGCAGAGCTCGTGGCTGATCCAGCCGTCGCCGATGGCGCCGGTCAGCCGGGTCATCGCGGGGCCCATGGCGGCCAGGTAGATCGGGATGTCCGTGCGGTGGACGCCGAAGGGCCGCTCGTAGCCGCGGATCCGCATCGGTTCGTACTCGCCTGGCAGGTCGATCTGCTCCCCGGTGGTGCACTTCTCCCAGAAGTGGCGGATGTTGCGCACGGTCTCCCGCATGTGGCCGACCGGCTTGCCGAAGCGGGCGTTGTGCCAGTCCTCGTTCAGCCGCTGCACGCCGGTGCCGAGGCCGAGCACGAAGCGCCCGCCGGACAGCTCGTCGACGTCCAGCGCCTCCAGCGCGGTGATCATGGGGCTGCGGGTGAAGGCGAGCGCGATGGCGGTGCCGATCCGGGCCCGGCTGGTGGCCGTGGCCAGCGCGGCCGCGGCCACGGTGGCGCTGCGGTGCAGCTCGGGAACCCAGATGACCTCGGCGCCCGCGGCCTCCGCGCGCCGCGCCGCGTCCATGAGCTCCGGCAGGGTCTCGCCCCACGGGGCGAAGGTGATCCTCACGAGCCGTCCTCGGGCGTGAAGGGCTTCTTGGCCGTGGGGAAGATGTTCTCCAGCTGCTCGGCGCCCCGCTTGTAGACGTAGAAGGTGCGCTTGAAGGAGCACACCTCGTCGCCGTCCTGGTTGAGGGTGCGGGTGCGGATGGAGACGATGCCGGCGTGCGGGCGGCTCTTGGACTCGCGCTTCTCCAGGACCAGCGACTCGCTGTAGAGGGTGTCGCCGGCGAAGACCGGGTGGGTCATCTTGATGTCGTCCCAGCCCAGGTTGGCGAACGCGTTCTGGGTGGTGTCGGTGACACTCTGCCCCACCGCGATGGCCACGGTCAGCGTGGAGACGACCAGCGGCCTGCCGAACTCGGAGCGCGCGGCGTACTCGCTGTTGAAGTGCATCTGGTTCGTGTTCATCGTCAGCAACGTGAACCAGGTGTTGTCGGTCTCCGTGACGGTGCGGCCGAGCGGATGCCGGTAGACGTCACCCACCTCGAAGTCCTCGAAGAATCGTCCTTTCCACCCATCCTTGGCCGTCATCGGCTTCCCTTCGCTTCGCACCATGAAAGGTTAAAGTCAGACATATCGAGTGTAGAGCATGCCAGTCGGCTCTGTCCAAGCATGGGAGTGACCTGGCCTGTGCTGTATCGGCACTTCACTTCGTTCTGCCCCAGGGTCTTGGGCTCACCGGTAGCTTATACATCTGAGGAATAAAGGTCGAGGGCGGCCAGGGCGGCGTTGACGATGCTGCCCGGTAGCAGGTCATGCAGCTCGTACAGGTCCCGCACGGTCCCCGACTGGCCGAACTCGTCGACTCCGAGCGGGACGCCGGGCACGCCGAGGGCCGTGCCGAGCCACGACATCGCGTGCGAGGCCGCGTCGTGCACCGTCACCACCGGAGCCCGCGCCGGGAAGGCCGCGCGCAGCGCGCCGGGCGCGGGCCGCGTCGTGGCGGTCCGCACGCCGTGCCGCAGCGTGCCCCGCCACGCCCGGTAGAGCCGGCCGGCCGAGGTGACGTCGACCACATGGGCGGCGATCCCCTCGTCGGCGAGCTCCGCCGCCGCCTCCAGCGCCTCGGGCAGCACCGCCCCCGAGGCCGCCAGGTGCACCACGGGCGCGCCGCCGTCACGCAGCTCGGGATGGTCGTGGTGAGCGTCCTTGATCTGGTACGCGCCCGCGAGCACCTGCCGCCGGACGGCCTCGTCGCCCAGCCGCGACCGGGCGGCCTCGAAGGGAGCCTGGTCGACGGGCCGGGTGCTCAGCCGGAAGTAGTAGGCGCCCTCACCGCCGTCGCCGTCGCCGTCGCCGTCGCCGTCGCCGTCGCCGCCGTCGTCCTCGCCGCTCCGCCCGCCGGGGTCGGCGGCGATGCGCCCCAGCGCGTCGCAGAGCAGCCAGTCCAGCGCAGTCGCGTAGGCCGGCTCGACGAACGTGACGCCGGGCAGCTCCATCCCGACCGAGGCGGTGATGGTCGACTGGTGGGCGCCGCCCTCGGGGGCCAGCGTCACGCCCGAGGGGGTGCCCGCCACGACGAACCGGGCCCCCGAGTAGACGCCGTGGATGAAGGCGTCGAGGCCGCGCAGCACGAACGGGTCGTAGACCGTGCCCACGGGCAGCAGGGGCTGGCCCGACAGGTCCCACGACAGTCCGAGCTGCCCGAGCAGCAGGAAGAGGTTCATCTCCGAGATGCCCAGTTCGATGTGCTGGCCCGCCGGGTTCTCCGACCAGCGCAGCACCCGGTCCTCGCTCCACGCCCGGCGCCGCGCCGGCGAGAACACGCCGGTCTTGTTGATGAAGCCGGCCAGGTTCGTCGAGGTGGCGACGTCCGGAGCGGTCGTGACCAGCCGCGGCAGGACGGCCTCGTCGCGGGCGAGGTCCGTCAGCACCCGGCCGAACACCTCCTGGGTGGAGACCGGCCGCGTCGCCCGTGCGCCGGTGGCCACGGGCACCTTGACCGGCGCGGCCGGCCGGCGCGGCGCCCGGGTCAGCTCCGCGCGCCGCCTGCCGACCCACGCGCCGGCGGGGGAGCCGGGGTCGAGCCGGTCCCATTCGGTGGCGAGGTCCAGGCCGGTACGCGCCCGCAGGTCGTCGATCTGCTCGCCGGACAGCAGGGCCGAGTGGTTGCGGGGGGCGCCCGCCATCGGCAGGCCCCAGCCCTTGACCGTGTAGGCGAAGACCACGCTCGGCCGGTCGCGCACGGCGTCGCACTCGGCGAACGCCTCCAGCATGGCCGCGAGGTCGTGGCCGCCCAGGTCGGTGACGAGCGGCGCCAGCTCCTCGTCGGTGAAGCCGGCGGCGAACGCGCCGGCCTCGGGGGGCGCCCCGTCCAGGAACCGGTCGCGCAGGGCCGGGCCGTCGAGGCCGAACAGCGACTGGTACTGCTCGTTCGGCATCGCGTCGATCCAGGCCCGCAGATGGCCGCCGCCCGGCCGGGCGCAGACCTCGCGCAGCCGGTGCCCGTACTTGACCTCCACCACGTGCCAGCCGGCGGCCTCGAACTGCCCGCGCCACTGGTCGATGCGGATGCCGGGCACCACGCGGTCCAGGGACTGGCGGTTGAAGTCCACCAGCCACATGACGTTGCCCAGCCCGGCCGTGGACGGATCGGCCACGGCCTCCCAGATGTTGCCCTCGTCCAGCTCGGCGTCCCCGATCAGGGCCACGAACCGGGAGGCGGGCCGCTCGCCGAAGTGGGCGTCGACGTACCTGCGGGTGACCGCGGCGAACAGCGGGGCGGCGGCGCCGAGGCCGACCGAGCCGGTCGAGAAGTCGACCCCGTCGGGGTCCTTGGTGCGGCTGGGGTAGGACTGCAGGCCGCCGCGGGCCCGCAGCCGGGTCAGGTACGAGCGGTCCAGGTTGCCCAGCAGGTACTGGATGGCGTGGAAGACGGGAGAGGCGTGCGGCTTGACGGCGACCCGGTCCTCGGCGCCGAGGTGGGCGAACCAGAGCGCGGTCATCGCGGTGACGAGCGACGCGCTCGACGCCTGGTGGCCGCCGACCTTCACGCCGTCGCCGGTGTCGCGCTCGCGGTTGGCGGCGTCCACGATGCGCGTGGCCAGCCACAGCACGCGCCTCTGGATCTCGTCGAGCACGGCCGGGTCCGGCGGCCGCGGGGGGACGCTGAGCTCGTTCATGGCATCACCTCGCCGATCATGGTCCGGACAGAAGTCCTCGATATGTCAGATTTTTATCTGACCGGAGCGTGAATGTCACGTCGTCCGGCTGTTCGGGGGGCGATGTTGCGCCGTATGCCGTCCATCCCCGATACTCGGCCGAGGATACGTCAGAGATATTCAGGCGCAGAGTCGGGCAGCAGTGGAAGGGGCTGGGCGCGTGGGAACGTACGAGACCATGACGCTGGAGGTGGCCGGCCGGGTCGGGCGCATCACGTTCACCCGCCCCGAGTCGCTCAACAGCCTGACCGAGCAGGTGCTCGACGACCTGGAGTCGGCGCTCGACGCCGTCGAGGCCGACCCCGAGGTGCGCGCCCTGATCATCGGCGGCACCGGCAGGGCGTTCACCGTGGGACTCGACCGGGCGCTGCTCGACCGGGCCTTCGCCGACGCCGCCGTCTGGGAAGGCGTCATCAGGAGGCTGGCCGCGCTCACCCTGCGGCTCGAACGCCTGCCGATGCCGGTGATCGCGGCGGTCAACGGGCTGGCCCGGGCCGGCGGGTTCGAGCTGATCCTGGCCTGCGACCTCGTGCTGGTCGCCGGCTCGGCGCGGATCGCCGACGCCCACACCACCTTCGGCGTGATCCCCGCGGGCGGCTCGACCTCCCGGCTGCCCAGGATCGTCGGCAGGCAGCGGGCCAGAGAGATCTTCCTGACCGGGCGATGGATCCCGGCCGCCGAGGCGGTGGAGCTCGGGATCGCGCTCCGGATGGTGCCGGACGACCAGCTCGGCGAGGCCGCCGACGAGCTCGCGGCCCAGTTCGCCGGCAAGTCGCGCGCCTGTCTGGCCGCGCTGAAGCGGCAGCTCGCCGCGGCCGAGGGACTGGGCGTCGAGGAGGCGCTGGGGCCCGAGATCGAGGAGTTCGTCGCCTACGTCACCCCCGCGGACTCCGACGCCCAGGAGGGGTATCGGGCGTGGCGGGAGAACCGCGCGCCGTCCTGGAGCTGAACGCCGTGGACGCCGGCCCGCTCAGTCGGTGTCATGGTAGACGCCGCGCAGGGCGCCCAGATGCCGGCGCATGGCGTCGGCCGCCAGATCGCCCTCGCCCCGCTCGATGTGGCGCAGGATCTCCACGTGCTCGCCGTCGACCTCGGGCCAGAAGCTCCCGGGGATGTCCGGCCGCACGAACCGGGTCTCGAGCACCTTGAACACGGGCTCGGTCATCACGTTCAGGAGGTCGTTGCCCGCGGCGGCGACGATGAGCTTGTGGAAGTGCTGGTGCTCCTTGAACTTGGCCTCACGGCCGTGGCTGTGCGCCCCGCGCTCCAGCGCGGCGCGCAGGAGCGCCAGGTGGTGCTCGTCGCGGCGGCCGGCCGCCAGCCGGGCCGCCGGGATCTCCAGGATCTCGCGCGCCTCCAGCATGGCGGCCATCGAGATGCCGTCGGGGCCCGACATGAGCCCGAGGCTCGTCTCCAGGTAGTCGCTCACCTGCGACGGCTCCATCTGGTTGACGAAGCTGCCGCCGGGACCCATGGTGATCAGGCCACGCGTGGCGAGCAGCCCGAGGGCCTCACGCGCGGTGCTCCGGCTGACCCCGAACATGCCGGCCAGCTCGCCCTCGGCGGGCAGGCGGTCGCCGGGGGCCAGACCGCCGCCGATCACCAGGTCGCGCAGCTGCTCGGCCATCTGCTGGTAGGCGGGACGGATGCGGCTGACCGGCAGGACTCCCGCGCGTGAGCCGTCGCCCGCGGCGGACGTCCGGGCTCGCGGTGTCGTCTTCACGTCTCGTTCGCTCCCCAACTCGTCGAGGTCGGCCCGGCCGGTGTCAGCCTTCGTGGTAGGCGTCGCGGATGTGGCGCAGGTGGCTCTGCATGGCCGCGCTGGCGCCCTCTCCGTCGCCGGCCTCGATGCGATCGATGATCGCCTCGTGCTCCCGGTCGACCCGGGCCCAGAACTCGGGCGGGGCCTCCGGGCTGAGGAAGCGGGACTGCAGCACCCGGAACACCGGCTCGGTCATCATCGAGAGCAGGCCGTTGCCACTGGCCTCGATGATGATGCCGTGGAAGTGCCGGTGCTCGTGGAACTTCACGCTGCGGCCGCGGCTGTGCTTCTCGCGCTCCACCGCGGCCCGCAGCGCGTCGATGTGCCGCTGCTCGCGCCGCTCGGCCGCCAGGGCGGTGGCGGGGACCTCCAGCAGCTCGCGTCCCTCGAGGATGTCGGCCAGCCGCAGGGCGGAGGAACCGGACATCAACCCGATGCTGGTCTCGAGGTAGTCGCTGATCTGGTCGGGCTCGATCCGCGAGACGAAGGTGCCGCCGGTGGTGCCCCGGACCGTCTTGACCAGCCCCTGGGAGGCGAGCACGCGCAGCGCCTCGCGGACCGTGCTCCGGCTCACCCCGAAGTTGCCGCCCAGGTCGCCTTCGGGCGGCAACCGGTCACCCGAGGCCAGCGAGCCGTTGAGGATCAGCTCCCGAAGCTGGTCGGCGACCTGCTGGTATGCCGGGCGCAGCCGGCTCACCGGCAGTGTGTTAGACGTCGGGGGAGAGGTCACGCGCTCGGCGTTGCTCTCCTTCGCACTGGACGTGTTGCCCTGCCCCATGGTCTCGCCTTCGTGAATCGTGATTAATGCGGAGAAGTCGTGTTAGTGACCTGTTCAAAAGCCGGTTCTTCCGCGTATTCCCCGTATTGCCCCGCTGCTTTGCGACCCGTGGGCCGCTGTGCCGTCCGTGCCTCTGTCAGGTGGCCGATCACATAGGTCTGACATCAAGAATACGCAGCCTTGCCCAGCAGCTCCAGGGTCGTGGGTCATTGTTCCACAGCCGCCACGAACCGTGAGCCGCCATCGCCGTCAAACGCGCCGTAAAGGATACGCGGAAAGGCCGGAAAGTAAACATCAGACCTACCCGGGAGCCGTTCCGTCGATCCGTTGACACGGGCGCGCCCCCACGTGTGCCGGCGAGCCTTCCCCGCCGATGAGTGCATGGTCCGGTGATGGATGGACGCGTCCAGGCGCCGGGCGGCGGGCGAACGCGCCCTCGTCCGCACGTCCGTTCTGCCGGGAAACGGGTTGATAAAAGTCGGATGAAAGTTGGTTTGGCATGGGAGGTCCTGGTGAAGAAGGGAGTCCGTGAAGGTGGGCGGCCCGCCCCCCGGCGTGCGCCGTGATGAGGGCGCGAGCGGCCGGCCCAGCTTGACAGGCCATGAAGCAATACATCAGACTTATCTGCGCCGAGCTGTGCTGCCGCCCGCGCGGCGGCACCGGACCGATGAGGAGTCAGCCTGATGTTCGACGGTATCGACGTCGTGGTCCTGCCGGTGGCCGACACCGGCCCGCTACGGCGGCTGTACGTCGACGCGATGGGCTTCGAGGTCATCGAGGCCGGGCCCGTACGGGAGCCCGAGCCGTGGGCGCGGATCTGGGACCTGCCGCTGCCGCCCGAGAGCTCGCTGCTGCTCGGCAAGCCCGGCAGCCAGGGCGGGTGGATCAGGCTCGTCGGCGTGCCCGGCCTGCCGTCGCCCGGCCCCGCGGGGATCCCCGACCGCCCCGGGCCGTACGCGCTGGACTTCTACCTGCGCCGGCCCGGCGAGACCGAGGCCGCGATCGAGGCGGAGGGCTGGCGGTTCGTCAGCGACCCGGTCGACTACCTGCTGCCCGGCACCGAGCACCCGGTCAGGGAGCGGATGCTCGACCAGACCTCCTCGGGCCTGCTGCACGCGTTCGTCGGCTACCGCGAGGGCCGCACGCGCTGCGTGCTCGGCGAGCGGCCCGAGGTGGACGTGAGCGAGGTCAACGCCGTGGTGTTCGCCACCGACGACCTGCCCGCGGCGCGGGCGTTCGCCGAAGAGGTCCTCGGCGGCCGCATCTACTTCTCGGGCCGGTTCGAGGGCGAGGCGCTGGAGCGGCTGCTCACGCTCGACCCCGGCGAGGGCTTCGACGCCGTCCTGACGCGCGGCCCGAGGTCGCGCAACGCCCGGCTGGAGTTCATCCGGCACCTGCCCCGCCGCGAGCCGCGCCCGATGACCGGCGCGCCCAGGGTGGTCGCCGAATGCGCCATGGACGACCTCGCCGAGCTGGCCGGACGGCTGGCCGGCGGCTCCCACGGCGAGTCCACCGGGATCGTCGCGACCGCCGAGGGGCCCCGGCTCGGCCTGCGCTCCCGCTACGGCGCGCACTTCTCCTTCCGGCAGCGCTGACCCGGCCACCTCCGGCGGCCGGGTCACATCAGCCGCGCGATCTCGTCGAGCATGACCTCCGTCGAGCCGCCGCCGATGGCGAGGAACCGGGCGTCACGCGCGATCCGCTCCACCTCCGAGCCGGTGACGAAACCGGAGCCGCCGCTGAACTGGACGCATTTGTAGACCAGCTCGTTGACGAGCTCCGGGATCGACGCCTTCAGCATCGCGGCGTGCGTCCGGGGGTCCTCACCGGCGTCCGCCCTGGCCGCCGCGTGGTAGAGCATGGTCTTGGCGGCCGACAGCCGCGCGGTGAAACGCGCCAGCTCGTGCCGGAGCGCCTGCAGGTCCCACAGCGTCCTGCCGTACGCCGGCCGCTCACGCAGCCAGCCGACCGTCCGCGCCAGGGCCGCCTCGCCCAGGCCGACCGCCTGGGCCGACAGGCCGATCCGCTCGTGGTCGAGCCCGCGCATCATCCACCGGAACCCCGAGCCCTCCTCGCCCAGCCGGTTGCGCGCCGGGACCCGGCACCCGTCGAACACCAGCTCCCCGGTGTCGGCGCTGTGCCAGCCGCTCTTGGTGAACGTCCGCCCGTTGGACAGGCCGGGCGTGCCGCGTTCCACGACGAACAGCGACAGGCCGTGCCGTCCCGAGCCGGGCTCCCCGGTGCGGGCGACGACGAAGAACACATCGGCGATGTTGGCGTTGGAGATGAACGTCTTGCGGCCGTCCAGCACGTAGTGGTCGCCGTCCCTGCGGGCGCGCGTCGCGAGGCGGGTGAGGTCGGAGCTCACGTCCGGCTCGGTCACGGCGAGCGCGCAGACGCTGCGCCCGGCCAGGATGTCCGGCAGGAACCTCCGGCGCTGCCCGTCGTCGCCCGCCCGCGCCAGGTGCAGCGCGGAGAAGTCGGTGTGCACCGTGATCGAGGTGGCCACGCCCCCGTACGTCGAGCGCCCGAGCTCCTCGTTGAACACGACCGCGCCGCGCGTGCCCGCGCCGCCCCCGCCGCACTCCTCGGGGAACGACAGGCCGAGCAGGCCCAGCCCGCCCAGCTCCCGGAACACCTCGCCGGGCACCCGCAGCCCCGCCTCCCAGTCATCGGCGCGGGGGACGATCCGTTCGGTCACGAACCGCCGCAGGACGCCGCGGAGGGCCCGGTGCTCCTCGTCGAGGAAGGTGTCGTCGAGCCGGAGCGAGTCGATGACCCGGTTGGTGTCAGCGGCCATGGCGGGCGAGGGAGTTCATGGAGGTGATCAGCCTTTCGTCGTCGCCCGGCGCGGCCACCCACTGCAGGCCGACCGGCAGCGCGGCAGAGCCCACGCCGACCGGCTGGGTCGCGCAGGGGAGCGCGGCCAGGTTCGCCAGGACGTTGTAACGCAGGTGCGCCTCGGCGATGCTCACCTGGGCGCCGCCCACCGGCAGCGTGCCCTCGCCCACGGCGTCGATCCGGGGCGCGACGCACGGCATCGTCGGCATCGCGAGCACGTCGACGCCCGACAGCGCGGCGAGCGCCTCCGCGCGCAGCGCGTGCCGCAGCCGCTGGGCCCGCACGTACGCTCCGGCGGGGACCCGCTCGGCCAGGTCGAGCATGGCCCGCACGTCGGCGCCGAACAGCTCGTCGCCACCGTCGCGGCGGCGCTCGCGGTGGTAGTCGAGGCACTCCGCCAGGATGATCGTCATCCCGGCGGCGACGGCGGCCCAGCCGTGCGGGATCTCCACCTCGACGATCTCGCCGCCCAGCGCGCGGACCGCGGCGAAGGCGCTCTCGACCGCCTCCCCGACCTCCGGGTCGATGGGCTCGTCCAGGGCGCCGGCGGGGACGCCGACCCGCACCCCCTCGAACGTGGCGGGCCCGTCGAGGTCGATCAGCGGGCTGATCCCGAGGGCGTACGCCGACAGGGCGAGGTCCTCCACCGAGGCGGTGATCAGGCCCACCCGGTCCAGCGACCAGGCCAGCGGCAGCACGCCGTCGCCGGGCAGCCGCCCCGGTGACGGGACCAGCCCGACCGTCCCGCAGTAGGAGGACGGGATCCGCACCGAGCCCGCCGTGTCGCTGCCGAACGCCACCCGCACGTGCCCGGCCGCCACGGCCGCGGCCGAGCCGCCCGAGGAGCCACCCGGGATGCGGGCCGTGTCGTGCGGGTTGCGGGTGGGGGGAGTCGTGCCCCCGAAGGCGTACTCGTGCGTGGTGGTCTTGCCGACGATCACCGCGCCGGCCGCGCGCAGCCGCGCCACGCAGCCCGCGTCGGCGGCCGGGAGCCGTTCGCGGCCGGGCCCGGACAGGTGGCGGGAGCCGCCGCCCGTCGGGACGCCGGCCACGTCGATGAGGTCCTTCACACCGACCGGGATGCCGTGCAGCGGCCGCCCGGCCCAGCCCGGCTCCGCCGGGTCGCGCTCCGCCGCCGCGTGTCCTGTCGTCGCGTGCCCCGACAGCGAGCGTTCTGCCATCAAGCGTTCCGCCGCGGCGCGTGCGCCGTCGGTGTCGACGCGCGCCCAGGCGCGGATCTCACCGTCGGAGCCGGCGATCCGCTCCAGCGTCCGGTCGAGCAGGTCGGCCGGGCTCAGCCGCCCGTCGCGCAGGGCCGCGCCCATGCCCAGCACGGACTCGTCCTCACCGCCCGCTCGCCGGTACGGCGCCGTCCGGTCGTGCGGTTCGCCCGTGGTAACCGGCGCGGCCCCGTACGGCGCCGTCCGGCCGCCCGGTTCGCCCGTGGGGACCGGCGTGGTCCCGTACGGCGCCGTCCGGCCGCCCGGTTCGCCCGTGGTAACCTGCGCGGCCCCGTACGGCGCCGTCCGGTCGTGCGGTTCGCCCGTGGGGACCTGCGCGGCCCCGTACGGCGCCGTCCGGTCGTGCGGTTCGCCCGTGGGGACCGGCGTGGCCTCGTACGGCGGGTCGCCCTGGTAGAGGGCGCCCGGCAGGCCCAGCTCGCCCAGCCCGAGCCGGCAGAGCCGTTCGTCGAGGTCGCGCAGCAGGTCGCCGGAGAGCGGCGCCCCCGTACCGGAGCTCATCACGCCCCCAGGTAGGCCGAGCGGACGACGTCGTCGTTGGTCAGCTCGTCGATGCTGCCCTCGACCACGACCGCGCCCTGGCGCATGAGGTAGCCGCGGTCGGCCAGCTCGAAGGCCAGGGGCGCGTTCTGCTCGATCAGCAGGATCGACAGGCCACCCTGACGCAGGGAGGCGAGCGCGTCGAACACCTCGCCGGTGATCTTCGGCGCCAGCCCCATGGACGGCTCGTCCAGGATGAGGATCTGCGGCTCGGCCATCAGCGCCCGGCCGATCGCGACCATCTGCTGCTCGCCGCCGGACATGGTCGAGGTCCGCTGGTGCGCCCGCTCCCTGAGCACCGGGAACAGCGTCATGATCTTCTCCAGCCGTTCCCCGACGGTCGCCTTGTCCAGGCCGCTGCGGTAGCAGCCCAGCTCCAGGTTGGTCGTGACCGTCTGCTCGACGAACAGGTGGCGGCCTTCCAGCACGCTGCCGATGCCCTGGACCACTACGTCATGGGGGCTCCTGGGCAGGGGCTCGCCGCCGATCAGCACCTTGCCCTTGGCCGGGCGGTACAGGCCGCCCGCGACCCGGGCCAGCGTCGTCTTGCCGGCGCCGTTGGGACCGATGACGCAGACCGCCTCGCCCTTGCGCACGCTCAGGTCGACCTCGCGCAGCGCGCTGATCGCGCCGTACTTGTAGACGATGCCCCGCAGTTCGAGCAGGGCGCTGTCCTGTGCCGGTGCGGTCATGCTGTAGACATTCCTTCCAGGTCCTCCGGGATGACGGCGTCGACCTCGCTGGCCCGGTGGTGCTTGCCCCCGAGGTAGGCCTCGAGGACGGCCGGGTCGCGGGTGACCTCGTCGGGCGTGCCCCGGCTGATCACCTTGCCGAAGTCGAGCACCGTGCAGTGCTGGCAGACCGCGTGGACGAGGTCCATGTGGTGCTCGACCAGCACCACGGTGACCCCGGAGTCCCGCATCGCGTGGAGGGTGTCGGCGAGTTCGCGGCGCTCCTGCGGGTTCAGGCCGGCGGCCGGCTCGTCGAGCAGCACCACCGCCGGGTCGGCCACCATCACGCGGGCCAGCTCGACCCGCCGCTGCAGGCCGTAGGACAGGGCGGTGGCGGGCTCGGCGGCCAGCGCGGTCAGCGCCAGCCGGTCGAGGGCCCCGTCCACGCGGGTCCTGGCCTCGGCCGGCCCGGCGACGATGCGGGCGGCGATCATCAGGTTCTCGTGCACCGACATGCTGGAGAAGAGGCGTACGGTCTGGAAGGTCCGGACGAGCCTCGCCTTGGCCACCAGCTTGTGGCTGGGCCAGCGGGTGACGTCGTCGCCGCCGATGACGACCGAGCCCTGGGTGGGGCGCTGCAGCCCGCTGAGGATGTTCAGCAGGGTCGTCTTGCCCGCGCCGTTGGGGCCGATGATCCCGTGGATCTCGCCGGCGCCGACGGAGAAGCTCACGTCGGAGACGGCGGTCAGCCCGCCGAAGCGCTGGGTGACGCCGCGCGCCTCAGCCGTGCCTGGTGTCCTCACTTCGAGCCTCCGGTGATCGAGCCCTCCGTAGTGCGCCCGCGCAGTCTGCCGAGCAGCGACCTGGCCAGCTTGGGCAGCCCGGACAGACCGTCGGGCAGGAGCGCCATGAAGGCGATGACCACCATGCCGAGGATGGTCAGCGCCCAGGAGCCGTTGCCGGGGACGGCCGCGATCAGCCAGGTGACGAGCGCGGCGCCGAGCACTGCGCCGTAGATGTTGCCCAGTCCGCCGAGGATCACCATGACGAACATCTGGATGGACACGGCCGGTGAGTAGAGCGACGGGTCGATGGCCGTCTGCAGCGGGCCGTTGACGCCGCCGGCCACGGCTCCGATGACCGCCGAGAGCGCGAAGATCTGCACCTTGCGGGCGGTGATGTTGACGCCGACGGCGCGGGCGGCCACCTCGTCGTCGCGGATCGCGGCGAGCTCCTTGCCGCCTCGCGAGGCCAGGAGCCAGTTGGAGACGAGCAGCACGAGGATCAGCGTCACCGCGACGAGCAGGTACTGGTCGACGGGGTCGATGAACTTGTGGCCGAAGATCTCCGGGAACGGGATGGGCGCGTAGCCGTTGGCGCCGCCCAGCTCGCCGGGCAGCACCAGCAGCGCGTAGATGCCGCTGCTGACCGCCAGGGTGGCCATCGCGAGGTAGTTGCCGTGCAGGCGCAGCGCGATGTAGCCCACCAGCGCGCCGATGACCAGCGCCAGCAGGACGGCCGCGAGCAGCGCCCAGAGGAACTGCACCTCGTGGGCGAGCATCAGGTAGGCCGTGCCGTACCCGCCGATCGCCATGAAGCCGGCCTGTCCCAGCGAGAACTGTCCCGCGCCGCCGATGGCCAGGGTCAGCCCGACCGAGGCGATCGCGGCGACCGCGATGTTCACGCCCAGGGCCAGGCCGCTGGGGCCGGGGTCGGTGAAGACGAACCCGATGAGGATCACCGCGGCGATCAGGGTGGGAGCGAGATGCCGCCCCGCCCTGACGGCGAATGCTTTGTCAGGCAAGTCGCTGCCTCCTCAGGCCGAACAGGCCGTTCGGCATCAATAGCAGAATGATGACCAGGGCGATGAACACGACCGGGTCGACGTTGCCGTTGGGCAGCACGGCGGCGAGCTGGCTCTCGACCACGCCGAGCAGGAGCGCGCCGAGCACCACCCCCTTGGTGCTGTTGAGCCCGCCGAGCACGGCGCCGGTGAAGCCCTTGATCGTGAGGGCCGTGCCGATGGAGCCGCCCGCGAGGGTGATCGGCGCGACCAGCACGCCCGCCAGCGCCGCCAGCCCGAACGCGAGGGCGAACGACAGGGCGCGCATGCGGGAGACGTTGATGCCCACGGCCGTGGCCGCGAGCGGGTCGGTGGCGGCGGCGACCATGCCGCGGCCGGTGCGGGAGCGGCCCATCAGCAGGGCCAGCCCGACGCCGACGGCGACGACCACGGCCCAGATCACCATGCTCTGGTAGCTCACGCGCAGCGGACCGAGCTCGATGCCGCCCTCGAAGACCGGCGGGAACGGCTTCGGGTCCGGCCCCCAGACGAGGTGGTGGCCGTGGGCGAGGACGAGGGTCATGCCGACGGTGGCGGCCATGGCCGCCAGGGCCCCGTTGCGCTGGGTCGGCAGGATGACGATCGCGTCGTAGGCGATGCCGAGCAGGAGCCCGGCCACGACGACGAGCAGAAGGACCACCATCACGGTGGACAGTCCCTGCTGGACGAGCGTCAGGCCGAGCAGACCGCCGATCACGACCTTGTCACCCTGGGCGAAGTCGATGATCCCCGTCATCTTGAAGACGAGGTGGAAGCCCAGGGCGACGAGCGCGTAGATGGAGCCCAGCGTCAGGCCGGACACGAGAAGGTCAAGGATGTGCACGGGCACCTTCCTGCGAAGCGGAGGGTGACCGGGCCACGTGCGGCCCGGTCACCGGCGTCTCTGCTGGACCGGATCATTCGGCCGGAGCCGCGAACTCCCCGTTCTTGAAACTGACGGGCTTGAACGCGTCCGCGGTGGGGCCGCCGCGGTAGGTGTCGGTGAACTCCATCTTGCCGACGACGCTCTCGTAGTTGAGCGACTGGATCGCCGCGGAGATCGCCGGGCCCTCGAACTTGCCCGCCTTCTCGATGCCGGCGGCGGCCAGCTTGACCGCGACGTACGCGTACACGCTCAGCACCGTGGGCGTCTCGTTGTTGTACTTGGCCTTGTAGGCGTCGATCAGCCTCTTCGTCTCGCCCTCGGGCGCGCCGTAGTTCACGGCGGTCAGGGAGACGACCGTGTCGGCGGCCTCACCGGCGGCCTCCGGGATGGTGGAGGTGGAGTAGGTCAGGTCGCCGATGACCTTGCCCTTGTAGCCGGAGGCGCGGACGGCCTTGAGCACCAGGGCGTCGGCGGCGCCGCCGGCGCCCCACAGGAAGACGGCCTCGGGGTTGGCGCTCGCGACCTTGCCGGCCTGGGCGGTGAAGTCGAACTTGGCCGGGTCGAAGCCCTCGGAGTTGACGATCGAGATGCCGGCGCTCTTCGCGGCGGCGGTGATGTCGGTGTTGCCCGCCTGGCCGTACGGGTTGTTGGCCCAGATGATGGAGGCGTTCTTGACGCCCTTGGACGCGGCGTACTTGACCACGGCCTCGGCGTTGGCCGTGCCGGGGAGGGGGACCTCGAAGACGTTCTTGGTGCCGTTGGCGACGGCGGGCTGGGCGACGAGCAGGATCTGCGTGACGTCGTACTGGTCGGCGAGGGGGGCCACCGCCTTGGCGGTCGCCGAGATGCCGGGGCCGATCACGACGGGGACCTTGCTGGAGGCGGCGAGCTTCTTGAAACCGGCGGTGGCCAGGTTGACCGAGCCCTGGTCGTCGACGGTCTCGAGCTTGAGCGGGTGGCCGTTGACACCGCCCGCCGCGTTGATCTCCTCGACGGCGAGGTCCATGCCCTTGGCTTCCTGCTGGCCGACCGCGCCGAGCTCGCCGGTCGTCGAGTTGAGCACTCCGATGGTGTACGTGCTGCCCGCACCGTCACTGGATGCGTCAGACTTATTCGACTCGGACGTGCCGCAGGCGGATGCCGTAAGGGCCACGACGGCGAGTACCGCGAGGACCGAGCGGCCACGCATAGGTGCTCTCATGCTGTCTCCTCAATGAACGCCGGGTCGTCGACTCGTCGACCTCGCGGCCCCGCGAAACCCGGATGTGAATACGTCAGATCTTGCAGCATAGGTTTCGGTGAAGACAAGCCCCTGGCTGTGACGGTTATCGGCCTGACATACGCGCGAAGATCCCTTCACGTCAAGTGGTCTCCGGTCGCGCGATCTCCGCCATGCCTGCGGGGCAGGGCCTCAGCGGTTTCCGGGGATGGGAGAAACCCCTGTTTGGGGGAGGTCTGGGCAGCGTGTGACGGTTCGTTAAATTTCTGTTTCGGCGGCTCCCACGACCCACTCTCCGGGCGCTTCGAGCTGCGTAGGACGCCTCTCGACCGACTGTCGCCCGTCCAGTACGATGCAATACGTCAGGCTTTTACGGGTGAGGTGCCGTGCGCGCACTCCCGGATCACGGCCGCCGTTCGCGAGGGAGACGACTCCCCTCGCGCCTACCGCCCACCAGGAGGGACGTAACGTGCTTCGCACACCCGACACCCACGGCGAGGAGCTCGCCGACCTACGGGAGAGTGTCCTGCGGAGCTGCCGCGACTACGGACACGACTACTACGTCCGGTCCAGCGAGGCCGGTGACAACGCCCGGGAGCTCTGGCAGTCCCTCGGCCGGATCGGCGCGCTCGGCGTGGGCATCCCCGAGGAGCACGGGGGAGGCGGCGCCGGCATCGAGGCGCTCGCCGTCGTGGCCGAGGCGGTGGCCGAGGCCGGCTCGCCCATCATGCTGCTCGCCCTCTCCCCGGCCGTGTGCGCGACCATCGTCGGCAGGTTCGGCTCCGACGAGCAGCGCGCCGAATGGCTGCCCGGGCTGGCCGACGGGTCCAAGGTGCTCGGCTTCGCCATCACCGAGCCCGACGCCGGGTCCAACACCCACAACATCAGGACCAAGGCCCGCCGCGAGGGCGACGAGTGGGTGCTGTCCGGCCAGAAGTACTACGTGTCCCACGTGGACAACGCCGACGCCCTCCTCGTCGTCGCGCGAGCCGAGGACGCCGAGCTGAAGGCCTTCCTCGTGCCGACGGACGCGCCGGGGATCACGACCAGCCCCATCGAGGTCGAGATCGTCTCCCCGGAACGCCAGTACTCCGTCTACTTCGACGACGTCCGGGTGGGCGCGGGCGCCGTGGTCGGCCCCGACGCCGGCCTGGCCGTCCTGTACGCCGGGCTCAACCCCGAGCGGATCGTGAGCGCCGCCCTGCTGAACGGCATCGCCAGGTACGCCATCGACATCGCGGCCGACTACGCGCGCAAGCGCACGGTCTGGAACGTGCCCATCGGCGCCCATCAGGCCATCTCCCACCCGCTGGCCAAGGCCGAGACCGCCCTGGCCGGCGCCCGGCTGCTGACGGCGTCGGCCGCCCAGGCGTTCGACCGGGGCGAGCCAGGGGGCATCCAGGCCGCGATGGCGAAGCTGTCCGCGTCCGAGGCGGCCTCCATGGCGCTCGACAGCGCCATGCAGACCCTCGGCGGCAACGGCATGTCCCGCGAGTACGGCCTCGCCACCCTGTCCGGGCTGGTCCGGTTGTTCCGCATCGCGCCGGTGAGCACCGAGATGCTGCTCAACCACATCGCGCACAAGCGACTGGCCCTGCCCCGGTCCTACTGATGGCCGGGGGGATGCGGGTCCGGCGCGAGGGCGCGCTGATCAGAGCGACCCTCGACCGGCCACCGGTCAACGCCCTCGACTGCGCGACCTACCGGCGGCTGGGCGAGATCTGCGCGGCGGCGCGACCGGAGGAGTGCCTGCTGGTCGACGCCGCCGGCCGCGCCTTCTGCGCCGGTCAGGACCTCGACGAGCACGAACGGGCCACGGCGGCCGGCCGCCTCGGCGAGAGCCTCACCGAGGGGGCCGGCGCGCTGGCCGCCGTGCTGCGCTGCCCGGCGCCCGTCGTCGTGGCCGTCCAGGGGCCCGCGATCGGGGCCGGCGCGCTGCTCGCCGCCGCGGCCGACATCGCGGTCTTCGCCGAGGACGCCTGGCTGCGGGTGCCCGAACTCGACGTCGGGGTCACGGTCGGCTACGCCGTCCTGAGCCGGCTGCTGCCGCCCCCGCTGGCCAGGCGGGCCCTGCTGACGTCCGAACGCGTGGCCGCCCCGGTGCTCGACCGGCTCGGCGCGGCCGTCGTCGTCCCGCCGGCCGACCTGGCCGAGGTCTCCACCCGCCTGGCCACCGGCCTGCTCGGCAAGCCGTCCGGGATGGTCGCGCTGGCCCGCCGGAGCTGGGGCGGCGGCGAGCGCGAACTCGCGGCGCGGGCGTACGAGGCGGAGGTCCGCGACTTTTTGACCCGCTGACCGGCGCGTGCCGCCACACCCTCCTCAGAGGGTGAGCGCGAAGCAGCCGGAGAGGGGGCCGGGACCGGCCCGCCGCGCCTGCGGGATCGTGGATTCGCGGTGGCCAAGCCTTGATCGCTAGGCTGGGTCGTGGAGGCGTCCGGGTGCCTGGTGGCCCCCCCGGTCTTCAAAACCGGTGGCGCCGAGCAGCTCGGCGCGGCGGGTTCGATTCCCGTCCGCCTCCGCTTCCAGAATCTGCTGAGAAAAATCCGATACGCCGTGTCGATCCGGCCGGAGAGTGTTCGACGCGTTGATGAAGGACGGGCTCACACCCGCTGTTCCACCAACACGGAGGATCATCATGCAGAAGATCACCACATATCTGTGGTTCGACAACCAGGCCGAAGAGGCGGCCAACCTCTACATCTCGATCTTCAAGAACTCACGGATCGTCGAGGTCCAGCGCTACGGCCAGGGCGGTCCGGGCCCGGAGGGCTCGGCCATGATCGTGACGTTCGAGCTCGAGGGGCAGCGGTTCATCGCGCTGAACGGCGGCCCGCAGTTCACCTTCACCGAGGCCGTCTCGCTCTACGTCGACTGCACCTCGCAGGAGGAGGTCGACGAGCTGTGGGCCAGGCTCACCGAGGGCGGCGGCGAGGAGGGGCAGTGCGGCTGGCTGAAGGACAGGTTCGGGCTGTCCTGGCAGATCATCCCGCGCCGGCTCCAGGAGCTGCTGGGCAACCCCGACCCGGCCAAGGCGCAGCGGGCCATGCAGGCCATGCTCGGCATGCGGAAGATCGACGTCCAGGGCCTCGTCGACGCCGCCGGTTAGCCGCGGTGCCAACCCGGCCCGCTCACGCCCAGGTCACGGCCTTCTCGCGGGTCACTCGCGGGTCACGAGGATGCCGTCGTCGTCGCTGTAGAGCTCGGCGCCCGGGCTGAACGTGACGCCGCCGAAGGTCACCGGGACATCGCGCTCCCCGGTGCCTTCCTTGCCGCCCTTGCGGGGGTTGGAGCCGAGGGCCTTGACGCCGAGGTCCAGCTCCCGCAGGGCGGCGACGTCGCGGACCGCGCCGTTGACGACCACCCCCGCCCACCCGCCGGTCACCGCGAGGCCCGCGATGACGTCGCCGATCAGCGCGCCGCGCAGGGAGCCGCCGCCGTCCACGACCAGGACCCGGCCCCGGCCGGGCTCGGACAGCACGGCCTTGAGCAGGGCGTTGTCCTCATGGCAGCGCACGGTCGTGATCGTCCCGTGGAAGGCGCGGCGCCCGCCGTACTGGCGCAGTTGCAGGTCGCAGGAGCCGAGCTCGTCGCCGCGCTCGTCGTACAGGTCGGCCGTGACGATGTGCATGAGGAGCCTTCCCAGAGGAGGAGCCGGAGATCTCCACCCTAGGGGCCGGCATCTGGAGCGAGATGGGCGGCTCGGGCGCGGAGGTAGCGCTGCTGCCGGACGTTGGTCGTGCGCCCTGCCGCCGCCTCGTAGGACTCGCGGGCCTTCGCGTGATCCCCGGCCATCTCCAGCAGGTGCGCGCGCACCGCGTGGAGCCGATGATCCTCGGCGATCCGCTCGTCGGCCTCCAGCTCCGCCAGCCGGTCGAGCCCGGCCCGGGGACCGCGGACCATGGCCACCGCGACGGTGTGGTTCAGCGCGACGACGGGGTTGCCGGCGATCCGCATCAACACCTCGTACAGCGCCATGATCTGCGGCCAGTCAGTCGCCTCGGCGCTCGGCGCCTCGTCGTGCACCGCGGCGATCGCCGCCTGGAGCCGGTACGGGCCGGGAGTACCGCGGGGGAGCGCGTCCGTGACGAGCGCCACGCCCTCGGCGATGTGGTCGGCGTTCCAGAGGCGGCGATCCTGCTCCGCCATCGGGACCAGCTCGCCGTCCGGCCCCGTGCGCGCCGGCCGCCGGGCGTCGGTGAGCAGCATGAGCGCGAGCAGCCCCGCGACCTCGGGGTCGCCGGGCAGCAGCCGGTGCACGACGCGGGTCAGCCGGATCGCCTCGGCCGACAGCTCGGTCCGGTGCAGGCTCGGGCCCGACGTGCTGGCGTAGCCCTCGTTGAAGATCAGGTAGAGCACGTGCAGCACCGCGCCGAGCCGCCCGGCGCGTTCGGGGCCCGAGGGCAGGCGGAACGGGATGCCGCTGTCCTTGACGCGTTTCTTGGCCCGGCTGACGCGCCGTGCCATCGTCGGCTCCGGCACCAGGAACGCCCGGGCGATCTCCGAGGTGGTCAGGCCGCCGACCGCGCGCAGGGTGAGCGCGATCTGCGAGGCCGGTGACAGTGCCGGATGGCAGCACATGAACAGCAGGATGAGCGTGTCGTCGGACTCGGGCGCCGGTCCGTCGGCGGCGGGGGCCAGCCGCTCGCCGGGCAGCGTCCATCGGGCGACGGTGTCCTCGCGGCGGAGCCGGGCCTGCTCGGCGCGGAGCAGGTCGGTCAGCCTGCGCGACGCGACCGTGATCAACCATGCGCGCGGATTGTCCGGGATGCCGTCCTTCGGCCACTGGACGCTCGCCGCGACCAGCGCCTCCTGCACCGCGTCCTCGGAGGTGTCGAAGTGCCCGTAACGCCGCACCAGCGCGCCGAGGACCTGCGGCGCCTGGTCGCGCAGCAGGTCCTCGAGGTCCGGAGCGATCACAGCTCCAGGTCGGTCCTGGACTCGACGATCGGCCGCACGTCCGCGTAGGCGGTGGCGCGGGCGTGGGCCGGAGCCGGGCACTCGGCGAACCGGGCGGCGATCTCGGTCGCCCGGTCGAAGCTCTCGCACTCCACGATCCAGTAGCCGGCCAGGACCTCCTGGGTCTCGGCGTAGGGTCCGTCGGTCACGACCGGAGCGCCGTCCTGCGACCCCAGCCGCCGGGTGTGGACCGGCGCGGCCAGCCCGCGCGTCTCGACCAGCTCGCCGGACTCCTCGAGCTCCTTGTTGAACGCCTCCATGAAGGCGCCCATCGCCGCGAACTCCTCCTCGGTCCAGGCCGGCAGGTCGGTCGACTTCCCGGCCATGCCGTCATAGTCCTGCTGCGACCCGTAGGTCAAGATCATGTACTTCACGGTCTCTCCTCTCCACCGGCACCCCTGCGGTACCTGTCACGGGAGACGTCGGAGCCACCGGGACGTTCCGGACACCCCTCAGGACCGCATTATCGCCGTCGGCCGTATCCGCTCATAAGCGGCACAGGTCGCCGACGGGTCAGGTCGCCATCGCGAAGCTGCGGTTCAGGCCGGTGATGTGGAGCAGCCTGGACATGTACGGGCGGGGCTCGGCCAGGGCGAGGACGATTCCCATGGACCTGGCGCGGTGCTGGATGCCGACCAGGACGGTCAGGCCGGAGGCGTCGCAGAAGGACACCCCGGACAGGTCGAGGATCAGCACGTTCGCGCAGGAGCGGAGCGCGTCCAGCAACTGCCTGCGAAGCGCCTTGCCGGTGAGGAGGTCGATCTCGCCGGACAGGCGGATGATGGTCGGGCCCGAGGGGCCGGCTCTGCCGGCGGGTGCGGTTTCGAGGATGGTCATATGGTGTCCGTTCGGAGAGAAGAAGAGAGGTGGCCAGGTGCCCGGAGCCGGCCACGGAGGCCGGTCGCCGGGCGTCGGCGGCGGATGGGCAGCCTGCCGGGCGGTGTGTGGTCAGGTTTTCGAGGTCCGGAGAGGGGCCGGACGGCCCGCGAGGTGTCCGCCCTCGTTCTCCCAGCCGGACGGATCGTTCTCGTCCGGCGTGTCGGCGCCCGCCATCACGGGACGGTGGGCGGTGTCGAGGATGTCGGCCGGATGGAGGCCGGGCGTGCCGCCGGCCGCGAGTTCGAGCGCGGCGGAACCGTTCGGCGCGCCCGGTGGGATGACCAGCAGCGTGATGGGCTCGGCGCCCGCGAGGATCAGGGTGACCAGGCGGGGATCGCCGACGCGGAACCAGCCGACCCTTACCCGGCGACCTCGTGCCGGGACACGGCGAGGGATGTGGTCCCACGAGTCGAGGTGCAGGCCGACGCGCAGCGTGGTGCGGCCGAGTCGCTGGTCGACAGCGGAGATCAGGCCGGGAAGTTCGGCGGCGGCGTCACGAGAGTAGGGCCACCAGGCCCCGTCCACCATGCTCCTCCGTCGGAGGACGGGGTCGAGGCTGACTCGGACCATGGAGTCGATCGTGGGAATCGAGGTGGCAACGGCGCTCATCGTCTTGAGATGCGAAAGAATCGTCGGCGTCATGATCGCCTGGCCTGTCCAGACCCTCGAAAGGGTCCAAAGCGGTGTATCGCCGCGGGCGACGCCAACTGAATGCCAACGTACGGAATGTCCTCGGTGCCTTGAGTCTACCCCTCGGAGCGGCTGACCGCCGTTAGCTGGAGCGCCAGGCTGGACCGGCAGGGCTTTTCGAAGGCCGGGTCATCGACCTTCCCACGGACGTTCCATCGCCTCGATGAGGGTGCCGAGTGGCACGCGAGCGAACCCGACGCGGGTGTCGCTCGCCCCGTACGGCAGCCACAGAGCGCCGGCGTGCGGCAGGCCCCCGCAGGAGTAGACGACGTTGGGCACGTAACCCTCGCGTTCGGTGTCGTCGAAGGTGAGAAGCGGGTGGGGGAGCTCGGCGATGACGCGGTGCGGCTGGTGCAGGTCGAGAAGCAGCGCACCGATGGCGTACGTGCGCATGGGACCCACACCATGGGTCAGCACGAGCCAGCCGGACCGGGTCTCGATCGGGGACCCGCAGTTGCCGACCTGTGTCAGTTCCCAGCTTCGGCGGGGGATGCGGAGAGGCGCGACCGGTTGCCACCTGCTGTGCCCGTCGAGGGCGGCCAGGCCGATGGTCTCGCCGTCGGAGCGGCACAACGCGAGAGCTCGCTTGCCCACAGGACGCGGGAACAGCGCCATCCCCTTGTTGGCGGCGGCGGGACCGTGCAGCGGTGTGATCTCGAACCGGCGGAGGTCGTCGCTGGCGAGCAGGTGTGAGCGGATGTGCCGCCCGTCGTAGGCGGTGTAGGTGGCGCGGTACGACGGCAGGCCGTCTTCGTTGTGCCCCCATACGAACCGGGCGTCCTCCATGCCGTTGCTCTCGGCTGCCGTGGCCGGCCAGAGAACCCGCCGGTGGAGGGGCACGTCGGCGGGGAAGGTGACGGCGTAGTCGGAGCGCGTCGCGCGGCGCAGTTTCTCGAGGGTCCGGTGCGTGGTGGTGCGGGTGAGCAGGTCGGCGGGAAGACGGGCGAGCGCGCGTTCGAAGTCGTCGTCGTCGAAGTGCTCGGGCAGCGATTCGAGCACCGTGGCGGAGACCTCGTTGTCGCAGCCCTCGTCGGTGAGCCCGGCGGCGAACAGGTCGCGCCGGTGGTGGGTGCCGAGCCGGTGTCCGACGGTCAGAGGTCCCGAGCGGTCGGCGACGGTGAGGTCGGAGCCGGGCCCGAGCAGCGCCGTGGCGAAGCCGATGGAGGACAGGTGGCCTTCGCCGATCTGCCGGAGGCTGATCGCCACCCGGAGCTGTCCGGGGTCCAGGCCGGACTGGTCGGGGTGAGGGACCATGGAGGGATTGCACAGCGCGGCGCCCTCCACGGCGTACTCGTGACTGAAGTAGGCGCCGACGAGCAGCCGAGCCGGAGCCGGGAGGTCGACGTGGCGCCGGACCCGGTGCCGGACCAGGTCATAGTGGTGGGCGAAGGTGGCTTCGAGATCGTGGTGCCTCCCGGCGAATCGCCGCAGCGTGTCCTGGAGCATCCCGGTGGTCTCGTCAGGGCCGAGGAGGCCGATGCGGTCGATCAGGGCGGCCGCCCGCGTACGGGTCAGAGCGGCGTCCTCACCGGGCACGAACAGCTTGATGATCACTCTTCGCGCGTCGGGAGCGAGTGTCGGGCCGAGCCGTGTCGCCAGGTCCCGGCCGGTCACGACTGCCACGAGACGTGCTGCATGGTGGAGATCAGTGAGATGGTCGACTCCGCTCCCTGGTTGAGGTTGGGGCCATGCGCTGTCAGCCCGTCGTACCCGCCTCCCGTCGCCGTATCCCACATCAACGCGCCGGCGTCGTTCGCGCCCTGAAACCAGGCCACCGACCGCCGCACACGCTCCTGCCAGAGAGCGTCGCCGGTGACGGCCGCGGCGGTGGCGCAGGCATCGGCGAGCGCGGCGACCTCGATCGGCTGCTGGTCGTAGCGGGCGCGCGGCGCGCCCCGCTGCCAGCCGGCGACGGGCACGACCGAGAGCCGGCCGTCCCCCGTCTGGACATCGCACAGCCAGGCGAGCATCCGCAGGCCGCTGGTGAGCGACTGCCGGTCGTCGCCCAGGTGCCCGGCGGCGATGAGCACCTCGGCCAGGACGGCGTTGGCATAGGTCAGGTACGGCTGCGGCCATGGCCAGTCGGGGTCCTCCGAGGGAACGCCGATCACCCGGGCGGCGTCCTTCAGCAGGGCGGCGGCCGTGCTGTCGTCCGGATGGGCGCGCAGAACCTCCGCGGCGCCGAGTCCCGCGAACGCCATGGAACGCGGATGCGGTGACCGCTGGGCGGCGCCGAGGGCGAAGGCGAGCCGCGCCTCCGCCCGGATCCAGGGGGCGGAGTCGCGGGCCGCCGCGGTGCCCAGCCCCCACAGCGCCCGTCCCCACCAATCGCCGACGCCGGGCCGGTCGGTCCAGCGCCGATCGAAGCCGAGCCGGTTGCGGAATCCGCCGGACCTGTCCTGGGCGTGTGTGAGGAATGCCAGATAGCACTCGCCCAGCCGTTGCACTCGGGGGGCCGGGGCCGGCTCCCGGCTGGTGATGACGAGCCCGCGCGCGACGTCGTCGGTGCAGTAACCGTGCCTGCGGCGTACGACGGCGTGCCGGGCGTGTTCGTACAGGCCGGTGTCGTCGCTCAGCCGGATCAGGTGCCCGAAGCCGGGTAGAGCGCCGTTCATGGCAGCGCCGCTGCCACGGCGACCGGGCGTTCGGTGAGGAGGGACCGGGCCAGGGCGTCATAACGGGCCGCGACCGCGGGCCATAACAGCGCCGGGACCAGCGCGCGGGTCCGGGCGGCGAGTTCCCCGGCCAGGCCGGGCTCGGTGATGACGCGGCGGATGGCGGCGGCCAGCGCGACGGGATCGCCATGCGGGACGAGCAGCCCGGGCCCGCCGGAGAGCAGTTCCACGGCGTGCGGGAACGAGGTGGCGACGACCGGCACGCCGGCGGCCACGGCCTCGATCAGCACGCCGGAGGTGACCTGCTCAGGGGAGTCGTAGGGGAGTACGACGATGTCGGCCGAGCGGACCAGCCGCCGCAGTGAGACCTCGTCCCGGTAGAGGGGGTCGAATCGCACGGCGCTGGACACGCCGAGTCGTTCACTGATCTCGAACAGGCCGTCGCGGTAGGCCTCCCCCTGGAGTTCCAGCACCTTGGGGTGGGTCTTCCCGGCGACGGTGTAGGTAGGGGGCGGCGTGAGGTCCGTCAGGAGGGCGAGCGCCCGCAACGCCCACTCGATGCCCTTGCCGGGGCCGAGCAGTCCCCAGGTGAGCAGGTGCGGCCGGAGGCGCCGCCGCGCCCGGACTCGCGTATGGTCGGGCGCGCCGTGCGGGATGACGGACACCTTGCCGGCGTCGACGTGATAGCCGGCCAGCAGCCGGTCGCGGGCGGTTCCGGTCATGGTCACGATCGCGTCGGCGGCGTCCGCGATCTGTTCGAGCAGCGCCCTCTGCGCCGCGGTGGGCTCGGTCAGGACGGTGTGCAGGACCACGATGCGGGGCACGGCGAGGCTGCGTAACAGCGGCAGGACGTCACGGCCGTCCGCGCCGGGGTAGATGCCGTACTCGTGCTGGACGATGGCCACGTCGAAGTCGCCGAGGGCGGAGGCGGCGGCCTTCCAGCCGCCGGGCCTGCCGGGAGCCCAGGTGTACACGACCTCGGGAAGGGGACGTACGTCGTCGCCTTCCGCGGTGACCCGGACGATGCCGCCGGACATGCCTCCCCTGGTGAGGTGGGCGGCGAGGGCGGAGTTGAAGGTCGCGAGTCCGCATTGGGTCGGCGGGTGGGTGCTGAGAAAGCCGTATGTGCAGGCCAACAGTCATGCCTTCCGGTATTCGGCCGCATCGGAAACGATGCGGGCCTCACGCGGTGAAGACGTCCATCAGTCAGCGTGTGCGCGGATGGACCTGAGCCTGGCACCGGGAGCCGCCCTCGTGCGGGCCCGGCGTAGCGACCCGTAGCCAACGGCAGGGTCTATATCATCTGAACAGTATCAGGCTCCTGTTTCGCCAATATGGCGTGGTAGATCCGGAGATAGTCGGTCACCATCCGGTCGGCGCTGAACCGCCGCTCGGCCCGGGCCCGGCAGCCTGCCCGATCGATCGTCGCGACGCGCGCCACCGCGGAGACCGCTTCGTCGATGGAGTCCACCAGGAAACCCGTCACGCCGGGATCCACGACCTCGGCCATGGAACCGCGCCGGTAGGCGATGACGGGCGTGCCGCAGGCCATCGACTCCACCACCGACAGGCCGAACGGCTCGTCGAACGCGATGGGATGCAGCAGGGCGAGGGCGCCGCCGAGGATCTCGCCACGCCGCTGCGGCCCCACCGAACCGAGGAACACGACCTGCCCGCCGTCGACGTGCGGCGCGACCTGCTCATCGAAGTAGCGCTCATCCTGGACGATCCCGCAGATCGTCAGCGGCAGCCCGGCCCGTCGCGCGATCTCGATCGCGGCGTGGGTTCCCTTGTCGGGATGGATCCGGCCGAAGACCACGAGCCGTTGCCCGCCGCCGGGATCGAAGGGCAGGGACTTCAGCTCGATGCCGTGGTGCACCGTGGCTACGTAGTCGAGCTCCGGGGCGCGGTCGGCGTCGGAGATGGACACGTAGGCGGACCCGGCACGCGCGTAGGCCGGAAGGATCCCCGCTCCGGAGAACCCGTGAACCGTGGTCAGCAGCGGGGCGCGGCAGTGGTCGGCGAAGGCCAGGGGCAGCCAGTCGAGATGGCTGTGGACGAGATCGAACTCACCCGACCGGCTCAGCGCGTGGGCGACATGGATCGCCTCCCACACCCGGCCATCGAGGGACGGGTCATCGGCGTAACCGCGAGGGCACACTCCGTCGAGCGATCCGGACGTGATCGAGTCGAGGGTGGCGAACAGCGTCACGTCGATCCCCCGTGCGACCAGCCCCTCGGCCAGCAGGCTCGTGACCTGCTCCCAGGGGCCGTAGTGGCGTGGAGGGGTCCGCCAGGCGACCGGCCCCAGCAGCGCCACCTTCACGAAGCGGGATTCCGGAAGAGTCCGGTGTCTCTCGTACGGCTCATCGAGCGGCTCATCGCGCACCTCCTGGTGTGCCGGCCATGTCCGGACACTACACCGCACCACCGGGCGGCCGGTCACGGTTCCGCCGCCGCCTGCCGGGCACAGTCCGGATGTGAACGACGTCTGGGACCTGGTGGTCGTCGGTGGCGGGCCGGCGGGAGCGGCGGCGGCCCTGCGCGCCGCCCAACTACGGCCGGAGGCGCGGATACTCCTCCTCGACAAGGCGGACTTCCCCCGCGACAAGGCCTGCGGCGACGGCATCGCGGCCCACGGGCGTGACGAGCTGACCCTGCTCGGCCTGCCCGGTCTCCTCGACGACTACCGGCCCATCTCCCGCCTGTCGGTCGTCGCCCCCGGCGGCGCGCGGGTCTCGGCCGGCGCGGCGCGGCCCAACCACGTGGTCCCGCGCATGGTGTTCGACGCCCGCCTGGTCGAGGCCGCCCGAGCCCGGGGCGTCGAGGTGCGCCGCCACCGCGTCCGCGCGCTCGCGCGGAGCGGGCCGCACGTCGTGCTCGACGGCAGCCTGAGAGCCCGTGCCGTGGTGGCCGCCGACGGGGCCAACTCGGCCATGAGACGCCTCATCGGCATCCCGGCCTCCCCCGACCGGCACACCGCCATCGCCGTCCGCGGCTATTCCGACGTCACCGTCTCCGACGACGTGCAGCTGATCGCCATGCAGAAGGAGGGCTGGCCCGCCTACGCCTGGTCGTTCCCCATCGGCGACGGCACCGCCAACGTCGGCTTCGGGATGCTGCTGCCCAGGCTGCACGCCACGGGACTGCCGGGCCGGCAACTGCTGCACGGGCGGCTCGCCCGGTTGCTGCCCGACCAGCCGGCCCGAGACCTGCGCGCCCACCACCTGCCGCTGTCGTCCGGACGCCCGAGGGCGGGCGCCGGCCGGGTGATGCTGGCCGGCGACGCCGCGAGCCTCATCAACCCGCTCACCGGAGAGGGCATCTACTACGCCCTGCTGTCCGGGCGGCTGGCCGGCGAGGCGGCCGTCCAGGCGGCCGGCGACCCGCTGCCCGTCTACCTGCGCAAGCTCCGGGCCGCCCTCGGCCGCCACCTGCGCACCACCGACGTGCTCGCCCGCCTCGCCCAGTCACCCGGCTTCATCGACGCCGCCATCGGCACCGCCGCGCACCGCGAGGGGATGTTCGACGTACTCGTCGAAGTGGGGCTCGGGGCGGGCATCGTGCCACTCCCGATGGCCCTCGCCGTGGGCCGCCGCTGGCTCCGCGACGCCTTCGCCTGAACGCCCGGCGACCACTCCTCAGGCGGTGAGAGCGGCGGCCGTCTGGTGGTGAGCGCGTTCCCGTCGGGTGGTGCGGGTGGCGCGGTCAGGCGGTGAGCGCGGAGCCGTTGCCCACGAGGAGGGCGACGTCCACCGCGGCCACCGCGATCGCCGCGGCGAACGGCGCTCGCGGGAAGCGGCGGTGCAGGAGCAGGCCGATGCCGGCGAGGGCAGCGGCGGCGGCCAGCGCGAGCCAGCCGGCCGGGCCGGGCCCGCCGGGCGGAGCGAGGACGAGCAGGCAGGAGGCGGCCAGCAGCGGCAGCGGAGCCAGCAGCCGCGCGCGGACCGGCCCGAGCCGCTGAGGCCAGCCGCGCACACCGGCGGCCAGGTCGGACGGAATGTCCGGCAACGTGTTGGCCAGGTGGGCGCCGCACCCGAGCAGGGCCGCGGCCAGGACCGCCCACCACGCCGGCCACGGCTCGCCCGGCAGGCCCAGCGTCACGAAGGCGGGGAGTGACCCGAACCCCACCGCGTACGGCAACCACGACAGGGGGGTGGCCTTGAGCCAGAGGTCGTAGCCCCAGGCCGCGCCCACACCGGCGAGGTGGACGGCTCCCGCCGGCACCCCCGACGCCAGGGAGAGCGGCACGCAGGCGATCAGGGCGGCGATCGCGGCGATCCTGAGGGCCCGCACGCTCACCGCGCCGTCCACGACCGGTTTGCCGGTCCGCGCGGCCATCGTGTCGAGGCCCGCGTCGACCGCGTCGTTGCACCAGCCGACCGACAACTGGCCGGTGAGGACCGCGGCGGCGACCAGTGCGACCCCGCCGCCGTCACGCCCGCTGGCGATCGCCAGCGCCGTGACCATGGCGGTGACCGCGAGGGTGGGGCCGGGGTGGCAGGCGCGCACGAGCCCGCCGATCGCCCGCCGCAGGCCCGCCGCCCTGTCCGCCACAGCAACGATCGTAGATCCCGGACCGCATTCCCGTCCGCCGGTGGCTTAGCCGCTGCTGGGGCGGGAAGCGTCCCGGGGGTCGGAAGTGTTCGGCTCCACGTGCCGGGAGAGGCTAGATGTCACGCATTGCAGCCGTTCGTACTGCTTTCCCCCCGAACCGTTACCCACAGGCCGAGCTCACCGACATGGCGGCGCGGATGTGCCTGCCGGAAGGCGCCGACCGCCGGCTCCTCGACCGCCTGCACCTGAGCGCGCGGGTGGAGTTCCGCAACCTCGCCCTGCCGATCGAGCAGTACGACAAGCTCGACGGCTTCGGCGCGGCCAACGACGCCTTCATCTCCGCCGCGGTCGACCTCGGCGCCGAGTGCGTGGGCGCCGCGCTGGAGGCCACCGGGCTGGCGCCGGCCGATGTGGACATGATCATGTTCACCTCGGTCACCGGCATCGCGGCCCCTTCGGTGGACGCCAGGCTGGTCGGGCGGCTGGGGCTGCGTCCCGACGTCAAGCGGTTGCCCGTCTTCGGGCTGGGGTGCGTCGCGGGGGCCGCGGGGATCGCCCGGCTCCACGACTACCTGCGCGGCTGGCCCGAGCACGTGGCCGTGCTGCTGTCGGTCGAGCTGTGCTCCCTCACCGTGCAGCGCGGCGACGTCTCACCGGCCAACCTGGTGGCCAGCGCGCTCTTCGGCGACGGGGCGGCCGCCGTGGTCGCCTGCGGCGACGCCCGCCGGCCGGCGGTGGGGCAGGGCGGCACCGTGGTGGCCACGCGTAGTCACCTGTATCCAGACTCCGGGCACGTCATGGGGTGGCAGGTACGCGACACCGGCTTCGGCGTGCTGCTGGACGCCAGCGTGCCCGACGTCGTCCGGCGCCACCTGGCCGGCGACGTGCACGGCTTCCTCGCCGACCACGGCCTGACCACGCGCGACATCACGGCCTGGGTGTGCCATCCGGGCGGCCCGAGGGTGCTGGAGGCCGTGGCCGAAACCCTCGCGCTGCCTGCAGGGGCGCTCGACCTGACCTGGCGCTCGCTGGCCGCCAACGGCAACCTGTCGTCGTCGTCGGTGCTCCATGTGCTGGGCGACACGCTCGCGCTCCGGCCGCCCGAACCCAGCACGTACGGCCTGCTCATCGCGATGGGCCCGGGCTTCTGCTCCGAACTCGTCCTGCTGCGGTGGTGACCGCCTTGTCCTGGTATCTGGTCCTCATCCTGCTGGTCGGGCTGGAACGGCTCGCCGAACTGGTCATCGCCCGGCGCAACGCCCGATGGAGCCTGCGGCGCGGCGGCGTCGTCACCGGCCAGGGCCACTACCCGTGGATGGTGGCCCTGCACACGGGCCTGCTGGCCGGAGCCCCGCTGGAGGTCGCGCTCGCCGACCGCCCGTTCCTGCCGGCGCTCGGCTGGCCGATGCTGGCCCTGGTCATCGCCGCCCAGGCGTTGCGCTGGTGGTGTATCACCACGCTCGGCCACCGCTGGAACACCCAGGTCATCGTGGTGCCCGGGCTGCCCCTGGTCACCGGCGGCCCCTACCGCTACGGGTGGCTGCGCCATCCCAACTACGTCGCGGTGGTCGTGGAGGGGTTCGCGCTGCCCCTGGTGCACACCGCCTGGATCACCGCCGTCGCGTTCACCGTGCTCAACGCGGCGCTGATGGTCGTCCGGATCAGGTGCGAGAACGTGGCCCTCGCCCCGGGGCAGGCCGTCCCATGATCGACATCCTGGTCGCCGGGGGCGGGCCGGCCGGGCTGGCGACCGCCATCCACGCCGCGCTGGCCGGCATGCGGGCGGTGGTCGTCGAGCCGCGCCCCGCGCCGGTGGACAAGGCCTGCGGCGAGGGCCTGATGCCCGGCGGGGTCGCCGTCCTCTCGGCGATGGGCGTAGACGTGCCCGGCATGCCCCTGCGCGGCATCCACTACCTCGACGGCCGGCACCAGGCGCGGGCCGCCTTCCGGCACGAGACGGGCATGGGCGTGCGGCGCACCGCGCTGCACGCCGCGCTCTCCCTGCGGGCGGCCGAGCTGGGCGTCGAGACCGTCACCGGCCGGATCACCGGCGCCCGCCAGGACCATGCCGGGGTGGAGGCCGCGGGGCTGCGGGCCCGCTGGCTCGTCGCGGCCGACGGCCTGCACTCGCCGCTGCGCCGCTCGCTGGGCCTCGGCCTGCCCGATCACGGCCCGCGCAGGTACGGCCTGCGCAGGCACTATCGGCTGGCCCCGTGGACCGACTTCGTCGAGGTGCACTGGTCGGGCCGCGGCGAGGCGTACGTGACGCCGGTGGGCGACGAACTCGTCGGGGTGGCGATCCTCAGCTCGCGGCGCTGCGACTACCGGGAACACCTCGGCGGTTTCCCCGGCCTGCTCGCCCGCCTCGGCTCCGCGCCCGCGACGGCGGTGCGCGGCGCCGGACCGCTGCGCCAGCGCGTGCGGGCCCGGGTCGCCGGACGCGTCCTGCTGGTCGGCGACGCCGCCGGCTACACCGACGCGCTCACCGGCGAGGGGATCTCGCTGGCGGTGCAGTGCGCCCAGGCCCTGGTGGACTGCCTTCGCCGGGACCGTCCGCAGGACTACGAGGGAGCCTGGCGCAGGCTGTCACGGGCGCATCGGGTGCTGACCGGCGCGCTGGTGCGGGCCGCCCACCGCCCGGGCACGGCCCGCCTGGTGGTGCCCGCCGCGCAGAGCATGCCGGGCCTCTTCGCGACCATTGTGCGAGCCCTCGCCTGACCTCCAGGCCGGGCCACGGCCATCGTGAGGGGCCGTTGCCGAGCCGGGTCGCGTGGCTCCGCGCGGGCGAACGACTCACGAGGCGCCGACCGGGGATCGCCTGGCCGCGCCGTCGCTCAGCGCCTGCCGACCACGGGTGGGACCCGAGGTCTCAGAGCCGGAACAGCTTGTTGTAGGGGGCGATGATGCGATGCGTCTCCGCGCCGAAGTCGACGAGCACGGCGACATCCTCCTCGACCCCGATGACCAGGCCGAGACCGTACTTGTCGTGGCTGACCCGGTCCTGCAGCACGAACTGCTCGACCGGCGGCGGAGGGACCGCAGGGACGTTGAAGGGACTTCCGGGCAAGGGACGCCGGGCCGCGGCTTTTCTGGGCTTCACTGGTATCAGTATGCGCCCCCCGGCCCCATGAGTCGAACTCCGCCCCCGGCCCCGGCCCCGACGGAGATCGGCGTGCGGGGCACCTCCCGGCGAGGAGCCGTCGCCCGGAGGTGGGCCGGCGGGAGGGGGTAACCGCTGGGAGGAGGGTAGCCACCCGGGGAGGCTTCGGTCAGGGGCGTGGGAGAGTGATGAGGTCAGTGGAGGGTGGAGTATGCGGAAATATGTGATCATGGGGGTTCAGGGGAGCGGCAAGGGCACGCAGAGCGCGCTGCTCGCCCGTGATCTCGACCTCGTGCACATCAGCGTCGGCGACATCTTCCGATGGCACGTGAAGCACCACACCAAACTCGGCGCCCAGGTCCGCCGCCTGGTCGCCGCCGGCGAGCTCGTGGGTGACGACCTGGTCGAGGAGGTCGTCAGGGACCGCCTGCAACAGCACGACTGGAACTACGGGTTCGTCATCGACGGGTTCCCGCGCAGCCGGCGTCAGGCGGAGTTCTTTCTGGAGAGCTACGACATCGATGGCGTGATCTACCTGGACCTGCCCGACGAGGAGGTGTGGCGCAGGGTCCTCGCCCGGCGGCTGTGCTCGCGCTGCGGCATGGACTACAACCTGATCGCGGACCGACCCGAGGTCGAGGGCACGTGTGACGTCTGCGGCGGCGAGCTCGTCACCCGCGAGGACGACACCCCCGATGCCCTGGCCAGGCGGTTGCGCGAATACCACGACAAGATCGACCCGGTCGTGGAGTTGTTCCGCCGCAAGGAGTACGTCATGACGATCGACGCCCGCGCGGACAAGGTCACCATCCAGCAGATGATCCGAGCCCGGTTCGGCCTCCCGCCCTACCCGCCGAACACGCCCACGACGCGGGACGCGCCCGAGACGCCGGGTGGTTCCGAGACGCCGGGTGGTTCCGGGACGCGGGATGCGGTTAGGACGCCGGGCGGCGGCGAGTCGCGAGGCTGATCGGCTCGCTCTCACGCGAGAGCCGCGGCCACGGAGTCCGCTCGGCCAGGGCCTTGATCGTGGTGAGCTGCTTCCTGACGGTGAAGAAGTCGCCCGATTGCGACAGCAGCAGGTAGATCAGCCCGAGCGGGCCGGGCCGGCACAGCACGCGGTGCCGGAACAGCAGCCGGGTGCGTGAGCCCTCACCGACCAGGACGATCGCCCACGTCTCGGTGACGTGGAAGGCCCGGATGGCCAGGACGATGGCCTGCCCGGGCTCCACCTGCTCGACCCGGAAGCCGGTGCCGGAGCGGCCGGTCGGCAGCAGGTCGCCCACCTTGAGCTTCTGCAGCTCGGGGATGATGTGGTCGGCGCTCGGGCCGCCGTCGGCGCGTTCGTAGCCGTACCAGCCGGCTCTGGGGGAGCCGCCCATCTGCACCAGCCAGGGCCAGACGGCCTCGGGCGGCGCGTCGACGGTGATGGCGCGGGTCGCCCTGATGTGCGGGCGGGGAATGACGGCGTCTCCGGGGAACGGGCGGCGAACCTCGTCACGAGTGGCTCCCCAGCGCAGCAACCGCGGGCGCACGAACAGCAGATAGACGGCCAGCGACGCCGCCGGCGCGAGCAGCGCCCGTCGTGGCCACCTGCGAATGTCGCGTCTCTCCATGGCTCCATGTCATCATCCCGCGGCGCGCGAACGGCAGTGTCGAAGGTCCGGGACACACCTGTCTTTCGTCCCATCCAGGTCGAGCGATCACCGCGCTGACCTCGTCCGCCCGCCCGGTGACGGTGGGAAGGGCAGGCCCGCGGAGGGAGCAGGACGAAAGTCCCCCTCGATGGAGAGGGACGGCCCTGACCGCCGCCGCTCCGGCGCCCGATCGTAGGGCTGAGGAGGCGATCGCCATGCGAGAAGACCTGGGAGTCATGGTGGGCGTCGACGGTTCGGCGTCGGGCAGGCAGGCCCTGCGCTGGGCCGCTGCCGAGGCCGAGGCCAGAAAGCTGCCCCTGACCGTGTGTCACGCCTGGGAGTGGCCCTACCACGAGTGGCCGGGCGAGATCGTGCCACTCGAACTGGCCCGCCGCCCCGCGACGCGGCTGCTCGAAAGGACCGCCGCGTGGGCCCGGCGGCATCACGCCGGGGTGCCGGTCAACACCGTGATCGACCGCGGCTCGCCGGCCGCCCTGATGATCGACCTGTCGCGTACCGCCCGCCTCGTCGTGGTCGGAACCCGCGGCTACGGCGGCTTGAGCGGCCTGGTGGCGGGGTCGGTCAGCACCCACGTCGCCACGCGAGCCGCGTGCCCGGTGATCGTCGTGCGCGGCCACGTGGACCCGGCGCGCGGCGTGGCCGTGGGGTTCGACGGGTCGCCGGCGGCCAAGGCCGCCCTCCACTTCGCCGCGCAGGAGGCGCATCTGCGGGAGGTCGGGCTCCGCGTGATCATCGCCCATCGCGACCACGGTGAAGAGGCCGGCATGGAGGAGCTGCGGGTCCGCGCGGAAGGCCAGGCGTGGAACGAGCTGCTGCCGCTGAAGCGGGCCTGGCCCGGCCTGGAGGTCGAGGTCGAGCTCGTCAACGAGCCCGCCCGTGGGGCGCTGCTGGCCGCGGCCGACAAGGCGAGCCTGCTCGTCGTCGGGCCGCGCGGGCTCGGCGAGGTCCGCGGCCTGCTGCTCGGCTCGATAACCCAGGCCGTGATCCACCACGCGCCGTGCCCGGTCGCTGTGGTTCACCGGTCGTGACATGACAGGCCGGATCGGTCCTGATCCATCACGCGCCGTGCCCGGTCGCTGTGGTTCACCGGTCGTGACATGACAGGCCGGATCGGTCCTGATCCATCACGCACCGTGCCCGGTCGCGGTGGTCCACCGGTCGTGACGCGCTGATGGCCAGGTCGGCGCGTAGTGGCGATCGGCCCCGGATGGAGGACCAAGGTCCCTGGGGTGCCGTCCGGCCTGATGGGCAGGGTGGAAGTGTGAAGCGATTGTGGCTGACGGCCTTTCTCGGAGGGACGATCGCGGCGCTGATCGCCGGAGCCGCGCTGCATCTGGCCGGCTATCCGGCCGCCGGCGACGTCTGCTGGATGGCGGGCACGGCCGTGGCCGTGCCGCCCGCGGCGTGGTGGGTGATCTCCGCGCTCCGCGCCGGCCGGCTCGGGGTGGACGCCATCGCGGTGCTGGCACTGGTCGGGGCGCTGGCCGTACAGCAGTATGCGGCCGGTGCGGTGATCGCGGTGATGCTGGCGACCGGCCGCGTGCTGGAGGACTACGCGCTGCGGCGGGCCAAGCGTGACCTGACCGCGCTGTACGAGCGGGCGCCGCGCTCGGCGCACCGCTACGAGGAAGGCGGCCCACGGGTGGTGCCCGTGGGCGAGGTGCGCCGCGGTGACCTGCTGCTGGTGCCGTCCGGCGAGCTGGTGCCGGTGGACGGCGTGGTCGCGCGAGGCGCCGCGGTGCTGGACGAGTCGGCGCTGACGGGCGAGTCGCTGCCGGTGGAATACGACGAGGGCCAGAGCGTGCGCAGCGGCGTCGTCAACGCCGGGTCCGCCTTCGACCTGCGGGCGACCGGCACGGTCGAGGAGAGCACCTACACGGCGGTGATCAGGCTGGCGCGCGAGACCGAGGCCGACACGGCGCCGGTGGTGCGGCTGGCCGACCGGTTCGCCGCCTGGTTCCTGCCCGCCACGCTGCTGCTCGCCGGTCTGGCCTGGGCGCTGTCGGGAGAGCCGGTACGGGCGGTGGCCGTGCTGGTGGTGGCCACGCCCTGCCCGCTGCTGCTGGCCGCGCCCGCCGCGATCGCCTCCGGGATGTCGCGCGCGGCCCGCCACGGCGTCGTGGTCAAGGGCGGAGCGGCGCTCGAAACCCTCGGCCTGGCGCGCACCCTCGTGCTGGACAAGACGGGGACGCTGACCGAGGGGCGGCCCGAGGTGATCGACGTGGTGGCCGCCGAGGGCTTCACGGCGGCGGACGTGCTGGGGCTGGCGGCGGCGGTCGACCAGATGTCGTCACATGTGCTGGCCGCGGCCATCGTGCGCGCGGCCCGGCGGCGCGGCCTCGACCTGCCCGCCGTCGAAGGGGTGCGCGAGCAGGCCGGGGTCGGCACGGCGGGCGTGGTCGACGGACGCCGGGTGAGCGTGGGCAAGGCTCCGCGCGGCCACTCCTCACCCTGGATGGCGGCCCAGCGGGCCAGGGCGGCGCTGGACAGCGCGATGACCGTCTGGGTGTGCGTCGACGACGTCATCGCCGGAGTGGTCCTCCTGCGTGACGCGGTACGCGCCGACGCGGCCCGGACGCTGCGCAGGCTCCGGTCGGCGGGCATCGAACGGGTGGTCATGCTCACGGGAGATCGCGCGGAGGTCGCCGAGAGCGTCGCGGCGATCCTGGGCGTGGATCGCGTGCTGGCCGAGCGCACCCCGGCCGAGAAGGTCGTGGGGGTGCGTGAGGAGGCCGAGCGGGCGGTGACCGTGATGGTGGGCGACGGGATCAACGACGCGCCCGCCCTGGCCGCGGCCCAGGTCGGCGTGGCCATGGGCGCTCGCGGTTCGGCGGCGTCGGCGCAGGCGGCGGACGTGGTGCTGACCGCCGACCGGCTCGACCGGCTGGCCGACGCGATGGACGTGGCCCGCCGCACCCGCCGCATCGCCGTGCAGAGCGCGGGCGCCGGCATCGGGATGTCGCTCGTCGCCATGGTGGCGGCCGCCTTCGGCGCGCTGCCTCCGGTCGCGGGCGCGGTGCTGCAGGAGGCCATCGACGTCGCGGTCATCGTCAACGCGCTGCGCGCGCTGCGGCCCGTACGGGGCACCCGGTTGCACGTGGACGCGGCCACCGGCGCGCTGCTGCAGCGCTTCGACCAGGAGCACGACGGCCTGCGGCCCGTGCTCGACCTGCTGCGCGAGACCGCCGACGCGCTCGACCGGCCGGGCCCGGAGTCCCTGGCCCTGCTGCGGCGCGTCTACCGGCTCCTCACGGAGGAGATCCTGCCGCACGAGCAGGAGGAGGACACGCGTCTGTACCCGGCGCTGAGCAGGCTGCTCGGAGATCCGGAGGCGACGGTCACCATGAGCAGGGCACACGCGGAGATCATCCGGCTGGTGAACCGGCTGGGCGCCCACCTGCGCCTCGCCCTCGATCACGCGCCACTCCCCGAGCAGCTCGACGATCTGCGCGCCTGCCTGTACGGACTGCACGCGGTGCTGACCCTGCACTTCGCGCAGGAGGAGGAGGCGTACTTCTCGCTGACCGGGGGTGAGGCGGCCTAGGGACCAATGGCCCACCGATCGGGGACTTCATCCCCGCGTGCCGGGCGCTCCGGGTGGACAGGCTGAAGACGAGGGGTTCATGAGGGAGGCTGTCATGACTGGACAGATCGTGGTCGGCGTGGACGGCTCCGCGTCGGCGGCAGCGGCGGTGGAGTGGGCCGCCGACGACGCGCGGCGCCGTGGCAAGGCGCTGCGGATCGTGCACGTCTGCGAGCAGTGGGTACGCAACGTGGGCGGCACCGAATACTGCCTCGGGGCACTGGAGGCCGCCAGCGACCGGGCACACGAGGTGGCGCCGGACGTCGAGCTGAGCACCGAGATCCTCAGCGGCAACGTGATCGACGCGTTGGTCGGCGAATCGGTGACGGCCGACAGCCTGGTGCTGGGCAGCAGAGGATTCGGCGGGTTCGCCGGGATGCTGCTCGGCTCGGTCAGCAGGAGCGTCGCCGCGCACGCCGCGGGGCCGGTCATCATCGTGCGCGGGCCCACCGGCGAGAGGCACGGCCGGATCGTCGTCGGCTACGACGGATCGCAGCCTTCGAACGTGGCCATGGAATACGCGATCGACCAGGCTCGCGCCCGCGATGCGGAACTCCAGGTGATCTACGGCTGGCAGCTGCCCATCTCCTCGCCGTACGCCGCCGCCTACGGCAGTCTCCTGGACAAGGCTTACCAGCAGGAGGTGCACGCCGCCCGCGAACGCGTGGTCCCCTGGCGGGAGAAGTACCCCGACGTCCGGATCGTCGACGAGCAGATGTGCGAGCACCCGGTGTCGGCCCTGAGGAAGGCCGCTGAGGCGGCCGACCTGGTGGTGGTCGGCACGCGCGGGCTGGGCGGCTTCGCCTCGGCCGTGCTCGGCTCGGTCAGCCACGGCGTGCTGCACCACGTGACCTGCCCGGTGGCCGTCGTACGGGCCAGGCAGACGTAGGCGGCCACCCGCAAGCGGTGGCCGTTGTACGGGCCCGTGCCCGAGACGCGCACGGGCCGGGCCGCCACGATGTTGAGGCACTGACGAGGGGAGCGGATCATGCGCTGGAACGAGATGTCCAACAAGCGGCAGGCGGCGTTGCTGACGCTGGTCTCCGTCGAGCTCGCGCTCACGGCGACGGCGGCGGTCGATCTCTGGTCCCGTCCCCGCGACGAGGTGCGGGGGCGCAAGGCGTGGTGGTGGCTGGGCATCTTCGTTCAGCCGGTCGGGCCGGTCGCCTACCTGCTCTGGGGGAGGGGACGCAGCCCACGCGCGTGACCTCGCGGCGCGGGCCGCCGTGATTGACGAAGGTCCCGGTGATGGAGGAGGAACGGCCCTACCAGCTCCTTCCCGCCGCACGCGACCATGCGGGTATGAAGGTTCATCGCATCGTGGTGGGCACTGACGGCACTCCTCAGTCGGAGGCCGCGCTGCTGTGGGCCGCCGACGAGGCGGTCCGCCGGCAGGCCGAGCTGGTGATCGTCCACGCCTGGGGGACACCGGCCGAGCACCATGCCCCTTACGCACGTTACGCCTGGCACCGTGACCTTTCCTGCCAGCGGTCGATCGCCTCCGCCGCTCTCGACCGCGCGGTCGCGTCGGTCCGCGACGCGCACGCCGGGCTGAGCGTACGGCCCGAGCTCGTCAGGGGACGGCCGGAGAGGGTGCTGGCCGGCAGCGCGGACGGAGCCGAACTGCTCGTGCTCGGCTCGGCCGCGCACCAGGCCGGAGACGGCCACCTCGGCCCGGTGCTGCTGTCGTGCCTGCGCTGGCCGCCGTGCCCCGTGGTCGTGGTGTCCTCAGCGCTGGCCGTCGCTCCCTGGCTACCGGAGACGGCGCTCGTCGGGTCGGGCTGAACGGCCGCTTGCCGGTCGAGGGGAGATCGGCCCCCTCCGGCGCCACCGGGCAGGCGGCGGGGCGGAGATGATCGGCCCGGACGCCTCGGGGAGCCCGCCCTTCGGGCTGTCCAACCGGGACGAGTGCCGCGGGTCCACCGCGATGGCGCAAGTTCACCGGGATGGCGCGGGTCCATCGAGATGCCGCCGTCGTTCTAAGGTGGACGGGTGTATCCCCCGATCGAGCCCTACGACCACGGGCACCTCGACACCGGCGACGGCCACCTCGTCTACTGGGAGGTCTGCGGCAATCCCGAGGGCAAACCCGCGCTGGTCGTCCACGGCGGGCCGGGGTCCGGCTGCTCGCCGGGTCAGCGGCGCCACTTCGACCCCGAGCGCTACCGCATCATCCTGTTCGACCAGCGCAACTGCGGCCGGAGCCTGCCCCACGCCGGCGACCCGGCCGCCGATCTGACCACCAACACCACCCACCACCTGGTCGCCGACATGGAACGGCTCCGCGAGCATCTGGGCGTGGACCGATGGCTGCTCTACGGCGGGTCGTGGGGGTCGACGCTGATGCTCGCCTACGCCGAGGCCCATCCCGGGCGCGTGTCGGAGATGGTCGTCTGCGGCGTCACCATGACCCGGCGCTCCGAGATCGACTGGCTCTACCGTGGCGTCGGCCGGTTCTTCCCCGAGCAGTGGCAGCGCTTCCGCGAGGGTGTCCCCGAGGCCGAGCGCGACGGTGACCTGCTGGCCGCCTACGCGCGGCTCATGTCCGGCCCCGACCCCGCCGTGCGGGCCAAGGCCGCCCACGACTGGATGGCGTGGGAGGACACGGTGATCTCCTTGGAGGTCAACGGCAAGCCGGGCGCCTACAGCAACCGGCCGCCCGCCGCGCTCCTCGCCTTCGTCCGCATCTGCAGCCACTACTTCTCCAACGCCGCCTGGCTGGACGAAGGCGTCCTGCTGCGCGACGCGCACCGGCTGGCCGGCATCCCGGGGGTGCTCATCCACGGCCGCTTCGACCTGGGCTCGCCGCTGGAGAACGCCTGGCAGCTGAGCCGGGCCTGGCCCGGAGCGCGGCTCGTCGTGGTGGACGACTCCGGCCACACCGGCAGCGACACCATGCGCAAGGAGGTCCTCGCCGCCCTCGACGGCTTCGCGAGGTAGACCAGGGCCGGCCCCGGGTCCCAGACAGCGGATGGCCCGCCGCACGGGAAATCGTGCGGCGGGCCGTCGCTTCGTTCGGCGTCACCTGATGGCGCTCAGCCCTTGCCACCGGGCTTCTGGACGAGGATGCGGGTGCCCGCCTGCTTCTTGTCGGCGAGCTTCACGCTGACCTCGAGGATGCCCTGGTCGTAGGTGGCCTTGACGTCCTTCTCGTCCGCGTTCGGGGGCAGCGCGATGGAGCGGGTGAAGGCCCCGTACCGGAACTCGGTGCGGTGCGCGTCCTTCTCCTCGTGCCGGCGCTCGGCGTGGATGGTGAGGATGCCGGCGGCCAGGCTGATCTCGACGTCCTTGTCGGGGTCGATGCCGGGCAGTTCGGCGCGCAGAACGTAGCGGCCGTTCTTGACGTAGTCCTCGAACCTGATCGTGGATGGGCGCAGCCCGGAGAACGGGGCCTCCAGCAGGTCGAAGATCTCGGGGAACAGTCCGCGTTCGCGACGTACGATCGCGTTCATGTTTACCTCCTTGTGGCGTCATTCCATGACAACTCCGGGCGGAATCGGTTCGTAGGGGCGGAAGTCCCGAATCGTGCGCCGTTTGGCCGGCACGGACGCGGGGATGTCGGGTTGGGCCGAAAGTCCCTTTGGGACAGGCCGTACGGCACTGACCCGGAACCGCCGGACACGGTGTGATCGAGGTGCCAAAGACAATGACCCGGAACTGAAAGGGGGCCGTCATGGCCACCACCACCGACCCCGTCATGAAAGCGGACTCGGGCGCGATGACGCGCCGCCGCCCCGTCGACTACGTCTGGGCGATCGCCC
>NZ_JBEZFS010000036.1:0-79427 GCF_040649575.1 Nonomuraea sp. NPDC048916
CAGCGATCCGCGAGGTCACCGTCGCGAGTTCGGCATCCCAGGACACGACGAGATCGTAGGTGAGGCACAAGGTCACTTGCAGACCATCACCGATACACCCGCAGTCACGCTGGCGAACGACTTAAAGATCTACCGATGTAGTACTGGGACCCCCTTGAAGCCAACACCCGACCGCCCTGGAGAAGTTGTCATGACCATGCCTGAGCAGAGCACGACCTGGCACGACGCCCGCTACGACATGCCCGTCAGTCAGCAACTGGAGCGCTACAACGAGCTAGCCGCCAAGAACGCATCGGCTCGCGCCCGGATTGAGCTGGTGGCCCAAGGGGTCTATGACCCCACCCGGCATGGAGCCGATGACCGGCCCCCGCTCACCGTGGCGGAACACATCGAATTGCTGGCACTAGCGGAGAGCATCGCGCGCACTGTGCGCCACCCCTCCAACGTCCACCATGCGCTGCTGGCTGGGGTCACCTGGGCCGACATCGCCCGCATCACCGACTCCGACGAGCTCACCGTCCGGCGGGACTACCAGCAGTGGGCTGACGATCAGTACGACCTCAACCAGCGCTTCCCTGACCGCGGCATGACCGCCGACGAGCACGCCACCGCGACCGCCAGAGCTGCGGAGGGGGTTAGGGCACCTTCTCGCGACCGAGACATCCATAGATCTGCCTAATGATCAATGAGACACGACTTCATCGATTTATCTCATCCATTCTGAGGCACCGCAGCTCAAGAAGGTCTCATGCCTCAAGTTCAACGAGACAGGACACGTTGGGTGTTGTCCGTGGCCATGTAAAAGTCCCCACATGTCCTGTGACAGTTAATCTTCCTCTTTGCCAGTGAATCTTGCTCAAACTCGGGCTGCTGCCACTACGGTTTGCTCGATACATGATCACTCGAGCAGGGATGTGAGTTCGTGGCCGGTGGCGAGAGGCCAGTGGTGTGCCTGGACTCGATCGACGAGGTCCGGGCTGTGCACAAGATGCTGTTCAACCGGAAGTTCGACGGTCCTGAGGATGTGTACTTCGGGAGTCCGTTCATCGCGTCGGTCCAGCACAAGCTGGCGGACGCGCTGGCAGCAGCGGAACCGGCCCATGCCAGGGACTGGCAGGAATGGCGTGATGCGGCCGGGCACCCGGAGAAGGTGGAGAAGGTGCGGCGGCATCTGGCCCGGCTGGGCGATTGGTGGGCGAATGCATCCCCTGCCGAGCGGAATGCCTACGTCCGCGACCTTCTCGCACCACTTCTCGTTGGCGAGGAGCTGCTGGGCGAGTTGACCAGGTGACCGCTGCAAGCGCGTTGGCGGGCCAACCGGCCACCGGGCGGTTGGCGCTCGGCTTCCTCGATGCCAAGAGCCAGGAGCGGGTTGTTCCGTTGGAGCAGTGCTGGGACGTGGCGTTCGAGGAGACAGCGCCGGTGCGAGCGTTCCGCTGGTCGCGAGGGCTTGGGCATTTTCCGGGCTGGTGGTGGGCTGCGACGACCGGGCGCCACGTGGGTTATGAGTCTTGGCTGGAACGCGACCATGTCCAGGCGCTCGACTTCGACCGCGAGATCGTTGGCATCGCGTCACAGCCGTTCTGGCTGCACTGGGAGAGCGAACGGAGCCGACTGCGGCACACACCGGACTACTTCGCGCGGCGGGCGGACGGGACCGGCGTGGTCGTCGACGTGCGCGCCGACGACCGGATCGAGCCGAAGGACGCTGAGGCGTTCGCGGTGACCGCGCAGGCGTGTGCCCTGCTGGGTTGGGAGTTTCGGCGGGTGGGCGAGATCGACCCAACCTTACGCGGGAATGTCCGCTGGCTGGCGCGTTACCGGCATCCGCGATGCGCTGGCCGGGCCGATATCGCGCATCGGCTGCGGGAGGTGTTCGCGGCTTCGGCGCCGCTGATGGCGGGGGCCGAGGAGGTCGGAGATCGGCTGGCGGTGCTGCCTGCGTTGTTTCATCTGATGTGGCGACAGGAGCTGCTGGCCGATCTGGCGCGGGCGCGTCTAGGCCTGGCCACGTCGGTGCGAACCGCTGACGCGAAGGGCGGTTCCCGGTGAGCGCGAGGCGTCCGCCGCAGCGGCCTGCCGGGGTGTCGATCGGTGATCGAGTACGGCTGGCAGGGACGCTGCACACGGTGATCGCGGTGTCAGGCACGGTGGTACGCCTGGCCGACACCGGCGGCCTGGTCACCGACATCGGCCTGACCGAGTTGCCGGAGAATTTCGAGGTGGTCGGCGCGTCGTCACGGCCGCCGGTTCCGCCCTCGACGCCGCTGGACGGTCTGCCAGAGACGGCGGCGGCAGAGGCGTTGTGGTGGGAACGGCACATCGTTGAGGTGCTGCGCGGACTTCCGCCGCAGGCTCCGCCGGGGACCAGGCCGAAACCGGAGTACGACCCGGCGTCGGTGTCGCTGACCCGCCGTGAGCAGGCCAAGGCCGCGGAGCTGACCGCGGCCGGCAAGCCGGTGACGGCGAGCGCAATTGCCAAACGACGCCGCCGTTATGAGGCGCGCGGCGTGGTCGGGATGGTCGACCACCGGGTCGGCAAGCCCGTCACTCCACACGGGCGGGCAGATCCGCTGGTGGTGGAGGCGATGCGGCAGGCGATCGCCGAGGCGGAGCAGGAGTCCTCACGGACGGCCACCTACCTGTTCTGGCGGACCGGCCAGATCCTGGAAGCCGCTCACGGCCCGGGCGTGGTGGAGCTGCCGTCGCAGCGCAGCCTCTACCGGCTGCTGGAGAAGCTGTCGGCGGGCAAGCATACGACCGGCTCGGCTCGAACCCGCCGTTCACTGGCCGGCCGCCCGGACGGGCCGTTCGGCGAGGCGGACGCGTGGGCGCCGGGCGAGGTCATGCAGATCGACTCCACCCCGCTGGACGTGCTGGTGCGCTTGGACGACGGCGTGGTCGGCCGGGTCGATCTGACCGGCATGATCGATGTCGCGACCAGGACCGTGACCGCGGCGGTTCTGCGGCCCACGACCAAGTCGGTGGACGCCAGCGTGCTGCTGGCCCGCACCGTCACTCCCGAGCCGATGCGGCCGGGCTGGGCTCAGGCGCTGACGATGTCGCGTTCGGCGCTGCCGTTCCAGCGGCTGCTGAACATCGACGCGCGCCTGGAACACGCTGCCGCCCGCCCGATCATCATTCCCGAGACCATCGTGGTCGACCAGGGCAAGGTGTTCATCTCCCGCAACTTCCGGGCCTCCTGCAACTTCCTGGGCATCAACTTCCAGCCCGTCCACGACGGATCAGGCTGGGAGAAGGGCCACATCGAACGGATGCTGGGCTCGGTGGGTTCGCTGTTCGCCCAGTTCGCCGCCGGTTACACCGGCTTCAACGCCGAACGCCGCGGCCGCCACGTCGAGCAGCGGCCGCTCTGGTCCCTGCTGGAGCTGCAGGAGCTCTTAGACGAGTGGATCGTGGCGGCCTGGCAGAACCGCCCTCACGACGGGCTTCGGGATCCGGCTCACCCGGGACGGATGTTCACCCCGAACGAGAAGTACGCCGCTTTGGTCGAGACGGCCGGCTATGTCCCGGTCGCGTTGTCGGCCAACGACTACGTCGAGCTGCTTCCCGGGACCTGGCGGGCGATCAACGCCTACGGCGTGAAGATCAAGCACCGGACCTACGACGACAAGGCCCTCAACCCGTTGCGGCACCAGCGCTCAGGGGTCAAGGACCGCAAGGATCTGTGGGAGATCCACTACGACCCCTACGACGTGTCCCGCATCTGGGTCCGTGACCGCTGGCGGGGCGGCTGGATCACCCTGTTCTGGAAACACCTGCACCGCGTCGCCGCCCCGTTCGGCGAACTGGCCTGGGACCACACTCGCCGTGCTCTGCCCGGGGCGAGCGAGGAAGAACTCGCTGATGCCGTCGCTGATCTGTTGAAACGGGCCCACCGCGGGCCCGCCGACGACAGCAGCAGGGACGGCCCGGCCAAACTCAGCCGCAGAGACCGCCGCGTCGCCGCCCGCACCAAGGCCGGCTCGCCTGCCGCCCGCATCGCTCCTGAGCCTCCATCGGCCGGCGGCAGCATCGACGGCGGACCGGACCAGGCCGACGGCCCCGAGGAGAGCATCGCCACGGTGATACCGATGCCGATCTTCGATCCGTTCACCGAAGCGGACAAGCGATGGTGAACCGCCTCGTTCGCCCTGGACAAGGCGAAGATCCCGCTGGTGAGTACGGGCACCTGCAGCTGACCACACTGGCAGGCTGGCGCGGCCTCGTCACCGAGATTCCGGCAGTGCCGGACCTGCTGCCCGATGCGATCTGGTCGGGTCTGGAAGCCGACAAACGCGCCTGCTACGACGACGACCGCATCGATCACCACTCCCGGCTGCTGGTGGTCCAGACCCCCACGATCCGCCAGGTCATCACCTCCGGCCGCCGCCTGATCCAGTTGAACAAGAACGCCCATTACGGCCGGTGCGGCCTGATGGTGTCCGGTCCCGCCCGGACCGGGAAGACCACCGCCCTCACCCAGCTCGGCAAGACCATCGAGGTGATCCACCGGCGCCGCCACCCACGCTCGACCAGCGACATCCCGGTCGCCTACATCACCGTCCCGCCTGCGGCCACCCCGAAAATGATCGCGATGGAGTTCGCTCGGTTCTTCGACCTGCCGATCTCACGCCGGGGCAACATCACCGACATCGCCGATGCGGTCTGCGGCGTGACTCTGGACGCCCACGTCACCCTGGTCGCGGTCGACGAACTCCACAACCTCAACACCGCCACCCGCGCCGGCGCCGAAGCCTCCGACACCCTGAAATATTTCTCCGAACGCATCCCCGCCACCTTCGTCTATGCCGGGATCAGCCTGGAACGCACCGGGCTGCTGTCCGGCACCCGCGGGGAGCAGATCGCCGGTCGGTTCGGCATGGTCCGCACCGGCCCGTTCGGCCAGGACGGGCAGTGGACCGCGCTGATCGCCGCTCTGGAGGACAGCCTCCGGCTGCACCGGCACCGGCCGGGCACCCTCACCAAACTCGACCGCTACCTGCACCAGCGCACCCACGGAATGATCGGAAGCCTGCTCTGGCTGATCCGCAGCGCCGCCATCAACGCCGTCCTGGACGGAACCGAGAAGATCACCAAGAAGGCCCTGGACGCCGTCGACGCTGACATCACCTCCCAATCCCCGCTCCCGCCGACTACGTGATCAATGCCCATGCTGCCCCAGGATCGAGCCGAGAAGATCCTCACCCTGGGCCAGGCAGGGTGGTCGGTGCGCGCCATCGCCGACCAGCTCGGCCACAGCCCGCAGACCATCCGCGACTACCTGAACGGACGCACGACACCCGGCCTCCGCGCCCCGCGGCCGAGCCTGCTCACCGACCCGCTCGCCGACTACTGCCGCCAGCGGCTCGCCGAGGACCCGCACCTGCGGCCCAGCACCTTGTTCAACGAGGTGACCGAGCTCGGCTTCCAGGGAAGTCGCGCGACCTTCTACCGTGAGCTGTCCCGTCGCCTGCCGTCACTGTCCAGCCACGGGCCATCTCGCCCGCAAGAGGACCTCCCGCAAGACCTGCCGGGGATGTCCCATCCGTCCGTCCACACGCACCAGCACGCGCCGGTGCTGCCACGACCGGTGGCTCCGATCACCGGGGAGGCACTCACCTCCTATCTGACCCGGCTTGCCCACGCCAACCACCTCACCCTCACCGAGGTACTCGCAGTCCTGCCCTCGTGGTTCTCCACGAAGATCAACAATCGGGATGACCGCGCCCAGCACCACATGCTCATCCCTGCAACCGCCAAGGCCCTGCACGCGCTCGCCCACCTCGCCACGACTACTTCCGCCAGCCTCGCCCGCGCACTGCCCGCCTTCGGCGCCGTTGACACACATAGCCCTGTCCGGGCTACCACCGCCTGCCACCGATGCACCGCCCGCCGCGGCGTTCACCAACCCGTCCCCGTCCACCTGCCCGCCCACCAGAAGATCTGCACCCGTCACGGCATCTGGCTCAGCGACGCCGATCAGCCCCACCTCGACCTGGCCGCCTGCCCAGAGATCATCACAGCTCAGCGCCGGGCCAACCGGCTGCTACGCCACTGCACACCCCAGCAGCTGATGTCGGCCCATCTGGTCGTGGCCAAGATGATCCCGCCCTGGCCGTCCTCACCAGCAGGCGTCCCGTTTCACTGGAGGCATCGGCTCCTCATCCTGCAGACCGCCAACCACCGACTCGGCATCGCCACCGATCACGACGCCTACATCGATGCAGCGAAATACCCCGACGCCATCGCGCTCGCCGCAACGATGCTCACCCCGAGCCACCCGCACGGGATCGAGCAAGATTCATTGGCGAAACCCTCCCGGTCTCCCCGCCAGCGGCAGCTCTGACGCGAGGCTGGCTTGCCACTCAAGATTCCTCAGCCCAGCTCAGGCCTCATCTTCAAGGACAACTTCATGGCACAGGACATTCGTCATTCTGGTCCAGAGCCCGCAGTCCAGCGTCGGCGGCTTGGATGCGCTCAGCGACGTCCTTGAGCATCTTCACTGAGCGGCCTAGCCGATCCAGCTTGGTGACGACCAAGACGTCGCCGGCGCGCAGCGCGTCGAGGGCCTTGTCGAACTCGGGGCGGCTGGCGAGCGTGCCGCTGATCTTGTCGAGGTAGATGCGTTCGTATCCTGCGGCTTGGAGCCGGTCGCGCTGGCTGGCCGGGCGCCTCCTGACGCCCTCTGGCAGCGAAACGAGCGCGCGTCCCCGCACGGGGCTCGCGGCGTGTCCTGCCGAAACCCGCAGTCCTCCTGGGGCGGTGGGTCCCGCCTCAGGAGGACTGCGTCCGGCCCAGCGGCTCGCTCAAGGAACTCGGCCGTCCATGAGCACCAGGTAGCCGTCCTCCAGCGTGGGCTCGGCCGGCCGGGCCCACGGGCCCGGCGGCGCAGCCGACACCACCCGGTACCGCATCCCGGCCCCGTCCGGCAGCGCCGACACCACCCGTCCCGTCGCCGGCGCCGCGCCGGGTGTCGTCACCGTCCACACCCGGTGGTGCGCCTGCGACACCAGCTCGCCCACCGTTCCCTGGAACGCCAGCCGCCCGTGGGCCAGCACGGCCAGTGACCGGCACGTCTGCGCCACGTCATCCACGATGTGCGTGCTCAGCAGCACCGTACGGTCCCCGGCCAGCTGCGACAGCAGGGTACGGAACCGGATGCGCTCCTCCGGGTCCAGCCCCGTCGTCGGCTCGTCCACGATCAGGAGCCGCGGATCGGCGAGCAGCGCCTGCGCGATCCCGACCCGCCGCAGCATGCCGCCGGAGAAGCCTTTCAGCTTGCGATCGGCCACGTCCGACAGCGCCACCACCTCCAGCAACTCCCCGATCCTGCGCCGCCGCGCCGATCGGGAGTGCAGCCCTTTGAGCAGCGCGATGTAGTCCAGGAACCGGCGGGCGCTCAGATCCGGATACACCCCCAGGTCCTGCGGTAGGTAGCCGAGAGTTCGCTGCACCGCCAGCCGGCCTTCCGCCGCGGCCAGGTCGTGGCCGCCGATCATGACGCGGCCGGAGGTTGGCCGCAGCAGCCCGGCCAGGATCCGCATGAAGGTGGTCTTGCCCGCACCGTTGGCGCCGAGCAGCCCGTACATGCCGGTCGGCACCACCAGGCTCAGGCCGTCCAGGGCGCGGGCACCACCCTTGTAGGTCTTGGTCAGGCCGGAGACGTCGATACGCATGTCAGGACTCGCTTCGGGAGGCGTGGAGACGGACCAGGGACAGCACGACCACGGCGAGCGCGATCATCACGCCGATCCACAGCCACGCGGTGGCGGGGGTGTGGTCGGGGCGCAGGAAATCGAGTACGGCCGAATCGCGCCCGTACTCGGGCGAGATCGGGGTCAGCAAGCCGTACCTGACGTACTCGCCGGTCGCTGAGAAGACCGTGTGGGACAAGGTCGGCATCAGGTTCGCCGGAATGAGGTTCCCCCAGAACCAGTACGCCACGAACAGCACGCGGAATACCATTGGCGGCAGCAGCAGCGGCCCCGCGAACGCCAGCGCGCCGACGAACACCAGTCCCGGCAGGATCGAGGCCAGGAAGGTCACCGCCGCCCAGCCGAGTGCTGACGGCTGCCCCTCGACGAGCACGTACAGCAGCGCCCGCCCGAAGTACGTGATTGCCAAGGGCACGGCCGTGGCCGCGCACACGCCCGCGTATTTCCCGATGAGCCGGGCGGTGCGGCCCGACGGGGTGGTGTCCAGGATCCCGTCCACGCGCAGCACCCGGTCGCGCGACGGCCGGTCGGCCAGCATGCAGCCGTACACGATGGGCAGCAAGGTGACGATGATCTGCGCCGCGACGCCCATCGCCTCCTTGGGCACCGACACCTCGTACACATCCAGGTCCAGCGACCAGTAATCCAGCACGGCGACCATCACGGCCAGGACCAGGCCGTAGACGATCCACAGCGACGGGCGGCGGACCTGCATCGCGAACTCGTAACGCAGGCTGGCGATCATTCGGGCTCTCCTCGCAGCACGCGCTCGGTGTTTCCGAGCAGCAGCCAGCCCCCGATGGCCAGGAGGACGGCGGTGGCCAGCAGGAACAGGCGGTTGATCGGCCAGCCGTCGCTCCCCCATGACGTGGTCGCGAATAGGTGCAGGAGCCGGTAGGCCGGGTTGTCCGCCAACGCGCCGCCGAAGAGTTGCTCCCCGGTCCACACGAACGCCACCAGCGACGTGGCCGCCGCGGTGCTGCGCAGCGCCGCCGCCGCGAAGAACCCAAGCGCCGCCAGCCACAGCGCGGGCGCCAGCCACACCAATTGCCCGGCCGCACCGCCGTACGCGAACGTCCACCAGCCGCTCGCCATTAGCGCGGCGGACACCGCCACCGCGCACGCGGCCGTGCAGCCTAGCGTCACGGCCAGGCGGCGCAGCAGCGCGGGGCGATAGCCGTGCGGGATGGCCAGACGCAGCTCGGCCACCGGATCGCGGCTGGGCAGCGTGGCCGCGACCACTCCTGCCAGCAGCGGCACGCCCATCTCCAGCGCGCCCATCAGCATCCAGCGGGTGTTCTCCTCGCGCGAGCCGAGCCGGGCGCCGAAAGTGGCGAGGAGCAGCATGAGAACGGCCAGCACGGGAGGCCCCAGCAGGGCGGGCAACCCCGCCCGCCGGGCCTCGTGCCGCCAGAGATCGACAGGTTTCACGATCAGTGAGTAGCGGCGGCCCGCCGCAGGGGTTCAACCCGGCCCGCGAGCGCTACGGCCGTCCCCGCCAGCGCCACAGCTAGCGCGATCGTCCACGGCCCGCTCTGCCAGAGCACCCGATAGCCTTCGGGAACCGGCACGTCGGTCATCTCCGCTAGCGCTGGCACGCACCACGCCGCCAGCGCCACCCCGATCGCCCCGCCCGGACGCCAGCACACCGACAGCAGCAAGGCCACCGCCGCCAGCAGCGCCATCGGCCCCAGCCAGGCCGTGACCAGCCTGGTCACGCCCCCGGGAGACCCTCCGGCCACCGCCAGCACCCCGGAGACCAGCAGCGCCAGCGCCAGGTCGTACCCGAACACCAGCGTCACCCGCGCGAGCAGCACCACCCGCGGCGACGTCGGCGTGACGGCCACCACCTCGAACGCCCGATCCCGTTCCGGCCCGTAGAGCCCCGCCACGCCCGTCCCGGCCACCAGCGGCACGCTCAGCCCGAGCACCACCTCCGGCACCGCCACCCGGATCGCGGCGAACCCCGCGCACACGGCCATGACGAGGAATGACGCCGCCCACACCCCGGGGTGCAACAGCCGCGCCTCCATCACCAGTAGCTGCCACGCCCGCCGCGGCGCCGACACGGCGTGCGCCCGCACGTCACCGAGCCCGCCCTCCAGCGCCGATGCGGCCAGCACCGCTGGAATTATCCGCTCCGCTGGCGGCGCGCCCCGCTCTGCCTCACTGTCCATTCAGGCTCTCCCTGAGTTTCGTCCGGGCCAGGTGCAGTCGGCTCTTCACCGTGCCGACAGGGATCCGTAGCACCTCGGCGATGTCCTGATGCGCCAGATCCACCACGAAATGGAGCACGGCCACCTCCCGCTGCGTCGGCGGCAACCCAGCCAGCACCGCGTCCAGCCAGTCGCCGCCGACCGCCAGTTCCTCCGGCCCCGGCAGCGCGTCGGCCTGCTCGTACAGCTCCGCGGCCGCCGGGGGCGCCGCCAGCCGCAACCGGTTGTGCGCCTGCCTGCGCGCTACCCCGAACAGCCACGTGCTCGCGCTCGACCGGCGCTGGAACGTCCCCGCCGACCGCCACACGGCCAGCATCGTGTCCTGCAGGATCTCCTCGGCCGTCCCTCTGTCCCCGGCCAGCCGGAACAGGAAGGCGAACAGCGGCTCGGCGTATCGCTCGTACAGCTCGGCCAGCGCGGCCGTGTCGCCGTCGGCCACCCTGGCCAGGACGCACGCGTCCGCATCGGTCCTCTTCATCGGCAGGTGAGTAGCATCGCCAGCCCTTTCAGGTTCACTCCGGGCGGCACCCACCGGCGCACTCCAGCAAGAAGTATGCCGAGGCGGCGACCCTGTGTTGGTCGGGGCATCGGACACTCTGCCTTCGAGGTAGTCGCCGGTCAGTGGCGACGGCGGCCGGGGTCGTGCTCAGCCAGCGCAGCGGCGACGGCTTCGGTACTGGGCTGGATATAGACGCCGAGAGTGCGCAGGTTCCGGTGGCCGGACAGGGCCATGAGCATGGACGCTGACCAGCCGTCCTCGCCCAGGTGGGTAAGGCGGGAGTGGCGCAGCTGGTGGAGGGTGAAGCCGGCACCGGTCGGGTCGATGCTTTTGGTGGCCTGCTTGAACAGGTACTCGGCGCGTTCGGGCTGAGGAACCCAGGAACAGTAGTTATCGCTGAGATTGATCTTGTGTTGGGCAGGGTGAATGTTGGGCTTGAGTCGCGGGTCAAGTGGCGGGGTGGCGGGTGGAGGGTGCTTGGAGTTCGGCTCGGACGGTGGGGACGTCGATGGTCTGGTGGTCGCCGCCGGTCTTGAGTTCGGGTAGGTACTTGTAGATCGTGGAGCGGCTGACGCCCAGCAGTCGCGCGATTGAGGCGATGGTGGCGTCGGGCTGGGTGAGCAGGGCGCGGGCGTGCCGGACCTGTTCGGGTGTCATCGCTGGGGGGCGGCCGAGGCGTTGGCAGCGGCCAGGCCCTCGTTGGTGCCCTCGATGATGAGTTCGCGGATGAACTCGGCCAGGGCGGCGAACACGTGGAAGACGAGGCGTCCGCCGGGCGTGGTGGTGTCGAGGGTTTCCTTCAGGGACCGGAACCCGATGCCGCGCTTGCGGAGGCCGGCGACGATCGCGATCAGGTCTTGGAGGGAGCGGCCGAGCCGGTCGAGGCTCGGGACGACGAGGGTGTCGCCGGTCCGCATGTAGTTCAGGGCCTTCCACAGCTCCTCGTGTTCGACGTCCTTGCCGGACTTCTTGTCAGCGAAGATCCGGCTACAGCCCGCTGCTTCGAGCGCGAGGATCTGCCGGTCCAGAAGCTGATCTTTGGTCGACACCCGCTCGTACCCGACGAGGGCCCCGGTCAGGTCTGCCGGTTCGGCGGACAGGAGGTCTTCGGCGACCTGGCGAAGGTCGGGTGCGCCGAGCGGATCTTCCGGGAGGTTGCTCACCCCCGAGAAGTGTAAGTAAAAGGGCTGGGTTGGAGTTGTTGGACACTCCGACTTCTCAACACGTTTTTCCGACAGGTTTTCGGGGTCGGCAGATGCGTGCAGTGTCGGTTCCTGTAGGGCGATCGCCGCGTCGTTGTCGGAGACGTCGTCCGCAGGAATCCGTTTGTGTATCACCACAGCCCGCTGTCAGTATGAGGGCCCATGCGTCACCCTCTTGACACGCTGGACTGGCCGATTTCCACCGAGCGGCTGCTGTTGCGCCGGGCTGCCCCCGACGACCTGGACGCGACCTGGGCCTTCCGGCAGCTGCCGGAGACTCACGAATGGGTCGCGGCCGCCACAGAGACCTACGACGACTACCGTGAGCGTTTCCTCCGCGAGGAGCGGCTCGTAGACCTGCTCATCGTCGAACTGGACGGCCGGGTGATCGGCGACCTGACACTGAAGGTCCAGGACGGTTGGGCCCAGGAAGAGGTCGCTGACCAGGCGGAAAGCGTCCAAGGAGAGCTCGGGTGGACGCTCGATCCCTCCTACGGCGGCAAGGGCTACGCCACCGAAGCGGTACGCGCCCTCATCGACATCTCCTTCAAGAGTCTTGGCCTGCGCCGCCTGCACGCGGACTGCTTCTACGACAACGAATCCTCGTGGCGGCTGATGGAGCGGGTCGGGATGCGCCGCGAACAGCACACGGTGAGAGACTCACTCCACCGCACCAAGGGATGGCTCGACGGTCTCTCATACGCGCTCCTGGCCGAGGAATGGCCCGCTCACGAGTGATTACGGCGGAGACGCTTGGGAGCCCTCGCCGGGACGAAGATCACGCTGTCACTCATACACGTGGCCGCTCTCCTGCCGGCGCTGCGGCTGGAACCTAAGGACGCCACCGCGCCGGCACGGCTCAGTGCCTGGGGTGAAGCGCGGTGAAGGACATCCGGCCCGCCCGTCGTCGTTGGCGTCCGGGGGGTGAGCCAACGCTATGCGCGGGCACTGACAATCTGCGGGCGCCGGCGGGCCGTCTCAGAAACGCTCGATTCCGCGACCGGCCGCGGCTTGTCAATCGCTGAGGTAGCGGTGCAGGGAGGTCTTGGGGATGCCGGTCTTGGCGGCGATGACGCCGAGGGAGTCGCCTTGGGCCTTGAGGAGCCGGGCGTACTCGATCTTGTCTTCGGGGTGGGCGACAGGGCGGCCGATCTGGCGGCCGGAGGCTTCGGCGACGGTGCGGGCGTGGGCGGCGCGTTCGGCGGTGAAGGTGCGCTCCATCTCGGCGAACAGGGCCAGCAGCAGGAAGGCGATGCGGCCCATGCCCTCGTCGGTGGTGTTGATCGGGAGTGGGTCGGCCAGCGACCGGACGCCGATGTTCTTCTCGGCCAGGTCGTGGACGAGGTTGAGGACCTCGCGCAGGTTGCGGCCGAGTCGGTCGAGGGTGTGCACGACGATGGTGTCGCCGGGCCGGGCGTAGGCCAGCAGGGCCTTCAGGCCGTCGCGGTCGACGGTGGTGCCGGTCTTCTTGTCGACGTAGATCCGTTCGTCGCCGATCCCGGCGGCGGCCAGGGCGTCGAGCTGGTGTTCGAGGGACTGCCTGGTGGTGGAGACGCGGGCGTAGCCGAGTTCCATGCCGCCCTCCCGAAGGGGCCAGGTCGGCTGAAATCCCATTCGTGGGCCTCCGGGAGGAACTCTGCCGGTATGCCGCACGTGGTGATCAGGGCCTCGCTTCGCGTTCGAAGGCCGCGGTGCTCCGGAGCCGCCAGGTGAGGCACTGCAGGATCCAGCGCGCGGTGGTCTGGTCGGTCTTCGCGGCTTCGAAGACGTCCTTGAGCGCTGCGTCAAAGTCGGCTGGGGAGTGCCGTGGTGCTGGTGGAGGTCGTGGAACGGTCGGCCGGGCGGGGGCTCCGGAGCCGACGGGCTGGTACGGCATGGAGGTCAGCAGCGGGCCGAGCGTGCCCCGTGCGGTGATCGCTCCTGTCTCGGTTTGCCGCATGGCGACCGCGGCGGCCTGGAGCATCGCCTCCTGCCGGTCCCTGTCGAGGGCCTCGAAGGGGCGCCAGACGTTGAGGCCGGCCCTGGCCGGAGTCCCGACGGCCTCCCAGATCGTGTGGAGGACCGCTTGTGAATGCTTGCGCACCTTGGACGGCCGACCCGGCGGTGGTGGCACCCGCCCTGGCGCAGGCCTCGGTGAGCTCCCGCCTGCTGGCCGGTCTGAGGGCCGGGCCGGCCGGGCCGGTGCTTCGGCCTGCCGTGCTGGCGGCGTGGAACGGTGATGCGACCGCCCTGGCGCTGACGGAATATCTCAGTGATTGGTTCCCGCCGCTCGCGCCGATCCCCGATGTCGAGCCGGAATGGCTATCGCCGCTGCGAGAGATCGCCCTCGGGAGCCCGGGGGATCGTGTCGAACACGGTCTGTTTCCGAGCACGCCGACGAAGCTCGCCCGGCTGGCGCTTGCGAAGGCGGGCGACTACCCCGCCGAGGCGGTCATGACGGAGGCCGAGGCGGCGTACAAGAAAGGCCCTCACTATTACGCCCATGATGCGGTCGCCTGCGCGCTCGTGCACCCGGGACTCGACGCGGCGGACATCGCCACCAAGGTGATGGAGACGCTGCCCGATCGCGGGTGGCGCTCTCGACGTAAGACCTACCGTCTGCTCCGCTGGGCACGCGACATCGGGAGGTGGGACGGCGCGCGCCTAGACTCCGGCCATTGACGGTGATGAGGCGGTAGTCCTGTCAGCCGGCGTTGAAGACTTGGTCTTCGCCGAAAATCGGGCGGATATGGCTGACCAGCAAAGATCGGGTTCAGGTGCTGTCGCGGTTGCTGGTCATGCGGGCGGTGAGTTCGTCGGCGTTGGGTGTCCAGGTCCCTCGCTGGGCGTCGAGCCCGTCGAGGCGACGGTGGGTGCCTTCTTTGCTGGGCTTGAGGTAGCGCTGGAGGGTGCGGCGGTCTTCGTGGCCGGAGAGGTTCATCAGGTCGGCTTCGGTGGCGCCGTCCTCGCCGGCGTGGGTGAGTCGGGAATGGCGCAGGTCGTGCAGATTCCAGCCGTCGGTGGCGGCGCCGAGGTGGCGTTCGGCGGTGCGGTAGGTCATGCGTCGGCGGCGGCTGGCCGGGTCGACGTCACGTACGGGCGCGGTGCCGTCGTCAGGGGCGATGCGCGCGGACAGGAAGATCGGCCCGCGGGTGCGGCGGCCGAGGAGCTGGCCGAGCATCCGGGCGGTGCGGATGTCGTAGAGCAGCTCGTCGGCTTTGCCGCCTTTGCGGATGGTGCGTGCGCGGCGGTTGGCGCGGTCGAGGTCTTCGACGTTCAGGCGCAGGACTTCCTCGGCGCGGGCGGCGGTGGAGTAGAGCATCGCCCACAGCGTCCGATCTTCCAGCGGGCGGCGTTTGTCGGCGATGAGCCGGTCGATCCGCTCGCGACTGCGGACGCGGGTGTCGTCCGGCCTGGGCTGGTGCTCTCGGTCCAGGCCGTGCAGTACCGCGGCCGGGTCGCCGATCCAGCCTTGGTCGTGGAAGTAGGCCAGGGCGGAGGCGACGGCAGCCCGCTTGGCGTTGAACGTCGACGGCGCCGCGCCGCCCCACGCGCCGCGGATGTTGGTGTGCAGCCGGTCTCGGCCGACGCTGGCGAGCTCGCCGAGGTGCACGATCCCGGTGAACGCGGTCGGCAGGGCCGAGGTGTAGGCGCGCACGGTCTCCGGCGAGGTGATTCGGCCGGACCGGCCGCGTCGGGCAGCGAGGTGGCGCAGGAACGAGGCGAGCGCCTCGGCGGTCGGCACCCCTCCCGGCGTCTCCGCGTTGTCACGGTCGGGCACGGCGGTGAGGTGCCGGGGCACGGACCTGCGGCTCCGTCGCCATCGCGATCGGCATGCTCACCGGCGCAGTTGTCGTCGGCGTCAACGGACAGCTGTGGCTGGCAGCGCTCCTCACCGGCCCCAGCCTCATCGCGCTGGCGAAGAGCTTTGTTCTCCGCCGGTCGGATGCCACCGACATGAAGCAACTCCAAGCTCAGCGCGACGCTGTGACCGGCCACCGCCGGTCTGAACCGTCGGTTAGGCGTCCTGTCCGACCTCGGCGAGGCCGCGCGGGTGACTGACCTCGCCGAGGCGGCGTCTGGTTTGGCATCGCGGTCGGAGGCGCGCCGATGCGGCCCCTAAGTAGCAGGCACCGAGAAACAACGCTTAGCCGTGCTGGCCCCACCTCGGCATCGAGGGTGTGCCCGACCCGGAGCACGTTCCCTGGATCGACCCCGACCCATCCGGCCTGGCGAACGGCCCGGTGTCAGCGGCTTCACCGATCAGAAATCCTCCGCCACGTCGTCAGTTCTGTTAGCCCTCGCACCGGTGGAAGGATTGATGACCATGACCGACACCAGACCGCTGGGCGCCGACGAGGCCACGTTCCTCGCGGCGGTCCGCTCAGGCGACACGGCGCGGTTCGCACTCATCACGGAGCGCCACCGGCGTGAGCTGCAGGTGCACTGCTACCGGATGCTCGCGAACTACGAGGACGCCCAGGACCTGACGCAGGAGACGTTCCTGCGAGCGTGGAACAAGCGGGAGTCGTTCAAGGGCCACGCGACCCTGCGGACCTGGCTGTACCGGATCGCGACGAATGCCTGCCTCGACTTCCTGGAGAAGCGCAACGACCGCACACCCGTACCGTCCGAGCTGCCGGACCCCGGCTCCGAGGTGCTGTACCTGCAGCCCTACCCCGACCGGATGCTCCCCGAGGACCCGCAGGAATCGGTGGTGGCGCGGGAAACGATCGAGCTGGCGTTCATCGTCGCCGTCCAGCACCTGCCGCCGCGGCAGCGGGCGGCATTCATCCTGCGCGACGTCCTCGGCTGGCCGGCGTCGAAAGCCGCCGACGCCCTCGAACTGACCGTCGCATCGGTGACCAGCGCACTGCAGCGGGCCCGTGTGACGATGCGCGAGCAGCTGCCCGACCGCCGCCTCGACTGGCGGAGCCCCGCCACCCACGAGCTGTCGAATGACGAGCGCGGCGTGGTGAAGTCGTATATCGACGCCCATGAGCGCAACGACCTCGACGGGCTGATGTCCCTGCTGCGCGACGACCTGCGCTTCGCGATGCTGCCCGAACCGGGAACCTCGGTCATCACGGCCAAGGACGCGGTGGACGGCTGGGTCTCCGGTGGGCTCTTCCAGCGCGGCTACGACGACTGGCGCTGTATCACCACGACGGTCAACCGCATGCCTGCCGCCGTGCTGTACCTCCGCACCCCCGACGACCCGGAGTACCGGCTATTTACCATCGCGGTCCTGCACATCGTCGACGGGAAGATCGCCGAGCTCACCGGGTTCGACGCCACCGACAAGCCATGGCTGGGCCTGCCCCCGACACTGTCATCAGACAAAGGCCCCATCGTCGACGAGTCCAGCGCACGGGCCGCCGTCACCGAAGTCACCGCGGAATGAGCACCCCGACCAGCTGAACACCCACGCGGCAACGCGAACCCCACCGCCCCGCCGGCGTTGCCGGCGGGGCATCTTCATGCCCGAAGAACATCGTCACGATCAACGACGCTGTCGTCCCTCATCTCCAGCAAGTCGGTCAACAGCTCACTCGGAACGCAAGGAAGGGCCCGGGGAAGGTTCCCTCATAGCCGAGGGTCACGGTGAGCACGCCAGGAAGGATTTGGACCTGGTCTCACGAGCCGAGAATCTGGCCCGTGCTCATCGCCTCGTCTCGTATCGGGTCAGCACCACGCCGCCGGGAAACGTCCGCGTCTCCACCAGGTTCAGGTTCACCCAGCTGTCCAGGGCCGTGAAGAACGGCGTGCCGCCGCCCAGCAAGGCCGGTGCGGTGACCAGCACGTACTCGTCGATCAGCCCGGCCCGCATGGCCGCTGCGGCAAGTGTGGCGCCGCAGATGTCCATGGGGCCGCCGTCTTCGGCCTTGAGCCGGGTGATCTCGGTGACCGCATCGCCGGTGACCAGGCGGGTGTTCCAGTCGACCGTGCTGGTCGTCGAGGAGAACACCACCTTCGGCATGTCCCGCCAGCGGCGGGCGAACTCGATCTCCGCCGGCGTGGCGCCAGGCTGCTGGTCAGCGGTCGGCCAGTGGGAGCTCATCGTCTCCCACAGTTTGCGCCCGTACAGCGCCAGGCCGGTCGCCCCCACCCGGTCGGACCACCACTGGAACAGCTCGTCGCTCGGTACGCTCCAGCCGAGGTCGTCGCCGGGCGCGGCGATGTAGCCGTCCAGGCTCAGGTTCATACCGAAGATCAGTTTCCGCATCGTGCCATCCTCCTGTGAGTCGATCTCACACGTACAGACGGGCACGGCGCGGAAACCTAATCGGTGCGCGATCTGCGTCCGCAGGTAGTCCCCGCGTTCCGGACTCGGCACGGCGTACTCGGCTGGGCTCGAACACTACCCACCGGGTCTCGACTTCACCCTCGTACGGGCAGCGGCGCACCCATGGCCAGCTCTCCCTGACCGCTGCTGCCGTCTGCCCGGACGGGAAGGCCTTCCACGGCCGCACGTGCCCGGCAAGATCCGCGAGTACCTACCTTTCCCAGCGCCGACGCAGCTAAGCGCTGTTTTTTCGGCACCTACTACTGAAGGGCCCCCTGAGGGCACGTGTGTGTACGTCGAGAGCCCCTCGGACGCGAAGTACCGGCTCAAAGCCCTTGCGGTGACTGACTTTCCGCGCGTGGGGAACCGCTGTCTGTAAGTTCCGGCGGTTAGTGGCCGAGAAGGTCCGGCGCTATCTGGCCGCGCCGACGGTTGCCCATGAGCGGGGATGCCGCGGAAACGTATCCGGGTGGCAACTGCTTCCGTGGCTCGGGCCACGCAGACGCCATGGCCGTGATGATCGTCCGTCGGCCAACTCGGTACTTCTTAATCGATCGCACGGCCCAACATCCCCGCACGGGCATCCCTGCGGATCGCCGCGTACAGATCGATCTTCGAAGGAGGCATGGGGACGCTCGCTCATTACGAAGCGCATCCAGCACGTCGCCATAAGACACTTCGCGCGGTCACACTCGTGAACAAACGACTCCACGGAACAGGGGCCGCGGTCACACTAGGCGTGGACCGTCCGCGACGAACCACCGCTGATCAACCGCTCATCGATTAGCGGGATTCTCGGCCGGCTATGCCTGGCGCCCCGAACTGAAACGCCGGACCCTCGACCGCTACCAGCGCGCGTCAGGAAGTCTGAGCGGCCCGTTGACAGCCGGAGCCTCGGGCCGCTTGTTGCTTCCCTATCCGACCCTGAGCGCCAGCTTCCCGAGATAGTGATCGTTTAGAGCGCGATGCGCATCGTCGACTCGCTCCATCGGAAAGGTTCGGGCGACGTGGACCTCGAAGGAGCTCGCCTCGATGATCGCGTTCAGCCGATCGGTGCCGATGCGGCTTCGATCCCCGTCGTAGTAGGACACCGTCGCGCCCGGCGACGTTACAGGCACCGGCAGGACACCGTTCGGCCAGGCGATCCGTCCCGAGTTCTTGATCGCGCGAAGAGACCGTTCGGCAATCTCGCCTCCCACGGTGACCAGAGCCGCATCGAGCCCGCCTGGCGCGAACTCCAATGCCCCAGCCAACACATCAACTTTGCGACCGTCGATAGCATCGTCGGCGCCCAGCCGCCGGGCCAGGGCGACACCGTCGTCACCAGAGGCCACGGCCAACACTCTGATGCCGCTATGCCGCGCCAGCTGCACGGCCAGGTGCCCGACACCCCCGCTGGCCCCGAAGACCATGAGCGTCTCGTCCGGCCGCAGGCCGAGCAGATCGAGACCGCTCAGTGCAGTCAGGGCATCCCAAGCCATCGCGCCGGCCTGTTCGGTCGGCACCCGGTCGGGCACGCGCGCCACGAACTCCGCCTCAACGACGCCGTACTCGGCGTAGAAGCCGCCACGCGGCACCGGCATCGTCGCAGCGTAGACACGCTCGCCCACGTCGAACCGGGTGACGTTGCGTCCGACTGCGGCCACCGTGCCCGCCGCGTCCCAGCCGAGGACATAGGGGAAGGTCGTCGCGACGCCGAAAGCGCCGTCGTAGTCCCCCTCCCGCTCGATCGCGTCCCAGGACCCGACCCCTGCGAACTCCACCCGGATGAGGACGTCGTCGTCGCCGACCTCCGGGAGCGGTATCCGGCGCAACGAGAGTTCGTCGACTCCGCCGAACCGGTCAAGGACGACCGCGTTCATCTGCGGCGCCACGATCGCGCCGGGCGCTGTGCGCTCCACTCTGCTGTCCATCGGCTCTCCTTGTTTGCTTGAGTGAATCAAGGATCATTGGACCACAGCTATTTGAGCGAATCAAGTAACTGCTCTAAGCTGGGAGCCATGGCGCTGCCGAACGGACCCGTAGCCACCTCGTCCGAGGCCGAAGCTGTCTTGTTCGACCTGGTCGACATATACGACCGCGCCTACGAGGCGGCTGCGGCCGAGCTGTCGCTCAGCTCGGCGCAGGCATGTGTGCTGGGGCGACTCGATGAGCGACGCGGCATGGGCGCCTTGGCCGAGGAGCTTGGCTGCGATGCCTCCAACATCACCCAGATCGTCGCGCGCCTCGAAGCGCTCGGCCTCGTGACCCGCGAACCGAATCCCCGGGACCGCCGCGCACGACTCGTCGCGCGAACCCCCCGAGGAGACGAGATCAACCACCGGTTCGCAACAGCTTTCACCTTCGCCCGCACGGCGGTCGGACGACTCTCACCCGACGAACAGGACCAGTTGACGGCGCTGCTGCGAAAAGCACTGGGCTGACACGCACCCGCAGCCCCACCCAACCAAGGTGGATCCAACGGCTTCATGGGTGTGGGCTGCAGCAGTCTCTGGTTGTTCGCGGTCACTGCAGGGCTCGACGGTGGCATGTTCTGCGACGATGAGCATGGGCGGCGTTTCTGTCCTAGGTCGTGGAGCAGCATGCGGCGGAGGCCGCGCGGCTTCGCGAGGACCTGGCCGCGGAGCGGGCCGCCCGTCATGCAGGCGGAGGCCGCCGAGACGCGGGCCGGGGAGCCAGGGGGCCCATAGCGGGGAGCCTGATATCGAGACACTGGACTGCCACACACAGTTGTCTTGCCCCTGGTGACGCGGAGCCGAGTGGGTCATTCTCACTCACCTGTGCGCTCCCTCGCTCGTGGCCTGTCCGGCAGGGGTCTACCCCAACACCACACCCGGGAGAACAGGCGAACGACGTCAAGATAGGGTCGATTCCCGAGTTTCTTGACGCCCGTCTGCTCGGCTCTTAGATTTCAACCTGACATTCCGAGGCGTGGAAGGGGTCATGGCGGTGCGCGTCGGCTACATCAGGGTCTCCAGCGTTGATCAGAACACCGTCCGGCAACTGGACGGGATCGAGATCGAGCGGGCTTTCACCGACAAGGCGTCGGGCAAGGACACCGCCCGGCCGAAGCTGGAGGAACTGCTGGCGTTCGTCCGTGCCGGTGACACGGTGATCGTGCACTCGATGGACCGGCTCGCGCGCAACCTGGACGATCTGCGGCGCATCGTGCGGACCCTCACCGGCGAGGGCGTCCGGATCGAGTTTGTCAAGGAATGCCTCGTCTTCACCGGTGAGGATTCGCCGATGGCGACGCTCCTGTTGTCGGTCATGGGCGCGTTCGCCGAGTTCGAACGCGCGCTCATCCTGGAACGCCAGCGCGAGGGCATTGCTGCTGCCAAGCAGCGCGGCGCCTACACCGGCCGCAGGCCCGCCCTCACCTCCGAGCAGGCCCGCCAGCTGTGCGAGCGTGCCGCCGCCGGCGAACCCAAATCCGCGCTGGCCAGGCAGTTCGGGATCAGCCGGGAGACCGTGTACAGCTACCTGCGTGCCCAGCCGGTCGCTGCCCCTGCCGGCGACCGCGCATGACTCTGCTAACTGTCGGCGAGTTTCGTGAGCGGAGCGGGAACACTCCGGACGGGCCAGCGCAGTGAGGTCATGGCGGTCAGGGAGGGACGGTTGATGGAAGCAGCCGCACAGGACGGGGACCCGCCCCGCTGACGGGCTTCAGCGAGGCTCAACGCTTGGAGGCGATCCAGCGCTGGCGGCTGCTGCGGCCCCACCTCGAAGAGGATGTCCCGCTGGCCCAGGTCGCCGCGTCCTGCGGGGTCCCCGAGCGGACGCTGCGCCGGTGGCGTGCCGCCTACCAGGCCGGTGGCCTGGCCGGGCTGGTGCGCCGGCCGCGCTCGGACCGCGGCCGGGCGAAGATGCCCGAGCCGTTGCGGCTGCTGATCGAGGGCCTGGCGCTGCGGCCGCCCCGCAGAAGTATCGCGGTGATCCACCGGCAGGCCGCCAGCGTCGCCACCGCACAGGGGTGGCCGGTTCCCGGCTACTCCACCGTGCACGAAATCGTCCGCAACCTCGACCCGGCGCTCGTCGCGCTGGGGCTGGAGGGCACTAAACGCTACCGGGAGGTGTATGAGCTGGTGCATCGCAGGGAGGCACCCAAGCCGAACCAGATCTGGCAGGCCGACCACACCGAGCTGGACCTGTGGGTCGTGGACCCCAAGGGCCAACCGGCCCGGCCGTGGCTGACCGCCATCGAAGACGACCACTCCCGCGCAATCGCCGGGTACGCGGTCAACCTGGAAGCGCCCTCGGCGCTGTCCACAGCGCTGGCCTTCCGGCACGCGATCTGGCGCAAGACCGAGCCGGCCTGGCACGTGTGCGGCATCCCCGAGGTGTTCCACCTCGACCACGGCCCGGACTTCACCTCCTCTCACCTGGAACAGGTGATGGCCGACCTGCGCGTGCGGCCCATGTTCAGCAAGAAGGGCCAGCCGCACGGCCACGGCAAGATCGAACGATTCATGGAGACCATGAACCAGATGTGCCTGGCCCACCTGCCCGGCTACGCCCCCAAGGGCAGCAAGGACCGCGCCGCCCAGGCCACCCTGACCCTCGCCGAGCTCGACGCCGCGATCGGCCGGTTCATCCGCGAGGTCTACAACCTGCGACCGCACTCTGAGACCAAGACGCCACCCCAGCAGCGGTGGGAGGCCGGCGCGTTCGGGGCTGCGGGCCTGCTTGCCGCCGGCGACGACATCCGCCGGAGTCAGGGTGAAGAACCTCGCTAGCTCGTCCCTGCCAATCTCCGGGAACCCCCGCAGGCGCTCCAGCTCCTCGTCCGCGAACACTTGCGTCGCCAAGAAAGACCTCCCGCCAGGCCCACAGATTCCCAGCACAGAAGCCTGCCCAGCCATATCCGCCCGATTTTCGGCGAGTACTACGGGGACCCCAGGCCGTGTACGGCTGCCTGGACCTGGTCCGGTTGCGTCGTGAGGGTTTCGCGGAGAGTGAGCGGGCCCACTGCGGCCAGTGCGGAGTTGAATCCGTCAGGTTCGCCGCTCGCCTCCAGCAGGGCCGGGGCCAGGTGCTGACGGATCTCGCCGTCCGGCAGCGGACTCCGTAGTGACGCGTCCAGCAGCCAGTCCAGCTGTTGTTCTGCGGGGGTGGAGGAGGTGCTCGCGGCGGTTTCGTCGATCACTGCTGTGCCTTTCCTGCAAGGGGTGTCGAGTCGGGGTGGTCAGCGTTTGAAGCTGGAGAGGAGCCGGGCGATCGCCGGTTGGCGCGGTGCCAGCCAGTCGGCGATGTCGGTGACCACGGCTGCGTCGACGTGCTGGGGCTTGTCGTAGTCCGCGGGCGTGGACGGGCCTGAGCCGGGGAAGAACAGGTGGTCGTCGGCGTCGTAGACGCGGATGGTGACGTCCGTACGGTGGGCGAGGCCTGCCTGCCAGCCCGCGAGGTCGTCGGCGACGGTCACCTGGTAGTCGCGGCCGCCCTGCAGGATGAGCATCGGCTTGTCCAGCGCGGCTGCGGTCGCGACCGGGTCGTAGCCGCGCAGGTCGAGCCAGTACGCCCCGGAGTAGCCGAACGGCAGCTCCGCGGCGGGTGTCTCGGCCGACAGGTGTGGGCTGTCGACAAGTGCGGCCTGCCGCGTGATCGTCTCGACCGCGGCCTGCGCGCCAGGATCGAGCGAGGCGAGGTAGCGGACGACGCGGACGGCGGCCTGGTGCATGGGCTGGGTGTCACCAGCCAACAGCACCAGCCCGGCCACAGACGGCTCGGCGGCGGCGACTCTCGGGGCCACCTTGCCGCCCATGCTGTGGCCTGCGACATGCACCCGCGCGGCATCGACGGCAGGGTGGCGCTGGAGCAGGTGGATGGCCGCGACGGCGTGCGGGACGTACTCGTCGCTCATGGTGAAGTCCGGGATTGCCGCCACCTGGCCGGCGTGGGTGTGAGTGACGCCCGACGACCACCGGCGCGCCTTCGCCACCTCGATGGCCGTCCTGGTCACTGAATTCAACGCCTACCTCGACCGCGAGGATGTCGACCCGGTGGCGGACCTCATCGGCTACCGGCAGCACGCCGTCTGGCTCACCCGCGGCGAGTTGGAAGAGATGATCAGCGAGTTCCGTCGCGTGATCCTGCCCCTGTTGACCAACCAGCCAAGGCCGGACCGCACACAGCACCTGCTCAGCCCGATCTTTTTCCCGGTCGAACAGCCACCCACCGACTCCGAATCGGGCCCAGATCGTCCTGGCCCATGTACGTGATAACAGTTTTAATTATCACGTACATGAGCGATCATGGCGGCCCGGCGAACAGGAGAACCCCTCGCCGCGGCCGCCGACGCCTTCCTGGCCACCCCGCGCACGGCCAACCCCAACACCCACCGCGCCTACGCCTCGGCCATCGACCGCGTCATCGCGCTGCTCGGCCGTGGCCGGCCGCTCGCCGAGGTCGCCGATGCTGAGATCGGCACCGCGCTCGCCGACCTGTGGGGAGCGAGCGCGCCGGCGACCTGGAACCGCAACCGCGCCGCCGTCGCCTCCTGGCTCGCCTGGTGCCAGGCCAAGAAGCACTGGGCCGCTCCGTCGGTCCCGGCCGACGCCGAACGCCGCAGGGAAACCACCGACGAAACCCGCGCCGTGGCCAAGACCACGATCCACCGGCTGCTGTCGCGCCGCGACATCCCGCTGCGGGAGAAAACGCTGTGGCGGATGCTCTACGAGACCGCCGCCCGGGCCGCCGAGATCCTGGCGCTGAACGTGGAGGACCTCGACCTGGAGCACCGGCGCGCCCCCGTCCGGTCCAAGGGCGGCGCCACCGAGTGGGTGTACTGGGACACCGGCACCGCCCATCTCCTGCCCCGCCTACTCCGGCTCCCGGACGGCACGTCTCGCACCCGTGGCCCGCTGTTCCTGTCCGAACGGCGCCCGGTCCCGGCCCGTCGCCCGGCCGCCGGCGACATCTGCCCGCACACCGGCCGCGCCCGCTTGGGCTACGACCGCGCCCGTGTCCTCCTCGAAAAGTACGCCGGGCTCGACCTCCACCAGCTACGCCACAGCGCCGCCACCCACCTCGGCGACGCCGAAGTCCCGCTGCAGCTCATCATGGGCAAGACCCGCCACAAGAACCCCCGAACCGCCATGCGCTACGTCAAACCCGGTGCTGAAGCCATCGCCAAGGTCACCGAGGTTCTGGCACCCCGCCGCCGTACCCACTGATCAACCCCAGTGGCGGCTCGCCGCAGCTATAGGAGCTCCGGGCCGTTTCGGCCGCAAAGCAAGAGGACTGACTTGCGCTAACGCAATCGCGTGTACCTGGTGGCAGCAGCCTCACCGACAGCCCGTGATCCAGCGGGCGGCGAGGAGTCCAGAGGCGGCGGTGAGGACGGCGGCGGCGATGACGGTGGCGTTGAGGCCGAGGGCGTCGGCGAGGATGCCGGCGACGAGGGCGCCGGCGGCGTAGCCGATGTCGCGCCAGAACCGGTACGTCCCCAGGGCGTTGGCCCGCCACGCGGGGTGGGCGTGGTCGGAGATGGACGCGATGAGGGCCGGGTAGACCATGGCGGTGCCCAGGCCGAGGAAGACCGCGGACAGGATGCCGGCGAGCAGGGGCCGCTCCAGTAGGGCGAGGGCGAGGAGGAAGCCGACGGCCTGGACGAGCATGCCGTAGACGATGAGGGGTTTGCGGCCGATGCGGTCGGCAAGGTGGCCGGTGGGGATCTGCCCGAGGCCCCACAGGATGGGATAGAGGCCCTTGATGAGGCCGACGGCGGCAAGGCCCAAGCCGTGGTCGGTGAAGAGCAGGGGGAAGACGCCCCAGGTGAGGCCGTCGTTGAGGTTGTTGATCAGCCCGGCCTGGCTGGCGCCGCGCAAGGAGCGGTTGTGCCAGGAGGTGCGGGTGAAGGTGGCCTTCAGGCCGGTGTCCTCGTCGGTGGGCAGGGGCTTGGTGTGGTTGGCCAGTTCGAGGGCGACGTGGGCGGCGGTGTCGCGGACGACCAGGGCCAGGGCGAGGCCCGCGACGACGAAGACGACGCCGATGAGCTCGGGGACGGGGCGCAGGCCGTAAGCGGTGGCGAGGTAGCCGGTGAGCAGGGCGGTGACGCCGACGGCGGTGTAGCCGGCGGCCTCGTTCAGGCCCGTGGCAAGTCCCCGTCGGGAGGGGCCGACGAGGTCGATCTTCATGTTGACGGTCATCGACCAGGTCAGGCCCTGGTTGAGGCCGAGCAGGACATTGGCGGCGACGATCCAGCCCCAGGACGGCGCGTAGGCGAGGGCGAAGGGGACGGGGATGCCGAGCAGCCAGCCGGCCACCAGGAGCTGCTTGCGGCGGAAGCGGGCGGTGAGCGCGCCGGCGGCGAGGTTGGTGAACGCCTTGGTGAGGCCGAAGGCGATGATGAAGGAGAAGACGGCCAGGTCGCTGGTCAGGCCGAAGGTTTCGGAGCCGATGAGCGGCACGGTGGTGCGTTCCAGGCCGACCAAGCCGCCGACGCAGATGTTGACGATGACCAGCAGGGTGAACTGCAGCCAGTTCTCCCGCAGGCCGAGCCGTACGGGCCGCCCGGCGGCGTCGGTCGGAGTGGTGGCGGTGGGCGTGGTGTTCACGGGCGGGTGTCCTCCGTGCCCTCGACGAGTCGCTGGCCGTGGGCGGCGGTGTAGTCGGCGGGTCCGCCGGCGAGGACGGCGATGTCGGTGTGGCCGGCGCGTTCCAGGAGGCTGGCGGCAGTCATGGCGCGCTCGCCGTGCCCGCAGGCGACGACCGGGCCGTTCGGGGCGTCGGCGGCGGACTCGTTCATGGCGCCGAGCTCGATGTTCACCGCGCCGGGGACGTGACCGGCGGCGAACTCGGCTTCCTGCCGGACATCGACGTAGGGGCGGCCGGCGGCGCGGTCGGCGGCGAGGAAGGCGGTGGTGGCCTGGGGGTTGCCGTCGGCGAGCCACGCGTTCATGCCGCCTGCGAGGCGGCCGGCGAGACGCTCGTAGCCGATCTTGTACGCCTGCGAGACGATCTCGCCGCCGTCGGCCATTCGGTGCGCTCGGGGCCGAGGAGGTCGGTGCGGGCGGCGGAGTTCACGATCAGCGACCCGCCGGTGAACACCCCGAGCTCCCTGGCGCCGTCCAGCAGCAGGAAGGACAGGTGCTCGTCCGTGTGGCCGGGGGTGGCAAGCGCCCGCAGCGTCAGCCCGCCCAGGTCAACCTCGTCGCCGTCCACCAGGCCGTGGTGGTCGAAGGTGCGCCGTCCGGCGGCGGACGCCAGGATCGTGGACCCGGAGTCGTGGCCGAGCTGGACGGCGCCGGAGAGGAAGTCGGCGTGCAGATGCGTGTCCGCGGCGAACGCGACGCGCGGCCCGCGTCGCTCGGCAGCCTCCCGCAGCGCGCGCAGGTCACGACTGGCGTCCATGGCCAGGGCGCGGCCGTCGCCGAGGTCGAGCAGGTAGGCGCTGTTGCCCAGCCCTTCGTCGATCAGCGGGATGAGGTGATCGTCCGCGAAGCCCACGGCGTCCTCCAAGATCTCGGGAACAGGAGCGTGTGGTCACACCCACCAGGCTCAACTACAATAATCCATGGATTTATGGAGGATGCCATGTCGGAGAACACGAAGAGCGCGACGAAGGCCCGGCTGTATGACGCGTTCGCGGCCAGCGGCAAGGCGCTGGCCAGCGGAAAGCGCCTAGAGCTGCTGGATCTGCTGGCCCAGGGCGAGCGCACCGTCGACGCGCTGGCGAAGGCGGCCGGGCTGAACCTGACCACCGCGTCCGCGCATCTGCAGACCCTCAAGCAGGCCGGTTTCGTCGCGACCCGCCGCGAAGGCGTGCACATCCACTACCGGCTGGCCGGTGACGACGTGGCCCAGCTGTTCGCGCTGCTGCGCAAGGTCGCCGAAGCCCATCAGGCCGCCGTGCCCCCGGCTCGGGACGCCTACCTAGGCGAGGACACCGCCGCCGAGGTCAGCCGTGAGGAACTGCGGGTCCGGATCCCCTCCGGGGACGTCGTCGTGCTCGACGTGCGGCCGGTCGAGGAGTACCAGGCCGGACACATCCCCGGCGCCCTCTCCATCCCGGTCGACGAGCTCGCCGACCGGATCAACGAGCTGCCCGAGGACATGGAGATCGTCGTCTACTGCCGCGGCGAGTACTGCGTCCTGGCCTACGACGCCGTCCGGCTGCTGACCGACCGCGGCCGCCGCGCGATCCGCCTCAACGACGGCATGCTGGAGTGGCGCCTGTCGGAGCTGCCCGTCGACGCCTCGGACCTGACGTGACGGGCCCGGGCGGCGACCTCCCGCCGCATCCGGGACTGGCCGGCGGGCCGGTCTACCTGGACTACAACGCCACCACTCCGGTCGACCCGCGCGTCACCGAGGCGATGCTGCCGTACCTGACGGACTTCTTCGGCAACCCCTCCAGCAGCCACCCCTTCTCCCAGGAGCCGCGGCGGGCGCTCGCCGCGGCCCGCGCCCAGGTCGCCGGTCTGATCGCCGCCCGACCCAGCGAGATCGTGTTCACCGGTTCCGGCTCCGAGGCCGATCTGCTCGCCCTGCGGGGCGCGGTCCTGACCTCCGGCCGCCCGCACCCGCATGTGATCACCCAGGCCACCGAGCATCCGGCCGTCCTGGAGAGCTGCCGGGCCCTTGAGCGGCTGCACGGCGCGCGGGTGACCGTGCTGCCGGTCGGCAGTGACGGACTCGTCGAGCCCGCCGCCCTGGCCGCTGCCTTCACCAAGGACACGGTGCTGGTGTCGGTGATGGCGGCGAACAACGAGACCGGCGCCCTGCAGCCGGTCGCTGAACTTGCTGCCCTCGCTCACGACCGCGGGGCGCTGTTCCACTGCGACGCCGCCCAGGCCGTAGGCAAGATTCCCCTCGATGTCGGCGAGCTGGGCGTGGACTTGCTGACGGTCGTGGGGCACAAGATGTACGCGCCCAAGGGCGCGGCCGCCCTCTTCGTACGCGACGGGGTACGGCTGGAGCCGGTCGCCTACGGCGGCGGGCAGGAGCGCGGCTTGCGCGCGGGCACGGAGAACGTCGCCCTGGCCGTCGCGCTCGGCACCGCCGCACAGATCGCGGACGTCGAGCTCGCCGACGGCGCCCCGGCCCGCACCGCGGCCCTGCGCGACGACCTCCACCAACGACTGACGGCCGCCCTGCCCAGCCGCGTGTACCTCAACGGCCCGAGGAAGAACCGCCTGCCGAACACCCTGAACGTCAGCATCGACGGTGTCCTCGGGCACGAGCTCCTCGCCGCCGTTAGCCAGATCGCGGCCTCGACCGGCTCGGCCTGCCACAGCGGCACACACGCCCCCTCCCCCGTGCTGACCGCCATGGGCCTCGACCGGGACCGCGCGCTCGGCGCGCTGCGGCTGTCCTTGGGCCGCTGGACCACGGCCGAGGACATCGAGACGGCGATAGCGGCCCTCACCAAGGCGGCTGCCCGCCTGTCCGTCGGCCTCGAAGACGCCGACGACCTGATCGCCGACCTCGCCCAAGCACTCGACACCGACTGACACCCCCGTCCACCGGCCCGCAGCGCTGTCCATGCAGCGCCTGGCCGGTGCAACGGCCGCACCCTCCTGCCAAGACCGGCCAGTCCCTCCCCGCCGATCCCGCACCGCTCACCGCCGCTCCGGAAAAGAGACATGCCCAGCACCGCCCCCACCAGCACGACGGCCTCCATACCCGACCCCGCCCAGGCCCAGGCCCAGATCCTGCGCGTCCTGGTCGCCTCCCAAATCCTCAGCGGCGCAGGGCTCGCCGCCGGCGTCACCGTTGGTGCCCTCCTCGCCCAGGACATGCTCGGCACCACCAGCCTCGCCGGACTGCCCAGCGCCCTGTTCACCGCCGGCTCCGCCCTCGCCGCCGTCGCCGTCGGCCGCATCTCCCAAGCCCGCGGCCGACGCCCCGGCCTCGCCACCGGCTACCTCACCGGCGCCATCGGCTCGGCCGGCGTCATCATCGCCGCCGTCCTGGACAACCCAGTCCTGCTGTTCCTCGCCCTGTTCGTCTACGGCGCCGGCACCGCCACCAACCTCCAGGCTCGCTACGCCGGAGCCGACCTCGCCGCCCCCGGCCACCGTGCCCGCGCGGTCTCCACCGTCCTGGTCGCCACCACCCTCGGCGGCGTCGCCGGCCCCAACCTCGCCGCCCCCACCGGCACCTTCGCCGAACACCTCGGCATCCCCAACCTCGCCGGACCCTTCATCCTCTCCGGCGCCGCCTACGCCCTGGCCGCACTCGTCCTCGCCCTCTGGCTGCGACCCGACCCGCTGCTCCTGGCCCGCACCGTCGCCCAGGCCAAGGAAGCCGACGCCGCGACCAACCCGGACGCCGCCGATGCCATCGACACGAGCGAGGGCCGCGGAGGCGTGGTCCTCGGCGCCCTGGTCATGGTCCTCACCCAGCTCGTCATGGTCGCGATCATGACCATGACGCCGGTCCACATGCACGACCACGGCCACGGCACCGCCGCCTCCGGCCTCGTCATCGCCATCCACATCGGCGCCATGTACCTGCCCTCACCCCTGACCGGCTGGCTCGTCGACCGCTACGGCCGCATGAAGATCGCCGCCGCCTCCGGCATCACCCTGCTGGCCTCCGGCATCCTCGCGGCCGCCGCGCCCGGCGACTCCGTCGCGCTCCTCGCGCTCGCCCTGGCCCTGCTGGGACTGGGCTGGAACTTCGGCCTCGTCTCGGGCACCGCGATCATCACCGACACCGTGCCGCTGGCCACCCGCGCCAAGACGCAGGGCCTGGTCGACGTCGCCATCGCCATCGCCGGCGCCACCGGCGGCATGGCCTCCGGCATCATGGTCGCGGCCACCAGCTACCCCGCCCTCGCCCTCACCGGCGGCGCTCTCTCCCTCGCCCTGCTGCCTGCCGTCGCCGCCACCGCCTACCGCCGATGAACCCCACGAACCACGAAACCCCCGCGCCCGGCATCACCGTCGACGGCACCGGCCTGCTCTGCGTCACCCTCCTGCTGCGCCTGCGCAAGGAGATCGACGGCGCGGAGCCGGGCACCGCTGTGCTCACTCGTCCTCGTCCTGCTCGGCCGCAGCCGGGTCGCGCAGCGGGCGCAGCCCGCCACCGGAGGGGACAGTAGTGCGGAAGCTGTAGCGGCCCAGACAGTTGAGGTTGGCGTGCTTGAGCGGGGAGAGCCGGGCGACGTCCTGGTCCAGGACCTCGTGCTCCCGCTCCTCGGCAGGCAGGGCACGGGAACAGACAAAAGTGCCCAGCCCGGGCGAACCTTGCCACGTCCGGACTTACCTTGCGGAGTCCGCTCCCACTCTGGGCCGATGAGTTGTGGGAGGCCGGGTGGTCTAACTCCTCAGGACAACGTTCAGGAGGTCTCAATGGGTGCTGTGGTGCTGTACAAGAGCATGTCGCTGGACGGCTTCGTCGCCGGTCCGGACATCGGTGCGGAGCATCCCATGGGTAAGGGCGGCATGCGACTGCACGAGTGGATGTTCACCGACCAGCCCGACCCGCGCGACAAGGAGGTCCTCGCTACGATGTCCGCTTCAGTCGGCGCGGTCGTGGTCGGCAGGCGCACGTTCGACGTCGGCCTGCCACACTGGCAGGACACCCCTTATCCTGCACCGACCTTCGTGCTCACCCACCAGACCCGCGACGAACTCGTCATGAAGAGCGCGACGTTCACCTTCATCACCGACGGCATCGAGGCTGCCCTGAAGGCCGCCCAGGACGCGGCCGGCGACAAGGACGTGATCGTGATGGGTGCCCAGACAGGACGGCAGTTCCTGCGCGGCGGGCTGCTGGATGAGCTGCTGATCAACCTGGTGCCGGTCGTGCTGGGCTCTGGAAGCCGGCTGTTGGAAGACCTGGGCCACATCGAGTTGATGCGCACGCAGGTGATCGCCTCCGACGCGGTCACGCACCTGCGGTTCCGGGTGGTGAAGTAACGGCCTACGGCACGGAATGTGCGGGGAGCGGACACTCGGCCGACGGCCCGTCCCCCGTAGACGATCCGCGCCGGCAGTGAGGCCGCCTATCCCTACGGCAAGGTCAGTGCGAATGAACCTGCGAATGAGCCTCTTCGAGAGAAGATCCTGCCAGGAACGCCGCGGCCCCGCTGGCGAAGTTGGAGCACTCGAAGATGTCCTTGTGCGGGCAGGCCAGGCCGTGGGCGATGGCGGTGCGTGCCACCTGCGCCTGGGCAATCCGTTGATCCAGCTCGGCGAGCTTGCGCTGGCACATCTCCCGCCAACCGTCGCCGGCCGGCGAACGAGACGCGATGAACGCCTTGACCTCCCGCAACGTGAAACCGACATCTCGCAGCAACAAGACCACACCGACCAGCCCAACCGCCGATGGCGGATAACGCCGCTGGCCTGAGACCCGGGCCGGCGCCGGTAGCAGGCCGAGCTCCTCCCAGTAGCGCAGAGCGGAGGTGGCGACACCGGTGCGGCTCGCCAGCTCGCCGATCGTCAACTGCTCACTCATTTGACTTCAAGCATACTTGAAGCCGTTGACTGGCGATCATGCAGACATCAGGTACGCCTCTCAAGCAACGCGCGCTCAGATACTTGGTGAGCCAGGCGCACCACCCCCGGGGCATCGTCGGGTGGGCGAACGGCTGGATGTTCGCTCATCGCCTCTCCAACCGGAAGCGCAACATCTGGGCGGTGTCGTTGCTGGACGTGCAGCCAACCGACCGGGTGCTCGAGATCGGCTTCGGTCCCGGTATCGCCATCGCCGAGTTCGCCGGCCGCGCCACCCGGGGCCACGTCTTCGGCATCGACCACTCGCAGGCCATGGTCCGGCAGGCCGCCCGTCGCAACGCCGCCGCCGTCCGCGCCCACCGCGTGCACCTCACGCACGCCTCCGTGGAGCAGTTGCCGAGCTTCGGCGATCCGCTCGATGCCATCCTCGCCGTCAACTCCGTGGGGTTCTGGCCCGACCCGGTGGAGCGGCTTGGCGAGCTGCGCCGCCTGCTCCGCCCCGCAGGACGCATCGCGCTCGTCAGCCAGCCCCGCTGCCCCGGTGCCACCCGGGAGACCACGGCCCGAGCCGCCCAAGAGCTTCAGGACCTGCTCACCCAGGCCGGCTTCACCCATCTCCGGGTCGAGACCCTCGAACTCGACCCGCCCGTTGCCTGTGTGCTTGCCAACAATTCGACCGGCATGCAGTCTGAACCGCCCCGGCTTTGATGGAGACCTCAGCGGTTGATTGCAAGGGCTTCGTTGGGCTGGTGCTGAGCGTAGTAGCAGGTCGGTCGGGGTCGATGAGGGCGGGCGGCGGGGTGCCGGGCCGCCACGGCTGGCCGGGCCTGCGGTCGGCGGGGGTCTGGACGCGTAACCGCTTGGCCAGCCGGGGGACCTTGGTGAAGCGGCCCGTGTGGTACGTGCTGGCGACGGCGCCGGATCGTGACCGGCAGGGCGATCCGGGCGCGACGTCGCATCGTGGACAGAGGTGGCGTTCGGCTTCATCGGCGTCACGGGTGACGTCGTCGGCGCGATCGGAATCGGCGGCGGATACGGCGCTTTCGCGGGGGCGGGGGGCGTCGACTATGCCCCGAATCCTCTCATAAACATTTCTCAGAACCATCTCGTTCGAGAGCTTGAGTGAGAACGGGTTGTGAGAAGGATTAGACGGCTGCGGTTGCCCCGTGAGGCATGTTTATGATCTTCTCTCGAAATCGCCCGTTTGTGAGAGCTGTTTGCGTCACCCGATCAACCCGCGCGCCTCCTCATGATCTCGCGGGGGTGCTGATCGGGCAGCCGATTCCAATCGATATGGCTGTCATTCGGCAGGGCAGGTGGTACCCGGCTTGGGCAGCCTCAGGTCGGTCAGGTACGTGGTGGCGTGCTGGATAGGGCACTTCTTGCCCGACAGGTACATGACGTGGCCGGGCCCGTCGTAGCCGACGGTCACTGATCCCGGGATCATCCTGGTGAAGCTCGCGGTCCATGCGTAGTCGCCCCACGTGCTGCCGACTCCCAGGAACGGCGGCAGAGCGCGAGTTTGCAGCGGGCGGGCCGGGTTGGCGACCTGCAGCGGCCAACCCGTGCATCCGAGCGCGTCGAATGACGCTCCCCCGAAGTTCGGCGAGATTTTCTCCGCCTGACGGCGGAACCTCTGCAGCTGCGCGTAGCTGCTGTAGCCACGGTCATCTGCGCACGTCATCGCCAGCGCTCCGGGCGCGGCCCAGATCTGCGCGTTGCCGAGAGCGAAATCGGCGAAACCGGACCCGTCCCCGCCCCGGGCCTTGTCGACCGCCTCGGCGAAGCCCAGCCACCGCGAGTTGTTCGGTCCGGGGTCGCTGATGAAGCCGAAGCTCCTCAGATGCCATCCGGTCAGCTTGCCCTTGCCGAATTTGGACGACGTGACCGGGATCGGCCTGCGATCGGCGTCTCGAATGAGCTTGCGCCAGACCGCCCCGGCGTCCTGTCCGTGCAACGCGCAGGCGGGGGTGTCCGCACACCAGGTGGTGAATCTGGTGAATACCCGTTCCAGGACGGGCAGAGTCCGCAGCGTCTGGTCGGGCCAGCCGTCGACCTGGTTGATCGTCCCGTCGAGGTACATGGCTCGGATGTGCTGCGGGAAGAGCCGGGCATAGGCGGCGGCGGGCACCCCTCCGTAGGAGTTGGCCATGAAGCTCAGCCGTTCCTCGCCCAGGGCCTCGCGAACCGCGTCCATGTCTCTGGCCACCGACAGGGAGTCCATGTGGGCGAACAGGCCGGTCTTGTCCGCGTTCTGGCAGGCTTTGAGGGCCTTGGTCATCGCCGCGGCCAATGCCTTGTGCTGCTTCTGGCCCTGTGGCTCGAACAGTGACGTTCCAGGCTGCATGCAGGATGGGGGCATCTGATCACGCCACACGCTGTTGCGCGGTTTGTAGGCGACGAGGTCGAACCCGCGCCGCAGGTCGGTGAGGTCGCTCGCGGCTCGCTTGAGGTCGTCGATCCCGTTGGCCCCGGGACCGCCGGGGATGCCCAGTACGCTGCCGATCCGGCGCGCAGGCTCGGTGGCGGGCAGCCGGGCCAGGTCCAGTTTGATCTTCGGCCCGTCCGGCTTGGCCCAGTCCACGGGTACCTCGATCGCAGCGCACTGCATGCCCGCCGGTATGCCCTGGCCGGCGCAGTCCCGCCAGGTCGGCTGCGCATCCCGAGCGGCGGCGGCCCCCGGGGTCATTCCTGCCAGCGCCGCCACCGTCACACCGATGACCAGCCCTCTGGTCCTGCCGCGCCTGCGCCGCTGCTTGGTTGTCGTCATGGTGATCACTCTGGTGGCACCGACCGGATGGCCACCACCGGGACGTCCTCCGTGTTGGTTTCGGGATGTCCCCCACGGGCTGTCCGGCTGTTCTCGCGCGAGCGTGTCCGTCAGGCTGGACGGCGTGCGGCGTCTGGCGAGGAGGAGCGTGGACAGGCAAGCAGAGAGGTGGCGTGTGCTGATCACTACTCCGGTGCGGGAGCGGTCGCAGCGTGAGCTCGCTTACGCGCTGATGTTGCCGTTCATGGTGGGAGCCGGCCTGGTCCATCTCGTTCTCGTGCTGTTGAGCGTCATCCTGACGGCGAATCTCGTCGGAGTGCCGATGCTGGCCCTGAGCGTGATGGCGGCCAGAGGGCTCGGCACGGCCAATCGACGGCTGGCACGAGCGTGGGCCGGGGTGCGGGTGCCCGATCCCGGCCCGTTCTGCGCCGGGCCGGGCCTGCTGAACCGGCTCGGCGCGGCGCTCGGTGACGTGACGGGATGGCGCGCCGTCATCCATAGCCTGCTCCGGCTGCCAGCGGCCGCGGTCGCCTGCGCGGCCGCCGCCCTGTTGTGGGGAGGCGGCCTGCTCCTGCTCGGCTGCCCCCTGTGGGGACAGTCCTCCGCCCTGGCGCACCTGTCTCCCGACGGAAGGCCGGTTGCGGCCCTGGTGAGCGCCGCCGGACTGGCGCTGCTACTCCTCGCCCCGTGGGGCGTCCACCTCGCCCTGGCCCCCGAGCGCATGCTCGCCCGAACGCTGCTCGGGCCCGCGCCGGGCGACACCCGGATCCGCCAGCTGGAGCAGGCACGGGCGCTGGCCGCAGAGGACGCAGTCGCCAGGCTCCGCCGGATCGAGCGAGACCTGCACGACGGGACGGCGGCACGGCTGGTGACGCTGGCCATGAGCCTGGGCATGGCCCAGGACGAGCTCGAGCAGGCCGACCAGCCCGAACGGCTCCAGCGCGCCCGCGTCCTCGTCGACAGCGCGCACCGCAGCGCCAAGGAGACCGTGGCCGAGCTGCGTGACCTGATCCGCGGCATCCACCCGCCGGCGCTCGACCAAGGGCTGGAGGTCGCCCTGGCCACGCTCACCGCACGGAGCCCGATCCCCGCCCGGTTCGAAGCCGACCTGCCCGAGCGACCGGCTCCGGCCATCGAGGCCATCGCCTACTTCTGCACGACGGAACTGCTCGCCAACGTGGTCAAGCACAGCGGCGCCAGGCACGCCGCCATCGAGGTACGGGTGCGTGATGGCCTGCTGAGCCTGCGGGTACGCGACGACGGCACCGGCGGCGCGGCGATCGGCGCCGGATCCGGATTACGCGGACTGGCCGCCCGGGTCCAGACGTTGGACGGCATGATCGACATTCACAGCCCGGCCGGAGGACCTACGGTGATCACAGTCGAACTTCCCCTGCACATTTGAACGGAGCAGTGCATGCGCATCGTGATCGCCGAGGACGCCGTGATGCTCCGGGAGGGCCTGTGCATGCTGCTCACCTCCCGCGACCACGAAGTGGTGGCCGCCGTGGGAGATGGCGACGCGCTCCTGGCGGCCGTGGCGGAACACGGTCCCGACATCGCCGTGGTCGACGTACGCATGCCGCCCTCCCACACCGACGAGGGCCTGCGAGCCGCGATCCAGATTCGCCGTGATCACCCAGAGGTGGGCGTGCTGGTGTTCTCCCAGTACATCGAGACCCGATACGCGACCCAGTTGCTCGCCGGCGGCGCCCATGGCGTGGGATACCTGCTGAAAGAGCGCGTCGCAGATGTCAAGGAGTTCCTGGCCGCGCTCGACCAGATCGCGGTCGGGCAGACCGTCCTCGATCCCGAGGTCGTCACCCAGATCATGGGCGCCAGCCGCCGCGCGGAGACCCTGGGCACGCTCACCCCGAGGGAACGCGAGGTGCTGGCCATGATGGCGGAGGGGCGTTCCAACAACGCCATCGCCGCCGCGCTGTTCCTGTCGTACGGCTCGGTGGAGAAGCACGTGACGCAGATCTTCACCAAGCTCGGCCTGTCTCCGTCGGACAACGACCACCGCCGGGTACTTGCCGTCCTGCACTACCTGCAGGCCTGACCATCCCCATCCGCGCGGGAGCGCGGATGGGGATTTCAGCGTCAAAAGGCGTCCTACGGCGCCGAGGTAGGCCAGGTAGAAGGTGCCTGAGTAGTTAGCGTCGGAGCGCTCGATCGCCAGTGCGGCCGACTGGCCCTGCCAGGACCAAAAGTGGTTGATCAGGTGGATGGGCTGACCGTTCTCTTTGCGCGTGATGATGGATGGCGAGCGTCTGCTCGGGGTAATGCACCGCGCAGCAGGAGCAGACGGACATGACGAGGTCGTCTTCGGCCGCAGCTTGCACCTGCCGCCCGGCCTGACCGCAGACGACGACTTTCTCAGGAGCCGGGCACGGCCGGTGACGCGGCGGCCAACCCGGCCCTGCCCGTAGCCACGATGATCGAAATCGCCGACGAGGCGAGCTGAGCGGTGGTCAGCGGTCCTCGACGTCGGCGGCGAAGCGGTCCCAGGCGGCCTGGCGGGAGATGCCCAGGGCCTGACCGATCCTGGCCCAGGTCACCCCGCGGTCGCGCAGGATGCGGACCCAGGCCCGCAGGTCACGCTCGGCCTGCTCGATGGTGAGCGCGTGACGCGGCAGTGAGGCGAGCAGGTCATCGTCCGACATGCCCGGAAGCCACTCGGCCTCCGGATCGGGCCCGCGGTGCGCCCGCTGGGGCTCGCTCCCCTGCGGCGGGTCGGAGAGCAGCCGGTGGGCCAGCTCGATGCAGGCGTCGCAGATGTAGACACCCGGTCCCGCCACGACCCTCTTGGCCTCCGCGTGGGACATGCCGCAGAACGAACATCTGGTGGCGACCTCCTCCACCGGCGTCACCCGGCGACGGCCCTTGCTTCGCGTCATCACCGCGTCAGCCTGCCCTTGACACCGCGCCGCGTCAAGGACAGGCTGACGGATCTGGAGACGTCAAGGACGGGCTGACAAGCCCGAGACGAGAGGAGACACACCCATGAATCTCGAACGATGCCCGGACGGACAGGCCATCGAGGTCGCCCGCGGCCTGGCCACGGGCTACACCGAGGAGGAGTACCTGCTGCGCGGTACGGCCGCCTCGTACGCCGACGAATTGGCCTCGTACGTGACCCGGATCCTGGTACGCAGGCCCGAACACTTCAGCGGCACCGTGGTGGTGGAGTGGTTCAACGTCTCGTCGTTCATGGATGCCGGCGTGGAATGGCAGTACATCCACAGCGAGCTGTTACGGAGTGGCATGGTCTGGGTCGGGGTGTCGGCCCAGTGCCTGGGGGTCACCGGCAGCGTGCATCCCGTGGACGGGCCGGCCCCGGGCGGGCTCAAGGCGTCGAACCCCGAACGGTACGGGATGCTCGACCACCCCGGCGACGACTTCTCGTACGACATCTTCTCCCAGGCCGGGATGGCCATCCGCGAGCTGTTCCCCGGCGCGCGGCTCATCGCGGCCGGGATGTCGCTGGGTGCCTACATGCTGACCACCTACATCAACGAGGTCGACCCGATCGCCCAGGTGTATGACGGGTTCCTGCCGCACTGCCGCATCGGCATCGCCCCGGCCCTCGTGCCGTCGCGGCGGCCGGCGACGTCAGGTCTCGATGGGACGCCGGTGCCCTTCCGCGCCGACCCGCGGGTGCCGGTGCTCGCCCTGGTGACGGAGACCGATGTGATCACGGCCGGGTACGCGGGGGCCAGGCGGCCCGACGGGTCGAACCTGCGCGTGTGGGAGCTCGCCGGGGCCTCGCACGCCGACACCTACCTCAACACCACCGGCCGCCTCGATCTCACCCACGCCACCCCCGCGGAGCTGGCCGCCGCGCTAGCCCCGACCACCCGCGTGATCGGCATGGACCTGCAGCACCTGGCCAACTCCGGCCCCCAGCACCACTACGTCGCCAAGGCCGCGATCCGACGGCTCGACCAGTGGGTGCGCGAGGACGTTCCGCCGCCGCAGGCTCCCCCGCTGGCCACCGTGCCCGGCCCCGCGCTGGAGCGGGACGACCACGGCAACGCGCTCGGCGGGGTCCGCACGCCCTGGATGGAGGTGCCCGCCGCCGTACTGACCGGGGTCAGCCCGGACGACGGCGTCTTGGGCAGGCTCTTCGGCCTGACCGTCCCGTTCTCCCCCGCCATCCTGGACAGCCTGTACGGCGACGGCTACCTGCCCGCCTTCGAGGCCGCCACCGACGACGCCGTCGCCAAGGGGTTCCTCCTCGCGGACGACGCGCCCGAGATCAAGGCCCTGGCCGCCGCGTCCATGCAGGCCAGGGTGCCCTGAGTCCGGCTCAGCCGAAGAACGCGCGGCGGCAGCAGCACAGCGCCTCACGTACGGCCTGGCTGAGCAGGCCCTTCCAGACCAGTGCGAGCAGGGCGGGCGCCTCGACGTCGTCGATCACCAGGGCGGTGAGATCGTCCTCCTGCAGGAATGGGGGCCTTCTGCCTTCGGGATGGCGGCCGGGTCAGTGGTGTCGGCGGCCGGGGTCGTGCTCGGCGAGCGCGGCCCGTCGGCCAGCGGGATGCGGGCGTACTGCGCCTGGGTGCCGAAGGCGCCGATCGGCTCGGCGTGCACGCAACGGGACTGGTAGCCGGCCCGGCAGATCTCGCAGGTGTTGTCGGAGGCGAAGAACGACCCGACGACGAACTGTCCCGGCCTGATCGTGGCAGCGCCGGAAGCAGACGTGGGCGTTGGTTCATCCCCATCAGTCAACGCCGCCCGGCGCGGGCGCGGGAGTCTCTGCTGATGGGTGTACCGGCAGGGCACCCCAGACCCGCCAGACCCCATCTACGCTGGGCTTATGGACAATCGCCGCGAAGTCCGCGAGTTTCTCACCTCGCGCCGGGCCAAGGTCACGCCCAAGCAGGCGGGCATCCCCGCCGGCCTCAACCGGCGCGTGCCCGGCCTGCGGCGGACCGAAGTCGCCATCCTGGCGGGGGTGAGCGTGGAGTACTACGCCAAGCTCGAACGCGGCGCGATCGCCGGCGCCTCCGCCTCGGTCCTGGAGGCGGTCGCACGAGCGCTACAGCTCGACGACACCGAGCGCGCCCACCTGTTCGACCTGGCCCGCGCCGCCGACGGCATCCCCGCCTCCGGCCGGACGCGCCGCCGCGCCACCCGGCACAGCGCCTCCCGGCCGAGCCTGCACTGGGCGCTGGAGGCCATCACCGACGCCGTCGCCTTCGTCCGCAACCCGCGCCAGGACCTGCTGGCCGCCAACACGCTCGGCCGCCGGTTCTACTCACCCGTGATCGGCGGCGGCGGTCGCACCGCGAACCTGGCCCGCTTCCAGTTCCTCGACCCCGCCTCGCGTGACTTCTATCCTGACTGGGAACTGTTCGCCAACATGTGCGTCGCGATCATGCGCGCGGAAGCCGGCCGCGACCCGCACGATCGCGCCCTGCAGGACCTGGTCGGCGAGCTCTCTACCCGGAGCGAAACCTTCCGCACGCTCTGGGCGGCGCATGACGTGCGCACCCACGGGACAGGGACGAAGCGGTTCATCCACCCCGAGGTGGGCGAACTCGTCCTAGCCTACGAAGAGCTCGCCATCACCGCCGAACCCGGCCTGGTCCTCATCATCTACACCGCCGAGCCAGGGTCGCCCTCCGCCGAGCGCCTGCGTCTGCTGGCCTCCCTGGCCGTCGAGCAGACGACGGAGGCCGACGACGAGGCGGCCGCCGGCTCCGCGCGATCCCGCTAGCCCTGCCAGCGGCACCTGGCCCAAGGTCCGCCCGCCGTCGCGGCTTGGGCGGACGGCAGCGCAAGGAGCGGCTACTTCGCGGGGAGGCCGACCGCGTTGGCCGCGTCGGCCTCGAAGTATTCCGTCGTGGCAAAGGCGCCGACGTGATCCTCGAAGAAGCTCCTGACGCCGTCGATCGAGTCATGAATGATGACGTTCACCGCCTTGGTCCCGTCGGTGCTCGCCACCGCCAGCGTCCACTTGGCACCCTTGGGAAGCTGGCCGTACGCCCTCTTCAGGGAATCCCAGAAACCGTCGTTGTCGGAAATCGCGGAAACAGCCATGACGTGCATCGTGGCACCCTCCTCATTGACTCTCGGATTTACTCGGCAATTGGTGTGAAGATACTGTGCGGCGCCATTCTTGAAGTCGTAGATTGCGACGGTCTGAGGGTCCTCGAGCGGATCGTCCGATGGCATCAAGAAGTGGGTCTCGCTGATCGGGAGCAGTTCGTAGTCGAGCTGTTCTGGTTTATTGAGGAGTTGCGCCTCCATGGGGTTCAGGGTGAATTTGAGGTGGAGCTTCCCGTGTTCGGCCGCCACTTCGTAGCGGGTGCCGGGGCGCCCGTAGGAGCCTTCGTACCTGGACAGGTCGAGGGCCAGGGTCGGGTCGGGCTCCGGTAGGTCGGGGATCGTGACCGCGCCGAGGTCGGCCAGGATTTCGTTGAACACTTTCCGGTAGAAGCTGTCGCGCGGCCCGGCGTTTGCCAGCATCGAGACGGCGATGTTCGATTCCGGCAGGATCCGCAGGCGGGCGCTCTGGCTGACTGCGCTGCCGTCGTGGGCGTAGATGGTTTGGCCGTGCCAATCGCACACGATGAGGCCGAGTGCCCATTCCGGCCCGAACATGTACGGGTCAGGTATGGGGACCCGCGACTCCGTCATCTCGCGGATGATGCCGGGTGAGACGATTCTGGTCCCGTTCGGCGCCTTTCCTTCGTTGAGGAAGACGTACGCCATCGTGAGCAATTCCCGGGCTGTCGTGTTGACGTTGCCTCCGGGGCCGAAGGAGCGCGGCAGGTGACCCAGCGGTGAGAGGATGGGCCCCTCTTCGAGGGATCGGATCAGGTATCCGGTCGCGGCCCGATCCTGGTCCACGTGCTCACGCCGACTGCTCGTCGAGGTCAGCCCCAAGGGGTCGAACAGGCGATCCTTCATGATGTCGTCCCACCGCTTGCCGTCGATCACCTCCATGATGCGGGCGAGGATCGCGTAGCCCAGGGCCGCGCTGTAGCCGTGAGTGTGGCCCAAGGGGTGGACTTGCCGTGCGCCGGCGATGTTCTCCACCATGCGCTCGTACACGTCGTCGTCCTCGCCCGGATCTCCGTAGTCCTCCTCGATGCCGTTGGTGTGGTTGAGGAGATGGCGGGGTGCGACCTTGGCTCTGACGTCGGGGTCGGCGACCCGGAAACCAGGGAGGTAGGTCCGCACCGGCTCGTCCAGGGCGACTTTCCCCTCGTCGACGAGCTGCATGAAGGCGAGGGCGGTCCATGTCTTGGATACGGAGCCGCACTGGTAGATGGTGTCGGTCCTCGCGGGCTCCCGCGTGGAGATGTTCTTGACGCCGACGGCGAAGTCGGTGATCTCTCCGTCGCGGAGGACGCCGATCGCGGCGCTCGGGATCCGGTATTCCGCGAGCACCTCGGAGACGCGAGCTCGAATCCGGTTCACATCCAACGCTCTTGTCATAAGGGGTTCCTCATCTCGCTCAAGCCTTTCCAAGCGGGAAAAGGCTACGTTGCGTTTCAAGTCTCGTCAACGACAAATCTCAATGAGTGCTTGATTTCCTGGTCTTTCGCGTCAATCGTTGCAACAGCATTGTTGATAAATGCAATCCATATCGACCAGCCGTTGCAATGTACTGTTGGTGAACGCACCCGTGGACCGAACCGACAGGAGGGCGAGCCGATGCCCGGAGGCAGGCTGACCCACGAGGATCGCCAGCAGATCGCGAGCTGGCTGGTCGAAGGGCTGGGATACGCCGAGATCGCCCGGCGGCTGGGCAGGCCCACGTCCACGATCAGCCGCGAAGTGGCCCGCAACAGCGCGCCCGGCGGCTACCTGGCCGACCGCGCCCAGCAGGCCGCCGGGCAGCGCGCCCGCCGCCGCAGACCGTTTCAGGCCACGGAGCCACCGGCCGACGGGCGGCCGGCCGAGTCCGTGCGCGGTTTCGTGGAGCAGTTCGCGACGCTGCTGGCCGGGACCGGCCTTCCCCGGATGCCCGCTCGCGTGTTCGTCTGTCTGCTCACCTCCGACTCCGGGAGCCTGACGTCCGCCGAGCTCGTACGCCAGCTACAGGTCAGCCCGGCGTCGGTGTCCAAGGCCATCGGCTACCTCAAGGCGATCGAGCTGGTCAGGCGCACACAGGATTCCGGCCGCCGCGAGCGGTACGTCATCGACGACGACGTCTGGCTCCGGGCGTTCAAAGCCGACACCGGGGCACACGCCGAGGTCGCGGCGGCCGCGCGGCACGGGATCGAGATCTTCGGCTCCGGCACGCCCGCCGGCACCCGGCTGGGCCAGATGGCTCAGTTCTTCGCCTGGATCAGCGAGCAGATGAACGACAGCGGCCTCACCGACGCCGTCGTGGGCGACGCGCTGACGGTAGTGGCCGCGCTGGTGTACGCCCCTCGGTCACTCACCGTGGACGACCTCGCTACGGCGCTGGACTGGCCCGTCCAGCGGGCGGTCGACGCCCTGGACGCGATCAGCCGTCGTCCGATCCTCTCCGACCCGCTCGCCGTGGAGCGGCTCGGGCGCGGCGAGTACGCCATCACCCCGAGGCCGGACCGCCTGAGCTCCGCACAACGCGACGCACTGATCGCCAGTCCGCGCTCGACTCGAGGGACTCGGAAATGACGAAGCCGGGTGGACGTCGCAACCGCGATCCCTCCAGCCACATCCGCGCGCCTGCCGGGCAGCGTCGCAGTTCCGAGATTGACGCGATCCCGGAACCACACTCCCAGGTGTGACTTCCGAGATTGCGCACCGCGCGGGTTCACAAGGTCTCGGATCCGCTTCCGAGATCACGAAGGGCCGTCCGGATGCCCCGACCCGGCTCCCGCCCGCCTACGACGCTGTCCTGGGCGAGCACGCCGCCGCGCTGGAGCGCGCGCCGCTTCTTCTTAACGTACAGCGCACCGAGGGGCTTGCGGCAAGACCCGGATCTTGCAGCAGAATCGTCGGCCGAGGCCAGTACCTGCCGAATGAGGGTTCGACGTGCGTGTGTCGTTGTCGATGTATGGGGGACGCGGTGGCGTCGAACCGCGGGTGGGACTGGTGGTGTGGTCGGGGGCGCTCGAGGCGCGGGTGCGGTGCGCGGGGCCGCCCGGGGCGGAGCGGCCGGCCGACTCGTCAAAGGGAAGGCAACGAGGGATGGGGACGCGCCCAACAAGAGGTTCGACAGAGCGTGAGGCGCCGGTGATTCGATCGGCCGGTGCAGTGCGATGGAGGACGGCAGCCTCGGAGGTGTCGCAATGATCGAGCCGCATGTGTTGGATCTTCAAGAGGTTGACGAGATGCAGGTCGCGGTCGTTGGCGGCAAGGGCGCGCACCTGGGGGAGTTGTCGCGGATCGAAGGCATCCGGGTGCCGGCTGGCTTTTGCGTGACGACGTACGCCTTCCGGCGGATCATGGCGGAAGCGCCGTCGATCGACGATCGGCTCGATCAGCTGTCGCGCCTGAACCCGGATGACCGGGAGGTGATCCGCAGGCTCAGCGCGGAGATCCGCCAAACCATCGAAGGGATCGCCATCCCTGACGATCTCGCGGCGGCGATCACCCGCGCGCTCGCGCAGCTCGGCGAGCACGCCGCCTATGCCGTGCGATCCAGCGCTACGGCAGAGGACCTGCCGACGGCATCCTTCGCCGGCCAGCAGGACACCTACCTGAACGTCGTGGGTCCGGCGGCGATCCTCCAGCACGTCGGCCGGTGCTGGGCGTCGCTGTTCACCGAGCGGGCCGTGACCTACCGCCTGCGGAACGGCTTCGACCACCGGAAGGTCCGCATGGCCGTGGTCGTGCAGCAGATGCTCTTCCCGCATGCGGCCGGCATCGTGTTCACGGCCGACCCCGTCACGGGCAACCGGAAGGTCGCCACCGTGGACGCCGGCTTCGGCCTCGGCGAGGCCCTGGTCTCCGGCCTGGTGAACCCGGACGTCTACAAGGTGCGAGACGGCGAGGTCGTCACCAAGGCGGTCGCCGCCAAGAAGCGTGCCATCCACGCTTCGCCGGCTGGCGGGACGCAGATACTGCCGATCGACCCGCAGCGGCAGGAGCTGCCGGCGCTGACGGATGCGCAGGTCGTGCGGCTCGTGCAGCTCGGCCGGCGGATCGAAGCGCACTTCGGCCGCCCGCAGGACATCGAATGGTGCCTGCTGGATGATGGCTTCCAGTTCGTTCAGAGCCGGCCGATCACCACGCTGTTCCCCATCCCCGAGACCGGCGGCCAGGAGAATCACGTCTACCTCTCGGTCGGTCACGGGCAGATGATGACCGACCCCATGAAGCCGCTGGGCGTTTCTGTGTGGCAGCTGACGGCCGTGGCGCCGATGCACGAGGCCGGCGGGCGGCTGTTCGTCGACGTCACCCGGCGCCTGGCCTCGCCCGCGAGCCGCGCCGGCCTCCTGGAGATGGCGGGGAGGTCCGATCCGCTGATCAGGGACGCGCTGGAGACGGTCCTCGACCGCGGCGACTTCGTCCCGTCGCTCCCGGACGGGGGTCCCGGCGGGCCGCCGGTCGGCGGCGCGTCCGCCCCGATCGAGACCGATCCGGCTATCGTCACCGGGCTGATCGAGCGCAGCCAGGCGTCCATCGCCGCCCTGCGGCGCGACATCCGGACGAAGACCGGGCCGGCGCTGTTCGACTTCCTGCTGGAGGCCTTCCAGGAGCACAAGCGGGTCCTCAGTGATCCGCTGAGCATGCAGGCGATCATGGCGGGGATGGAGGCCACGTGGTGGCTCAACGACAAGCTGCGGGAGTGGCTGGGCGAGAAGAACGCGGCCGACACGCTCACGCTGTCCGCCCCCGACAACGTCACGTCGGAGATGGGGCTGGCGCTGCTCGATGTCGCGGACGTGATCCGTCCGCATCCGCAGGTGGTGGCGTTTCTGCAGGACGTCGAGGACGAGGGCTTCCTGGACGAGCTGCCGAAGCTCGCGGGCGGGACCGAAGCGCGCGACGCCATCGAGGCCTACCTCGACCGGTATGGCATGCGCTGCGTCGGCGAGATCGACATCACGAGGCCGCGTTGGCGCGAGCGGCCCACCACGCTCGTGCCCGTGATCCTCGACAACATCAAGCTCTTCGAGCCGGGTGCCGCAAAGCGGCGCTTCGAGCAAGGGCGGCAGGAGGCGCAGAGGAAGGAACAGGACGTGCTGTCACGCTTGCGGGCCCTGCCGGACGGGGAGCAGAAGGCCGATGAGACCAAGCGGATGATCGACCGGGTCCGGACCTTCATCGGGTACCGGGAGTACCCGAAGTACGGCATCGTCAGCCGCTACTTCGTCTACAAGCAGGCCTTGCTGGACGAGGCCGAGCGCCTCGTGCAGGCCAACGTGCTTCCTGAGAAAAAGGACATCTTCTACCTTACGTTCCAGGAGCTCCACGACGTCGTGCGCACCAACCAGGTGGATGACCAGCTCATCCAGCAGCGCAAGGACGCGTTCCGGTCGTACCGGGCGCTCACGCCACCGCGGGTGCTCACGTCGGATGGCGAGGCCATCGCCGGGGCGTACCGGCGCGACGACGTGCCGGCTGGTGCCCTGATCGGCTTGCCGGTCTCCGCCGGGACCATCGAGGGGAGGGCCCGCGTCATCCTTGACATGGCGGAGGCAGATCTTGAGGCGGGCGACATCCTGGTCACGGCTTACACAGACCCCAGCTGGTCGCCCCTGTTCGTCGCGATCACGGGCCTGGTGACGGAGGTGGGCGGCCTGATGACCCACGGCGCAGTGATCGCCCGGGAATACGGCTTGCCGGCCGTCGTGGGCGTGCAGCAGGCCACCCGGCTGATCCGGGACGGGCAGCGGATCCGCGTGCACGGAACCGACGGATACGTCGAGATCCTGCCTTGACCGACCACACCGAGAAGGCCCAACCGAAGCTTCCGGCCAAATATCCGGGTGGAGTCCAACGGGGTCCACAGCATGGGATTCGGCCCTTATTCGGGGTGCCGAAGTACGGCAGCGTTGCTGCGGTCACGCTGCCTCAGGCGCCCATCGGGCTCGATGCCGTGAGCCGCCGAAGGAGGTTAGCGGCGGCGATCACCCCCAGCCCGTACGGAGGCCAGCCGCCACCAGCGATCTGGGGTCCGGTAGGAGCGGACCGGTGAGCACGGATTGGTGTCACATCCGTTGACGACATCCGAGCCAGGCCCAGGTTCGTGGCCAGCGCGATCAGCGTCGGTGCGGTACGCGTGGAAGGTGTGGCCGGAGGCGTTGGCGTTCGTCCGGCCAGCAGGCGGGGAGGCTGCGCGTCAGGCCGGGGCGAGGACGCAGAACTCGTTGCCTTCCGGGTCAGCGAGGACGATCCACGGGACGTCGCCCTGGCCCACATCGGCGGGCGTCGCGCCGAGGGCCTCCAGCCGGGCCACCTCCGCCGCTTGATCGTCACCGGGGTACGGCAGCAGGTCGAGATGGACGCGGTTCCACGCGTCCTTCCTGTCGGGCGTGCGGAGGAACTCCAGATACGGCCCGACACCCTTGGCGGAGCGCAGCAGCGCATGATCGTCGGTCACCTCGTGGAGGGTCCAGTCGATCGCCTCGCCCCAGAACCGGGCCATGGCCCGCGGGTCGGCGCAGTCGACGATCACCGCGGCGATCGGTCCGGTGTCCCGGTAGATCTCCCGAGGCTCCAGCACGCAGAACACGTTGCCCTCCGGGTCGGCCAGAACCGTCCACGGCACGTCGCCCTGGCCCACATTGGCAGGCGTCGCACCGAGCTCCTTCAGGCGCGCGACCAACTCCGCCTGATGGGCCGCAGAGGTAGTGGCGAGATCGATGTGCACGCGGTACTTCACCGATTCGGGGTCCGGGACGGTGACGACATCGACGCAGACGGCGGCGGGGTCCGGCCAGGCGAAGCCCACGGGTTCAACGTTGGTCACACCGGGTCCCTCGCTGGAAACGCCCCAGTTGAGCGCCTCCGCCCAGAACCGGCCGAGCGCCGAGTCATCCCGGGCCTTGAAATTCACCTGAACAAGTTGCAGCGCCATGCCGCCAACCCTATGCCCAACGGATCAACCAGGATGAAGCAGGCACCTCCGGCTCAACTGTCGGTAATGGGCAGGTCGGGGACTTCGCCGAGCTGCCGAAGGTTTGGGCGGGGTGCTGGAGGCGGTGACCTCCAGCACGCACACCACGTAAGCGTCACGACCCACCGCGCCCTGCGGAAGATCCGGGTTGGCGAACACCGCCCGCTTCCACGCCGGCGTCACCAGCGAGCCGTCGATCGCCTTCGGCAGCAACGGCTTGCGCGACACCTGGCGGCGCGCCAGACGACTTCCGCCGCGCCGGGCTGATCAGCCGTGTGGCCATCAGCAGCGCGAACAGGTCGAGCGCGTCGTCGATCGCCTCCGCCTCCAACGACCGGGTCACCGCCACCAGCGTCGCCGTCCGCCGCGGCTCCCGCAGTTTGGCCGGCAGCAGGGCCTTGCTGCCCGATCCGTACCGCGCGAGGGTCTTCATCCGCCGGATCGGCACCTTGGAGACCTCGACCCGCCCCAGATCGAACCGGGCGATGTCATCCACTCGCTTCAACGGCGGCCGTCTCGCCCATCATGAGGCCAGGCGCGGGATGTAGGGGCCGGGCCACCGAAACAGCAGGCGCGCGCCGTTCAAAACGGTGTCCTTGTAACGGACGGCCGGCTTGCCGGTGAGCACCAGTCGGCGCGGGGTCTCGTCCGCGTGGAGAAACTGCACCACCGCGTCCCGTCGTCCCAGGCTGACGCACTCATGGAGGTAGCGGAAGCGGAACGGCCGCGGCTCCCGCCCGGCCAGCCCGTCAACGATCGCGTCCGCGGCGTATGGCCCTGTGAAGCCACCTGAGCGACAGCCGTACGCCAGCGTCTCGCCCCACGGCCCAGAGACGGCCACCGCGTCACCAACCGCGTAGACCTCAGGATGCGAGATGGACCTGAGGCTCTCGTCGACCACGATTCTGCCGCGCGTGTTGACCGCCAGCCCAGCCGCGCGGGCCAGCGGCGCCACGGTGAAGCCACCCGCCCAGATCACCGCGTCGTACGACAGGCGCGCGCCGCTCGCCAGCGCGAGCGAATCCTCGGCCACCTCCACGATCTCGGCTCCGGCGACGACCTTGACGCCCAGCCGGTCGAACGCGTGCCGCAAGTGCCTTCGCGCGGCGGACGAGAGCCAGGACCCCGGCTCGCTCCTCGAGATCAGCGTGATCCGCAACCGGGGGTGCGACTCCGCCGCCTCGGCGGCCATCTCGATCCCGCACAGCCCTCCCCCACACACGGCGACCGCCGCGCCAGCGGGCAGCGTGTCGAGCACGGCCGCAAGCCGGGCAGCGGTGGCCTCGTCGGCGAGGGTGTGGGCGTGCTCGGCGGCTCCGGGCACGGATTCCGTCTCAACAGTGCTCCCCAGGGCGTAGAGGAGAAGGTCATAGCTCAAGACCCGCTCTTGGAGATGTACGCGGCGTTCGGCAAGGTCCAGTCCGGTCACACGATCTACCACCAGGCTTTTGGGGTCGAACACGTCGGCGAGCGGCAATGCGCGCAGGCGCTGACCGGTGGCATGCTGATGCAAGCGCGGCCTTTCGAGAAAGTCTGCGGCGGCGTTCACCAGGATGATCTCGGCACCTGTCCGGCGCGTCCGCTTGGCGAGCCGCGTCGCGGCGGTCAGGCCCGCGTAGCCGGCTCCGAGCACCACAATTCTCGACGTCATCGGCGTCTCCTTGATCCCTCTTCTGCTTCTCACACATACGACGGAAGTAACCGCGCCGGGCGTGACATGGTCCGTCGGAGGCAAGGCGACATTCCAGTAACAGCGCCGGGGTCGGCAGTACAGCTAGAGGGCCTGTACGGAGTTGAGATCAGAGTCAGCTCAACCACGAGCTGACCAGCGGACAGGGCGCCGCACGTCCGGGAGTCCTTGATCATCTCCAGGGCGATGCGGTCCTTCTTGCCTGAGATACTCAAGCTTGGCCAGCAGGCGACCCGCACCCCGCGAGCGACGCGTTCCAGTTCGATCAGGGGTGTGTTGCCGATGGCATCAAGAATGGACAAGCCGACCGTTTTGATAGACGCCGACGATCCGGTCGGCCAGCGTGTCGACGTCCAACGGGTCACCGTCCACGAGTACGAGGTCGGCGCGCTTGCCGGGCTCCAGCGAGCCGAGTTCGTTCTGCACGCCCAGCAGCTGCGCCGCCGACAGCGTCGCGGAGTGCAGGACCTGCGCGGGGGTCATGCCGCAGTCCAGCATGAGCGGCAGTTCCTCCAGGTTGCGGCCGTGCGCGGTGACACCCGAGTCGGTGCCGAACGCGATGCGCACGCCCGCCACCACGGCCCGCCGTACCCCGTGGAGTTGGGCGTCGACGACTTCGCGGGCCTTGGCGACCATGTGGTCGGGGTACTGCTCGGCGGCGTCGAGGGTGCCGCGGGCGGCCATCAGCGTGGGCACCAGCCAGGTGCCGCGTTCGAGCATCATCTCGATGGCCTCGTCGTCAATGAAGTAGCCGTGCTCGATCGAGCGGACGCCGTTGCGCACGGCCACCTTGATGCCTTCGGTGGCGGCGGCGTGAACACACCCGTCGGACAGCAGCCCGAGGCCTCCCAATGATCGCCCTGGCCGCCGGTCTGGCTGAGTTGGTTGATCGACAGATGGATCCGCGGGCCCGGAATCAAGCCGCGCTCCTGGGCCACCTTGATCCCGAGGTCAGCGCCGCAGGCGTCCCGGACCGTGGTGATGCCGACGCCGAGCGTGGTGCGCATGTTCCTGGCGGCCTGGTAGAACTAGCGAGAACGGCTCGTACAGCTGGCCGACCGCGTCGTAGGGGCCGACGATCAGGTGCACGTGAGCGTCGAACAGGCCGGGCAGCAGGGTGAGCCCCGTGCAGTCGACCACTTCCTCGCCGTCCAGCCCGGGGCCGACGTCCAGGATCCGCTCGCCCTCGATTACTACGTCGGCCGGTGCCGGCGGTGCTCCCGTGCCATCGAACACATGCCCACCGGAGAAGATCACGCGTGTCATGTTGACGCCTTTCTGGGGATTGCGACCGCAGAGGCCCCATCGTCAACTAATCGATCGTAGTTAGGACGATCAGCAGTGGCCACCCTCGCCGGCCTGCCTGATGAGCTCTAGCTGGTGGCGCGCCAGGTGAGGGAGAGGCCGGTCGCGGCGCGTTCGGTGCGGATCTCCATCATGGTGCCCAGGATGGTGGCATGGTCGGAAACGACGGGAACGGCGTCGGGCGTGTAGGTGATCCGGGTGCTGACGAGCACGGCACTGCCCTCAGGCTCGTGAAGGCGGCGCGCGGCGGCGGGGTCGAGCAGGCCGGGCCGGACCACCTCGGACGCCCGGGCGACCGCCACTCCCGCTTCGGCGAGCGCCGTGTAGAGGGAGACGGCGGTGAAGTCGCGGTCGCGGATCTGGTCGGCCACCGGCCGGCGGACCCAGGACACCTGGTGAACGGCGGGACGGCCCGCGAACTCGCGGACCCGCTCCAGCCGCAGGGCGGTGTCGCCGGGACGCAGCCGCAGCTCCGCGGCGATCCGGGCGGGGGCCCGGCGCAGCGCCCGCCCGGCCACCACGGTGCGCACGTCGTGGCCCTGTTCCCGCAGATCGTCGGCCAGACTGCGGAGCGAGCCGAGCTGGTACGCCAGGTGGGGCGGGGCCACGAACGTGCCCTTGCCGGGCCGCTGCACGATCAGCCGCTCGTCGCTGAGCTCCCGCAACGCCTGGCGCAGCGTCATGAGGGTCACCCCGTAGGAGGCGCTCAGCTCCCGTTGCGGGGGCAGGGCCTCGCCGGGGGCGTAGTGTCCCGACCGGATCTTCGCGGCGAGGTCGGCGGCGATGGCGCGGTATCTCGCCTCGTGCCCGGCGTCGGGGGTCATCGTGGTGCGTCACTCCTGGTCGAGGGCCCGGCGCAGGGTCGTGAGGAAGGCCCACAAGTCGTCCGGCCCCGCCCCGTCGAGCACCCGCCGCATGACCGCGGCGCCGACCACCACGCCGTCGGCGTACCGGCCGGCCTCCCGCGCCTGGTCAGGCGTGGAAATGCCAAATCCTAGCAAGACCGGCCGGTCGGTGCCGCGTCTGATCCGCGCGGTGAGCTCCGCCGCCGAGGCGGCGAGGGCGGCCCGCTCGCCGGTGGTGCCCATCAGCGACACCGCGTAGACGAATCCGCGGCTGCGGCGCGAGATCTCCTCCAGCCTCGGCCGCGGCGTCGCCGGCGACGCCAGCAGGACCAGTTCGACCCCGGCGGCGGCGGCCACGCCCGTCAGCTCGTCCGCCTCGTGCACCGGCAGGTCGGGCACGATCAGACCGCTGACGCCGGCCCGGCGCAGCGCGGCGCAGAACGCCTCGGGCCCGTCATGCAGCACCAGGTTGTAGTAGGTGCTGGCGACCAGCGGCACGCCCAGGTCCCGGACCTCGGCCAGGTCGGCGAGGATCCGCCGGGTGCTCGCCCCCCGGGCCAGGGCCGTGGCGCTCGCCTGCTGGATGGTGACGCCGTCGAGCGTGGGGTCGGAGAACGGCAGGCCGACCTCGATCGCGTCCGCGCCGGCTTCGGCGAACGCTTTCAGGTACCGCGTCCAGCCGGGCGTGATATCCCCGGTGACGTACGGCATGAGCAGACCGCGACCGGTGTCCCGGCGGGCACGCAGGTGGCGTTCGACCGCGCCCGGGGCCAGGATGTTCGTCACACCAGCTCCTTCAGGGTGGAGATGTCCTTGTCGCCCCGGCCGGACAGCGTCATCAGGACCGTCGATCCGGCGGGCAGTTCGCCGCCGCCCGCCTCGCGGATCACCCAGGCGAGGGCGTGCGCCGATTCGAGCGCCGGGACGATGCCCTCGGTGCGCGCCAGCCGTACCACCGCGCCGACCGCCTCCTCGTCGGTCACCGTGACGTACCGGGCCCGGCCCAGGTCGCGCAGATGGGCGTGCTCCGGGCCGACCCCCGGGTAGTCGAGCCCGGCGGCGATGGAGTGCGCCTCGACGATCTGCCCGTCGTCGTCCTGCAGGAACAGCGAGCGGCAGCCATGGAGGACGCCGAGCCTGCCGCGGGCCGCCCCGGCGCCGCCCTCCGCCTCGACACCGACGAAGCGCGCCGAGGTGTCGGCGAAGCCGGCGAACGTGCCGGCCGCGTTGGAGCCGCCGCCGACGCACGCGACCACGTGGTCCGGCACGCCGGTCCGCAGTTCGGCGGCGCACTGCCCGCGGGCCTCGTCGCCGATGACCCGCTGGAACTCCCTGACCATCCACGGGTACGGATCCGGCCCGATGACCGAGCCGACGCAGTAGTGGGAGTCGCCGGTGACGCCCACCCAGTGCCGCATGGCCTCGCTGGTCGCGTCCTTGAGCGTGCGGCTGCCCGTGGTGACCGGGATCACCTCGGCGCCCAGCATGCGCATCCGGAAGACGTTCAACGCCTGCCGCTCGATGTCGCGCTCGCCCATGAAGACCGTGGCCTCGAGCCCGAGCAGCGCGGCGGCGGTCGCGGCGGCCACCCCGTGCTGGCCCGCTCCCGTCTCGGCGATCAGCCTGCGCCGTCCCATCCGCGCGGCGAGCAGGGCCTGGCCCAGCACATTGTTGATCTTGTGTGACCCGGTGTGGGTGAGGTCCTCGCGCTTGAGGTACAGCCGCACGCCCAGCTCCTGCGACAGCCGCCGGGCCGGTGTGAGCGGGGTCGGCCGTCCGGCGTGCAAGGCGAGCAGTTCCGCCAGGGCGCCGCGGAAGCCCGGATCCGCCCGCGCCTCCCGGAACGCCTCGTCCACCTCGCGGCACGCCTCTACCAGGGACTCCGGCGCGTACCGCCCGCCGTACTCGCCGAACCGGCCCCGCCCCTGGGGCTCGCCCATCGTCCCGGTCACCGGGACGGGCTCACGCCATGGCGACACATCTCGCATCCCACACCCCCTCGTTCTATAACTCTGCACAGAGTTCTATAACAGTGAGTGTGGCATGGACGGCGTGGGACGCGCCACCCCGGCCGGTCGCCGGAGGCGTCGGCATCGCGCGGCATCCGGCTGGAGAGCTACGGGAACGTGTCCACCGTGGCCGCCCTGCTCGACGCGCTCGACCGGTGTATCGACTGATCCACGCCGATCCGCGGGCCTTCCCGGCAGACCCCGGCAGGGCAGATCAGTGGACAGCCCGCGTCCAGGAGCGCGGTGACGGTTCCGTCGATTCGAGCCTTCAAGCGTTCGTCAAGAAGGGGCGATCAGGATGGATCGCCGGGAATCGCCACAGGCGGGCGCCCGGCGAAGAACGGCCGAGCGACGAAGGGGAGACGATCGCGGGTACGACAGCACGTTACGGGTTCGGCTCCGTCTCTCCGGGGGCATGCCGCCGCTGGATCGGGACATCCCGGTGGACGCCTTCCACCTGCCCGCCGACCGGGCACGTGAGCTGGACACGCTGGTCAGGGCCCTGCCCGCTGAAGACGTTCGTGGTCTGCTTCCACCGCCGGTGCCCGACTCGACGTTCTATGAGCTGCACGTCGAGTGGTGCGGCACGCGGCGGGCCTACTGGTATCACGACGGCAGCCTGCCGCCCGAGGCGCGGGTGCTCGTCCAGTTCCTGCTCGATGTCGCGAACGGGGAAGTCCGGTGACGGCACCGGATCCTGCTCCCGTTGGAGGTAAGGAGGAAGCGTGACCGTGGGAGAGTGGGCGAGATACGCCGTCATCGTCATTGCGCTGGCGATTCCGATCGGCTCCTACCTGCACGCCCGGAAGAGGGCGAAGTTCCGGCCCCCGCGATGGACGGGTGAGGAGTTGCGCACCGCCTTCGCGGCCATCAGGTCCGGTAGCCCGGCCGCTGTGGGGCTGGCCCGTCCGTCCGGCTCGCACGTATATACGCTCGGTGTGGTCCTGGCGCTCTGGCCCGGCCCCAAAGGCAGGTACGATCTGCGTTTCCAGGTCAGGGTGCTCGACTCGACGGCGGTGACAGCGGTCCTCGCGCAGCGAATGTGGTGGCGCAATCCCAGGGTGAGCCCGGGTGATCTCGTCGTGGTCTTCCACCAACCGGGAATCGGCCCCGCGCTTCTTACCCGCGTGTTCCGGCGTCGGTGAACGACCAGACGGCGGCGCGCCCCGTCCAACCTCACCACCCGCGCCGCACCTTGTAGTGATCGCAATCACATGGCAGGAGGAGGAGCGCGGTGAGCTTCAACTGGTTCGACGTCGTCCTGGACTTCGGCTCCATGCTGGACGAACCTGGAGCGAAGGCCGTTGCGAGGCTTGAGGCGCTCACCGATGAGCTCGGGGTGACGTTCGTGCCCAAGGACGTGCCGCGGCATCTGCCCGAGAACTGGGCCGACTGGCTGCAGACCGTCGCCGGAGCCGGGACAGGAGGCCGTGCGGCCAACCGATGACGTAGCACAGCCGGTCGAGAAGGCTGCTCGTAGTCAGGCCGGCTCGCCACGCCGCCCACTCCGCCACCTGCCGGAGCATCGGATCGGCAGCGGTATCAGTCCGGCTCCCCCACCCGTGCCAGCAGCTCATCATGCGCATGTACGACGGCGAGCCGGTACGGGCGGAGCCGCCGCGGACCTGGAGGGCCGCCGGCGGTGAGGACGTACACGACCAGCGACGCGTCCCAATGTCCAGGGAGCAGTCATCGGTGCCGACGCGCACCTCGACGATCTGGCCCCAGGCGAAGTCCACCCACCACCAGCCGTACGGCCAACCGTTGACACGGTGCGCCCAATCTTCGAAGAACAGGCTGAAACGCGGCAGCGAGCTGCTCACCAGCACATAGTCGCCGGGCTCATAGCGTGTCTCCCCCGGCTCGACCCCGCCCTCGTCGAACGGGTCCCGTGGGCCGCGCTGCTCGGCCAGCCGATGCAGCACCGCCGCGCCTTCCTCCTCCAGTCGCCTCAGCGAGTCACGCACGTACCGCGCGACCTGCAAGGCGAGCCGGCATGGACCGTCTTCGTCCCCAGGCAACGTGATTTCGAGCCCGTCGGGTATGCGGATCTCCCAGGAATCGCCGGACCGTCTCGGCGGTCCGGCGCAGAAGACCTGCGTATCGACATGTCCGAGGGCCAACAGCAGATCCACCCGATCCCGTCGCGTGGTGAACCACCGGTCCGGGCAGCGCCGCACCTCCGTCGGCCACCCGGCGACTCGAACGAGCGCGCCCGGCAGCCACTCCCGCTCGTAACGCACGGCGTCCACGTTCAGAACCGCCTCGGCCTCGGCACACAGGTGCGGGCGCGGGCCGGATCGCCCTTGGGCCGCCAGGTCCTGCCCGCGTTCTTGAACTCGCCGATGAGTTCTTTCTTCTTGGTGTCCACGCTGATCACCGGATCACCGCCGTCCTGGTAGTCCTTGGCCTGCTCGTTGATGTAACGGAACTGCGCGTCGCGGTCGGGGTGTTGCCTGCCTTCGATCGTCTTGGCGTTGGCCTGGAGGCTGAGCCCCTCCTGTTTGAGCAGGCCGCCGACGACAGCGGCGCTCACCTTGTGTCCCTGCCGGGTCAGCGGCCAGGGCCCGAGTGGACTTGGTGGTCCACCGCAACGGCGAGCACGGAATCCGCAATCCGTGTCACAGGAGCCGGCGGGCGACGGGCAGTCTGGTCCGGGTGATCAGCGCCGCCACAGTCGCCAGAACGGGCAGCCCCACCACCACAGCGATCACGAACGGCCACGGTATGGCGATCGTGGCGGGATCTCCGGCGCCGTGCGTCGTCATCGGCCGGCTCAGCGCCACGCCCGTCACCGTTCCCGCGACCAGCCCCACCAGCGCGCCGAGCCCGGAGATGTAGAGGGCCTGGCCGGCCACGACCATCCGCAACGTCCCTGGCGGTGCGCCGATGGCCATCATCGTCGCCCGTTCAGGCCGCATGTCGGCGGCTGCCAGGCGAGTGGCCACCAGCGTGCCGCCGACGACGAGGACAAGAGCGCCGCCGAGCCAGCCCCACAAGCCGGGGTCGGGCACGTTGCGATAGCCCTCCTCGGAGGCGACCGTCACGTAGCGGGTCACCTTGGCGAGATCGCGCCAAAGTGTCGAGTCGGCCGGCGGCCGGTACATGGCGTAGAGCTGACGCTCCGCCGTCGAGAAACCTGCCTGCTCGACCAGGGTGCGCGGCAGCAGGGCGCCGCCCTGATGCTTGTCGGCGGGTATGGCCAGCACCGCCGGCACTTCGAGCTTGCGCGGGGAGCCGGACGTGGAGCTCGCCCGCAGCGCCAGCTTGCCGTCTCGCAGCGCGGCCGCGTCGAACACCACGGCCTTACCGCTCGCCAGCGCCGCGGCCGCCCGCGGGTCGTGGCGCCCTTGCAGGAGCCTGAGCAGAGCCTGGTCTCCGATGGCCACCGTACGGCGCGTCCGTGTCCCGTTCCATCGCACCGTATACCGCAACGCGTAGCGGTGACCCTGGGCGTCCTTCGCCTGATAGCCGGCGGCCAGCGGCACGCCCGGCAACTGCCGGGCCGTTTCTGCGCGAAGTTTGTTCCAGGTCGCGTCGGCCATGGTGCCGCCCCAGATCGCCAGCATGCCGGTCGGGCGCGCCGAGGTGTAGGCGTTGCGCCGATCCATGTATTCGCTCTGAGTGCCGATGCCCATAGCGACGACCGTGGCCGTGACCGCCATGACGGCCGCCACGGCACTCACCGTCCGGGATCGGTGGCGGACCGCGTCGCGGACGGACACCCGCAGCGGAAGCCACAACCTCGTGGCCACCCGTCCCGTGAAGCGGACCAGCCATGGCATCAACACCACCAGCCCGATCATGACCAGCACCGCGGAGGCCCACACCCACACCAAGCCCGGCTGGCGCCGCGCCACCACGGTCGCCCCCAGCCCGGCCAGCACCAGCACGGCCCCCGCCAGGGGCCATCCCGGCCGGTCGGCCACCGCGGACGCGCGGCCGGCCAGCACGGTCACGGTGTCCTGCCGAGCCGCTTGCACGGCAGGCACCAGCGCCGCCACGATCCCGGTGATCAGGCCCAGCGCGGCAACGCCCAGCACCGGCGCCCACGGCACCTCCGCCGGGCCGGCCAGCCCTCCCCAGCGCGCCAGGACCGGGGCGCCCAGCGCTCCGGCCCCGATGCCCAGCACCGTCGCCACGAAGGTGGCCGCGCCGCCGAGGACCAGTCCGTCGGCCAGCACGATCGTCCGCAGGTGCCCGGCCGAGCCGCCCTGCGCCGCGATCTCGGCCAGCTCCCGGCGCCGTCTCCTGAGCCCGACCGCGAAGGCGGGCCCGGCCAGCAGCACGGTCTCCAGCACCACCATGATCACCATGGCGCCGAGCCCGACCGTGTGCTGGACGTCCAAGGGGGAGAAACGAACCATGGCGCGCGGCGAGTCGAGGATCGTGGCGCGGGAGGTGACGTACAGGCCGGCCCTGTTCAGCGCGGGCACGTCGGCCCAGGACACGGGCTTCGCGGTGTCGGCGAGCCAGCCGGGGCCGTACGTGTTCGGCGACCAGAAGTCATCCAGGGGCGCCAGCGGCAGATCCGGACCCACGACCTCGCGAAGCGAGGGCCGGTGCGGGTGCTCGACCACGCCCACCACCGTTAGCGGCTCCGCGCCGGACGGCCGCAGGAGGTCGCCGGGACGCAGGCCGAGCGCGGGTGTCACCGCGACCTCTCGGGCGGCGGGAAATCTGCCCTCGCTCAATGTCAGCATCCCCCTGGTGAGGGGATCGCGCAGGTCGGTCTCCAGCGCGTCGACCCGTTCAGTGCCCAGCTGGAGCACGCCGGTGCTGAAGGGGATCAACCGGGTGCCCGGTCCGAGCAGGGCCGCCACCTCGGTGGCGCCGAGCTCGGGAGCGGCCGCTCCGTCGTCGTCGCCGCCCGTGTTCCAGCTCGCCCCGTTCGGCTGCTGCTGGAGCGCTGTGCCCTCAGGTGTCCGGACGAGTCGGGCGTCGGCCGTGCCGAGCTCGGCCACCAGCCCCTCCCGCGGAGTGACGCTCATGGTCTCGGTGAGGGTGAAGACCCCTGTGATCACCAGGACGGGCAAGCCGATCATCACCATGATGAGCGCGCTTCGTCCCCGGGAACGCCACGCGTTTCGGCGGGCGAGGCGCAGCGCGACCAGTACGACGCTCATCGGGCGCTCACCAGCGACGTGTCCGTGGTGTCCGTGGTGTCCGTGATCATCCCATCGCGGAGGAACACCACGCGATCGGCCCAGGCGGCGTAGCGCGGCTCGTGGGTGATGAGCAGGACCGCCGCGCCCGCGTCGCAGCGAGCCCGTAATGTTTGCAGGATCTCGTCGCCGGTGCGCGTGTCGAGCGCGCCGGTCGGTTCGTCGGCCAGCAGCAGGCGCCGCTCGCCGACCAGGGCGCGGGCGATCGCGACCTGCTGGCGCTGGCCACCGGACAGCTCGTCGGGGAAGCGGTCGGCCAGGGATTCCCCGTCGATCTCCGCTAGCACGGCCATGGCCTCCTCCCGGGCGAGGCGTGACCGCACGCCGTCGAGCTCGCGCGGCAGCATCACGTTCTCCGCCGCCGTCAGCGACGTGATCAGGTTGAGGTCCTGGAAGACGTAGCCGACCCTGCGGCGCCGCAGCGCCGCCAGATCGCGCACGGTGGCCAGGTCCTGCTCGTCGATGTGCACCGTCCCCGACGTGGGCCGGTCGAGCCCGCCTGCGAGGTTGAGCAGAGTCGACTTGCCGGACCCGGACGGCCCCATGACCGCGACCAGCTCTCCCGCGTCGACCTCGAGGCTTACGCCCTTCAGGGCGTGTACGGCTGTCGCTCCTTCGCCATGGACTCTGGCCACCTCAGCCAGCCGTACGACCGTCATCTTTCCTCCTTGAGAACGGCCTCGCAGTGGTCCAGCCACCGTTGCTCGGCCTCGGCCTGGAAGATCATGGAATCGAGCACGAGCCGCTGGACTGCGCCTTCCGTGGCAGCGCGCTTGGCCCTGGTCAGCTGCTGGAGGGCACGCATGGTCGCCGTCCGCTGCATGTTTATGACCTCGGCGACGTCCACCTTCTTGGCCGCGACGGCCATGGCCAGCTTGATGACCAGCTCGTCCCGCGGCCGGTCGGACTGGACGACGGGGGTGCTGAACCATCGCGCCATTTCCTCCCGGCCGGCCGCGGTGATCGTGTAGACGACCCGGCCCTGCTCGTCCGACTCGCCCGGCTTGACCAGGCCGTCGCGCTCCATGCGGGACAGCGTCGTGTAGACCTGGCCGATGTTGAGCGGCCAGGTCGCCCCTGTCGACGCCTCGAACTCGACCCGCAGTTGGTAGCCATGACGGGGCCCCCTGCTGAGTAGGGCGAGCAGCCCGTGTCTGACTGACATGAGTACTAAGTATGCATACGCAGTATGCACCATTCAAGGGGTCCGCCGCATTGCTCTCAAGCTGCCGCCCCGGTTGAAGAACGTCAGGTCGGCACGCCTGTACCGCCCCGGACTGGCCGAGGGCGAATCCTGGCCGCGGCTCGACAGCGTCCTGTCCGGCATGGCGATCGACTAGGAGCTGATCTCCAACCAGTACGACCAGATGGCCAAGGAACTCGGGCGGGTGATCCGCACGGTGTTCGTCTGCGACTATCTCGCCGGCGAGGAGCCGCGTAGGGAGATCTACGAGGCCTGATCGCCGGCCGTGAGCTGTCCGTCGACGACGGCTGCGCCCCGGCGTGCCAGCAACAGGTCCTCGACCGCTTCGGGGAGGGTGGTCTCGAAGTCCAGCAGCTTCGCCCAGTCCGGCTCGACGGTGATGACGACCATCTGGTCGTACAGGGCCCGCACCCCCTGCTCCCAGCCCTCGAAGTGCGCGGCCGGGACCACCTTCCGGGACGCTTCGACGTAGGAATCCGGCACCCCGTCAACCAGCTCGACCCGCGCCGCGCCACGGATCAGCAGCACCCGCGGCGGCCACTCGTCCTGGGTGTCGATGGTGAGGGCCACCCTGGGATTCTGGCGCAGTGCCCGAACCTTCGCCGATTTCGGCACGGTGGCCATGACCACCTGCTCACCGGTCCACCAAAACCCGATCGGAATCGCCCGGGGCGCGCCGTCGATGCCGACGTAGGCCAGGCGTGCGGGGATCGACGACCCCAGCAACTCCCGCGAGATCGGCTTGGCCAGCACCTCGGCGACGTCTTGGCGATTCATGTCCATCTCCCTCGTCGGTTGACACACCCACCCGGCGCGTTCATGAGTTAGACGGAGCCGACCGCGCGTTCTCGACATGTGCACCGCCGTGACACAAGCGCAGGTCGCACCACTTCACATGCGCACCGACTGTCCTCCACGTCAAGAGGTTCTCGAAGAAGATGTGGCAGAGGATGTCGAGAACGGCCTGGCAGCTCCGTCTCAGGGGCTGATGCGGCCGCCGTGGCCGTACGACACCAAGGAGACCCAGCATGACGATCCAGCGGATGGACAACGTCCTCATCGTTGTCGACGACCTTGACGCTGTTATTTCGTTCTTCGTCGAACTTGGCATGGAGCTGGAGGGCAAGGCGCCAATCGAGGGACGTTGGGTGGAGCGTGTCATCGGGATCGACGACGTCCGACAGGACATCGCAATGCTGCGGACCCCGGACGGCCACGGCCGAATCGAGCTGGCGATGTTCCACACGCCGAAGGCGATCAGCGCCGAGCCGAAGGACGCACCGGCGAACACGCTAGGCATTCGTCGCATCATGTTCGCCGTCGATGACATCGACGACGTCGTTGCCCGCCTGCGCACCCACGGCGCCGAGCTCGTCGGCGAGCTGGCGCAGTACGAGGACAGCTATCGGCTCTGCTACGTCCGCGGCCCCGAGGGCATCATCGTCGGACTGGCCGAACAGCTCAGGTCAGCTTCTCAGCCCTGAAGGACTGAGCTTGCAGTTCCTCGCCGTCGGTGGCTTCGACGGTTTGGTCCGCGTTAGGCAGCGTGACTCACTGCCCAGCTTGTGACACCGCGTGAGGCGATGTTACGAGCTGCGTTGACGTCGGCGTGCTCAGCGAAGCCGCACGACGTACAGGTGAAGCCGGCCTGGTCGGGCCGGTTCTTCTTGTCCACGTGCCCGCAGGCCGAGCAGCCTTAGCCGTTTCGCGGACGTGGTTTTCTTGGCCTGCAACCGGCGACGCAGTTCCCGGTGCCGGTGACGGACCGCGTTCAGGGCCTTGCCCGAGTGACGGACACCATCGCCGGCTGAACACCCGGGGTTCCAGGCCAGATCACGCTGAAGGCTGCCGACGGGACCGGTGGCCGCCGACTCCGTCAGGTGGAACAGGCCGACGACGGCACCGCCATCAAGAGTGATCCGGATGGTTGGCCCTTCGACCCGCCTGTCGTGGATCTCTTCGATCCTGAGCTGGTGGAGATGGCATGGTGTGGGGTCGGAGACCACGCCCCGACCCCCATCCAACGGCCACTCAACCGTGCCCGCCGGCCGCGACTTCGTCCTTCTCCTGCCGAACTGACGCCCTGGATGCCGTACGTGATGTGATGGGGGCGTGAGTCGTACGGTTGAGGAGGTTAACCGGCGGATGCTGCGGGCTCGGGATGTGATGGACCGGGCGTACGCGGAGCCGCTTGACATCGCCGCGCTCGCGCGGATCGCGCACGTGTCCGAGTGGCACTTCATCCGAACCTTCCGGGCGACGTTCGGGGAGACGCCGCACCGATATCTTCAGCGGCGCCGCATCGAGCGGGCGATGTTCCTGCTGCGGTGCACCGATCGCAGCGTGACGGAGATCTGCTTCGACGTCGGGTTCGGCAGCCTGGGGACGTTCAGCCGGACGTTTCGGGATGTGGTCGGCGAGTCGCCGAGCGCGTACCGCAGGGGCGGCGACGCCTTGCCCGTGCCGACCTGCTTTACGAAAGCGTGGATGCGGCCGAGCAACTTTGGAGAAGCCTCGGACGGAACCCGCCGACTAGCGTGACACGCATGTTGAACGCGATTTCGATCTCCTCGCTGTACGTCCTGGACCAGGACGAAGCGCTCGAGTTCTACGTAGGCAAGCTCGGCCTCGAGGTCAACACCGATGCCGACCTGGGCTTCATGCGCTGGCTGACGGTGAACGTCCCAGGCAGCCCAGACCGAGAGATCCTGCTGATGCGGCCGGGAGCGCCAGCACACGACGACGCGACGGCGGCCCAGGTGCGTGACCTGCTGACGAAGGGCGCCTTGGGAGCCCTGATCTTCTCGACGGGCGACTGCCGCAAGACGTACGAGACGCTGCGGGCGCGCGGCGTCGAGTTCATCGAGGAGCCGACCGAGCGCCCGTACGGGATCGACTGCGCGCTGCGCGACCCCTTCGGTAACCCCATCCGAATCAGCCAGCGGACCCAGCGGTAGCCCGAACCGAAGTCGCCGTGGGCGTCATCGGCGAACGCCGACACCCACGGCGATCAGGGCGAATCCGCTGGACGTACTCGCGTCGGCGGGGGCCGACGGTATTCGGGAACGTCGGGCGGGGTCGCTCGCGCCCGCTGCGGCCGTCCTCCCCGTCAGACCTGCTTGAATGACGAGATCCGGTCGTTCCAGTTGGACCCCTGGGGGCCGTAGCGGAGGTTCCAGACCCTGAAACCGTTGCTGATGGAGTAGTAGTCGCCCGTGCAGTTCCCGCTGTCGTAGAGGCGAACGGTCCGACCGCTGCGGTTGTAGACAGAGGTGGTCTCGTTGTTCATGACGCCCATGCTGTAGCAGGAGGTCGAGGGCGAGTACATGCCGAGCGTGCCGCTGTACTCGTAGTCCTGCCAGAAGCAGAGCCGACCGCTGAAACAGTCGGTGTAGTCCGCCTGGGCGGGCGAAGCGGTGGCGACCGCTCCGGTCAGCGCCAAGGTCAGCGCGGCCAAGGGGATTCCCAGTCGCTTCTTGAAGGTCACGGTCTGCCTCTTTCGTCGGGGGTTGAGACGGATGATGCGGAGCTGAACCGATGGGACAAATGTGGATCTTGTGACACCAGGCGACAAGCTACACCGGTCACTCCTTCTCCGCCAAGATTCGAGAGCCGGCCCACGTGATGCATGCCTGGTCCAGGTGCAGCATGATCTCCGGCGTGAAACACTGAGCCGCAGGACAGCCGCCGCTCTCGGGTGCATACTGCGTCGCGGACCTGGGCCGTTAAGGATTTGTGGCCTGCGGTTGATGCCCCATAGGGTGCCGATCATGGCTTGTCGCATTTCCGAACTGATAATCCCTTGTCAGGACGCACAACGACTGGCGGCCTTCTGGTGCGAGGTGCTGGGCTTCATCGTGCTCGACACCGAGGACGAAGGCGCGGTGGAGATCGGACCGCAGGAAGGGTTCGGCGGATTGCAGCCGACTCTGATCTTCAGCCCCACTACCGAGCCCAAGGCGGGCAAGCTGCGGCTGCACTTCGACGTCAACGCCACCGACCGCGATCAGGACGCCGAACTCGAACGCCTCCTGAAGCTCGGGGCGCGCCCGGCCGACATCGGCCAGAGCGGCGAGGAGCCCTGGCACGTCCTGGTCGACCCCGAAGGCAACGAATTCTGCCTTCTGCGAGCCCGCCTGAGCTGAGCATCGGCCGGCATCGGCACATGACCCCAACGTGAGAACTTCGCGCGCATGACGCCGCCTGCTCTTTAGATCTGACACTTCCCTGCGCATTGGTCGCCGACGACGCCGTCGGCGCTGTTTTCCGTGCTCTTCGTCAGGTCTTCAGAGAGATCATGTCCTCACATCCTCACATCCTCACATCGTGCTGCCCTGGGCGGTGCGGCGCACCCGCCTGCCTCTCGGCGGCCCACGGCGCCGGCGCGATCACCGGGTCGGTTCCCAGTCAAGGCGACCGTCGGTGACGACCGGCCGCCAGCCGTCGATGGGCTTGCCGGTCTCCAGCGCCCGCGCGGTGGCCTGGAGCAACGCGAGGTACGACGGCCACTTGCCGGTGCGCAGGCCTTCCTCGTGGAAGAACTCGCCGGCCTGACCGGTGCGGGTGTCGATGAACAGGTTGTCACCGCTGAGGTTGGCCGCGAACGGGATGACGTGGCCGTGCCACCAGGAGCCGGACAGGTCCTCGTTCTGCAGCATGACGTCGCAGTTGACCTTCCACTCCTCGTGGAAGCGCCGGGCGGGCGCCAGCCGGTAGAACGGCGGGGCCTGGAATTCACCGCCGTTGTGCCGCAGCAGTGAGGCGCGCAGGTCGTCGGGGAATCGCAGGCCCATGGCAGCCTCGGCGCGGGCGATCTCCATGGGCTTGGCGGGCCCGCCCAGCTTCCTGACCTCGGCAGGGGCCTTCCTGGCCAGCCACCGCTCGATGCGCCGCCACACGGCGTTCACCCGGACGGTCACAGCGGGGTCGGGGTGGCGGACGACCGGCCTGGTCTTGGGCGGGACGCAGCCGGTGGCCTCGAGTTCGGCCTTGCTCGGCCGCTGCGGCGTGGGTGTCGGGGTGGGGCTGGGCGAAGGACGCGGCCCGCCCGCGCAGTTCGCCGACGGCGACGCGGCGGGCCTGTCCGACCAGCGCAGCTCGCAGCCTGCGGTGACCGTGGGATACCACTCGCGCAGTGGCCCGCCGGACTCCAGTGCGGCCGCCACGCCTTCCAGCAGGTCCAGGTAGGACGGCCAGCTCATCGGGCCGTCGTAGCGGATCCGCTCGCCGCCGGCCTTCTGGCCCACCCGGCCCGTTCGCGGGTCGATGAACAACTCCTCGCCCCCACCGGAGGACGCGAACGGCAGCAGACTCCCGTGCCAGAACCCGTCATCGGGGTCGGCGTCATCCTCCGACCCCGCCATGATCAGGTCGATGCAGTTGTAGCTGTGCAGGCTGAAGTAGCTGGACATCGCGGCCAGGCCGATGTCGAGGGGGAGCTGGAAACCTGCGCCGAAATTGCCGTCCGCGCCGTCGTGCCGCATCAGCGACACATACAGCGCGTCGGGGATTTTCTTGCCGAAGTTGCGTTCCCATCTGTCGACGTCACGGGGGGAGGCCGAAAAGGAGAGCTTGCGCAGCGTCGCGGAAGCGTGGGCGGCCAGCCAGCGCTCGATCTTGTCCCAGGCGGCGTTCACGCGCGCGGTCACGGCCGGGTCGGTGTTCCTCGGAGGAAGAGGGGGTTCGGACGGCGGGTCCATGTTCACGTAGTACGTGGGGCCAGGTTCGTCCGAGGGCGCGGGCTGCGCCTCAACCAGACCGGGGCAGCCCACTTCGCGCGCCTGCTCGGCAGTGAGCATCCGGGCACGCAGCACGGACTCCGTCTCGGGATCGTCGCAGTCGAGCGACACACCGCCGCCCCAGGAGTAACCGCAGTTCACGACGCGGGTATCGACGAGCACGGCCGCGCTGCCCGTGGCACAGGCCACGACGAGCACCAACGAAAGCGCGACGCCTAATGCCCGAACCTTGATCACCGCCGCACCCTAGCGCGCTTCTCCCAGGCTAAGCATCACGGAGTTAGACGCAATTCATCCCGTGCGGCATCGCGCGGTACGCGATCATGTAACCCATGTCGATCCCCCAAGACGCGTCCGAAGCCGCATCACCGGAAGAGTCCGGACATTCGCAGTGCTGAACCACTACCGCCAGGCGAAGATCGAGGACCCTGACGGAGACCTCGGCGACTTCTCGATCGTGGCCTGGACGCTGTTCGACGAGCCTGGCGTCCAGGCAGACGAGACCACTGCCACAGGCTCGCTGATCATCCACCTGGACGGCATGTACGACGACACCTGGACCGACATGCGCTGCTGGTGACGCAGCAACTCCCCCATACCCTCGGCGGCCGCCTCATCTTCCACGTCTTCGCCGCGCTGCCTGCGGAACGGTTCACACCGCCGAGCGGGCCTCTTCTGGGATCGGTGTGTGGCGATCCGGATGCGCGCACGTCGGCCGCAGAAACCTGAGCCTCACAGGATGGGAACCGGCTCAGCCCAGGTCCGGGTGAGGGACGTAGCGGTCCGGGTGGAGCAGGGCGCGGGCGGCGTCGTCGGCCATGAGCGTGTCCATGTCCTGGATGCGCCAGCCCGCCCCGATGAGCAGCGGCAGGACCGGGTTCGTGCCGGGAACCGCGATCCGCCCTGACGGCGCGCCGATGGCAGCGAGGGCGCCGAGCACGGCGGCGGTCCCGTCCTCGGGCGTCGTCCCACCCGCCGGACCGATCAGGACGTCGTCGGCGGTGCGGCGGGCGAAGGCGTAGCCGTGACCCGTCGTGTGGACGGTGACCCCGGGTACGTCCGCATACCAGGCGAGCGTCTCCTCGCGAAAGCCACCGCAGACACGGGCGTCCAGGGACGCGACCTCTGCGGGTGTGGCGGGCTCGACCACAGGGGCGGCCAGGCTCGCAGCCGGGCTCGCAGCAGGGCCGGTCAGGTAGAGCAGTGGGGTCCAGGGGCACAGGCCGTGGCGGACATACAGGGCCAGGGCACGGTGGTCGGACGAGGCGAAGGTGACCCGCGGACCGTCCCCGTCCAGGAGCGTCGCGAGAAGGGCGCGGCCCAGCCCGGAGGACTGGTGTTCCGACAGCACGAACAGGTCGCCCAGGTGCGTCATGGACCCGCGCCGCAACGTGCCGCCGAAGCCGAGCGCCCTGCCATTCCCGTCCGCTTCGGCCTCGCCGGGGCGGAACAGGAGTGTTCCGAACCAGCGCTCCGCATCGAGGAAGTCGGGGGCCGCGGGCCAGTCGCCCAGCAGGCCGAAACGTCGCGCAACCCGCCGTACGGCGGGCATATCCGCCTCGGTCGCGGCCTTGACCATCGTCCCTCCCCGCCTCACCTTACGGCGCGCCCGCCGGCACCGCCGCCACAGCGTACTCCAGTGATCGTCGCCCGTCAGGGGCAGCCCTCCGGCAGGGCGTCGTGGAGGCAGGTTGTCCCGCGCCACGCTGCCGAGCTCGATCCGGTGCGGCTGCGCGGCCGGCTCACCGCTGATCTCAGCTGAAGCAGCTAACCGCCCAGCCGGATGATGCCGCGAGAAGCGGCGACCGTCACCGCGGCGGTGCGGTCGTCCACGCCAAGCTTGGCGAAGATGTGCAGCAGGTGGGTCTTGACCGTGGCCTCGCTGATGCACAGGTGGGCGGCGATGGCCTTGTTGCTCATCCCCTGGGCAACAGCGCCGAGGACCTCGACCTCCCGGCCGCTGAGGGCATCGGGGGCATCGGCACGCGCCCACGACAACACTCGGGTCGCGATCGTCGGCGACAGGGCGCTCTCCCCTCGCGCCGCCGCCCGGATCGCGTCGAACAGCTGCTGACGGCCGGTGTCCTTGAGCAGGTAGCCGATGGCTCCCGCGTCGATGGCGCGTGAGATGTCGCCATCGGTGTCGTAAGTGGTCAAGACGATCACCTTGGCGCCTGGGTCGTGTCCGCGGATCCGGCTGATCGCCGTCGCGCCGTCGAGCTCGGGCAGCTGCAGGTCCATCAGGGTGACGTCGGGCCGCAAGTCGCGCGCCAGCCGCACCGCATCTGCGCCGGAGACCGCTTCGCCAACCACCTCCAGATCGTCCTGGGTGCCCAGCATCGCCCGGATGCCGTCGCGGACCACCGGGTGGTCGTCGGCGATCAGGACCCGGACGGTCATCGCGCCCCGCTCAGCGCCACCGCTGGCAGGCTGGCCACCACTGTGGCGCCCGCACCCGGAGCACTTTCCACGAGCAGCGTGCCGCCGAGCTGCTCCATCCTCTCCCGCATGATCGAAAGGCCGTGTCCGGAGGCGGCCCGCCCGGGATCGAAACCGTCGCCATCGTCGTGGACATCGAGCACGACCAGGTCCTCCATATACGACAGGGTCAGCGTGACCTGCTCGGCGCGGGCATGGCGGCGAACGTTGGCGACCGCCTCCTGCGCCACGCGCAGCAGCTCTGCCTGGACCTGGGCTTCGAGCGGCCGGAGCTTGCCGGTGATCACGGTGTGCGCGTTGATGCCGGTCTCATCCGACAGCCGGCCGGACAGCCGCTGCAGGGCCTCCGATAGGCCGCACTCGTCGAGTTGGCCGGGGCGCAGCGCTCTCACCACCCGGCGGCTTTCGGCCAAATTCTCCCGTGCCGCCCGCAGCGCCTGGGTCAGGTGCTTGTTGTCCGGCAGGGTCGCCTGGGCCGCCTCCAGCAACATCGCCACGCTGGCGAACCCCTGGGTCAGGCTGTCGTGGATGTCGCGGGCCAGCCGCTGCCGCTCGGCCGCCACGCCCGCCTGCCGTTCGGCCACCGCCCGCGCCTCCTGCGCGGCCTGCAGCCGGTCGAGGAGCCGCTTGCGCTCGGCGCTCTGCCGGGACACCGAGCTGAAGTACCCGACCGCGGTGGCCGCGCTGATCGCGATCAACGCGGCGATGACGATCTCGGCCCAGGTGATTGACCCGGTCTCGTGGAAACGATGCCACAGCCAGCCCCCGGCACATGACACCACCGCGACCAGCCCGACCCGTACGGCGTCCATGCAGTACGGCACGAGCACGCTCAGCGCGACCACCAGGAAGGAGGAATCGATGGCGAACAGCCCCAGCCAGAGCAACCCACCGCCGAGCATGTATGGCATGGGCACGTCATCCGGGGGCGGCGTGCGCAGCACGAACCACACCGCATACCAAGCGGCCAGCCCGGCCACCAGCACCACCGGGAGCACCTGGCCCGCCTCCGTCAGGGGTCCAGCCGAGGTCAGCACCAGCCATGAGGCGAAGAAGGCGTGCTGCCACCGGCGCCGCGACCGCTCCCAGGACTCCACACCGCCGACGATAATCAACCATCCGTCCGTTCGGCATCAACCAGTCGACTGATCACGTAATCGGCATTCCGCTCGATGCGGGCGCCGCCGTACCGGAACCAGACTCGACGGCGTGACCGCCATCCCCAGCCCGACCCAAGCCGTCTGGCACCTCGGCCCGCTCCCGATCCGCGCCTACGCCCTGCTGATGCTGCTCGCCGTCCTCGTCGGCATCTGGGTGACCCAGCGCCGCTGGGTCGCTCGCGGCGGCGAGCCTGGCGCGGTCGGGGACATCGCCACCTGGGCCGTGCCGCTCGGCCTGGTCGGTGCCCGGCTCTACCACGTGGCCACCGACTGGCAGCAGTACTTCGGCCCCGGCAACGACCCACTGCGCGCGTTCGCGATTTGGCAGGGCGGGATCAGCATCTGGGGCGCCGTCGCGGGCGGCGCGGTGGGCGCGTGGCTGGCCTGCCGCCGGCGCGGCATCGCGCTGCGCGACTTCGCCGACGCCGTCGCACCCGGGATCGCGCTCGGGCAGGCGATCGCCCGCTGGGGCAACTGGTTCAACCAGGAGCTGTACGGCAGGCCGACAACCCTGCCCTGGGCGCTGGAGATCGACCCCGCCCATCGGCCACCCGGTATGGAATCCACTGCCACCTACCATCCGACCTTCCTCTACGAGTCGCTGTGGAACCTGGGTGTGGCCGGGTTCACCATCTGGGCCGAACGGCGGTTCCGGCTCGACCGCGGCCGGACATTCGCGCTCTACGCCGCCGCCTACACCGCCGGTCGCGCCTGGATCGAATGGCTCCGCATCGACCCCACCCACCACATCCTCGGTCTGCGCCTCAACGACTGGACCGCCCTGCTCGCCTTTACGGCTGCGGTCACATATCTCACCGCCACGCGAAAGGTCGCTCCAGCGGATCGGCCAGGCGGCGGGCTTCCTCATGGACATGCGTGACGGAACGAAGCGTCACATGGGGGTGGTCGGCCAGCCCGCCGCCTGTCGTCTCCAGGAACCACCGTCCTTCGGGCGACACCGGATTCAAGGCAGGTCCCCATCGGCATGCCGCTCAAGCCAGGCGACAATGTGCTCCGCGTAGCTTTCGCCACGTGTCAGCGGTTCGCCGCCCAGCTCAAGGACCGCGACGAGGTGGTCGACGCCGAAGGTCCTTTCCCAGACACGGGCACGCCGGTAGGTCTCGCTGCTGACGGCTTGGCGGAGGTTGTCCCAGCCGTGCCATCCCATGAAGGCGGCGTCGATCGCCGGATCGAACAGGTGAGCCCGGTCCCAATCAAGGACGCCGATCAACTTACCGTCCTCACTCCAATGGACGTTGTCACCAATGAGATCGCCATGGACGAGGCAATCCGGGACCGGCTCCAGGGCCAGCGCCGCCTCCAAGCGTCGTCGGCCTTCGTCACGCCACTTCTCGGGAAAGCGGGGAATGACCTCCTCGGCCAAAATGCCGGCCCAGCTGTCGCGGCCCTCGTACTTCCGCGGCGCGGCCAGCACGGCCCGCAGGTCCGAAGTGACAGGAAGTTCGCGCAAAGCCCGGAGCAGCTCGTCGATCTTCGCCGGATCGCCCTGGCCTTCGGGCAATCCGGTGCCGTCGATCCACGACACGGCAACAGCCGCGCGCTCCCCAAACATCGTCACCGGTGTCAGTGGCTCGGGCACCGCGAACGGCAGCCCGCAACCCGCGATCAGCCGCAGCACTGCGGTACGGCGTGGCAGAGCCTCAGCGCCTGACGGGCGTCGACTGATCCGCACAGCCGCGACACCAGGCAGCAAAACGACGTCATGGACCCCACCTCGAGCGAACCTTGCCGCATCGATCGAGGCACCAGGCATGAGTGCCTCGGCGATCTCCAATAGGTCGGCGGATACCCGGTCACTCATAAGTTGGCCACTTCCTACAGCTCGGACGGGGAACGGTGGTCGCCCGTGCCGTGCGGCCATCGATCAATTGTCGCCCTGGCCACGGGATTCGGATCCCGATCATAGACATCCTCACCTGCGCCTACCGCACGTCTCCTTCGCCGGCACCCGCCCCACCGCCGACTTCGCGAGGTCGGCCGCAGCGTGCGCACCGTCGCCCTGCTTCGGTACCCGGCCGACCCGCCCCGCATCATTACCGGCATAGCTGCCGACAACTCCGTGGCCGTGGCGGTAGCCACACCTCGGCCGCGGGTTAGAGGGTGTTGCTGAACTCTTGATCTCGGACACCACCGTCCCCGGGATGAATGGAAGGCATGAGAGAGGGCCGGGGACGTGGGTGCGGTGGTCGTGGCCCTGAGGGTCCTGGTGCTCATGCTGAGGGTTGAGCCAGTGTGGTGGCATGCCGGTGACGGACGGGCGGTGTTGCCCGGCCTGTGGGACTCGTCTGCCTGGGTGGATGCGGCGGGACGCGGTGTTCTGCTCGGATGCGTGCCGTGCTCGGCAGCGGTGGTTGTTGCTGAGGATCCGGACCAGGGTTGGGGTGATTCAGAACGCCTCACCGGAGCGGACGATCGCTTGTCCGGAGTGCTCGCGGTCGTGGCTGGAGGGTGTGGATCATCCGGTGGGCACGATCTATTGCTCTCCGCGTTGCCGGACTGCCGGCTGGCGGCGTCGCAGAGGCGGTGAGAACAGCGTCACGGTGACGGTGTTCTCTTCGGATCGTTGATTGCAAATTGTCCTCATATGGCCGGGCGGAGATAGGTCTGTAACCAGGGCATTGTCACCGATTGTGTGCGGGTGGAGACTTCGCGCTAGCACTCGTAGAAGGGTGCTCGGACGCGAGGAGGGGCGCGATGACCACCATGATCGGGAAGGTGACGCAGGAGCGGTACGAGCAGTTGGTCGCCGACGGGCTGGAGCAGCTCGCCGTCCAGGGACGAACACAGCTTCTGCTGGGCGATCTCGCCCTGGAGATCGAGCCGATCAGCCAGCGAGGCGGGTCGCACGCCGGCCCGGGCGAGGAGCCGTTCGGCGTCCGGCAGACGCTGGCCTAGTACGCCGAAGACCTGGACATGCCGCTGGCCACCCTGCTCGACAACCGGTGGGTGGCCTCGCGCTGGCCCAAGGAGCGCCGCCAGCATGGCGTGTCCTACGTCGTGCACAAGGCGCTGGCCGCGATCGCGGACGAGGACGTGCGCTTCGCCAAGATCCTCGACCCGCCCTGGCACGAGAAGTCCAAGACCCACCGGTGGACGCAGGACGCCGCCAAGCGGGAGGTCGGCCAGCGGGTCAACCACCCCACCACCGTTCAGGAGAAGGTCAACAAGGTCCACGACCTGCTGGAGGATGAGCAGGTCGCGGCCCGGGTGGCGACCGATCTGCTGCGCCAGCCGCAGGTGGTGTCAGAGGTCGTCGAGGACCAGACCGCGATGCACCTGGTCAACCGGGCCCAAGTCGACCGTTCCCATCGAATCGCGGCGCAGCGGCTGGAGGCCGTGCCCCAGCCGACCAGGCAGGCAATCCAGCAGGCGCGGGAACAGGTGCGCCACAACCGGGAGTACGTCGACCTGGTCGGCGCTTGCGCCACGTTCGTGGCGGCGGCCGGCCGGATCGTGCCGACGCTGCGCGGGCATTCCTTCACCGAGGAGGAGCGTGAGCGGGTGCACGCCAACCTGGCACGCGTGCGCGGCGCGACGGAATGGATCGGCCAGGCGATCGATACCGGCGACCTGTCCTTGGATGAGGGCCTGGCCGCGCTGCTGCGGGGCGAGTGAGCCCGTGATGGCCTCCTCCACGCCAGGACGGGGGCAGCGAGGCAGACTGCCGACGAACGTGTGTGGTGAGCGAGTGCGGATGGCGCTGATGGAAGCGCGTCCGGCCGGTCTGACCACCCGGCAGTTGGTTGCCGCGACCGGGATGAGCCCTTACCAGGTCCGCAAGGGCATCTTGTGGATCAAGGAAGTGGCCGCGCGCGAGCATCTGACCCCGCTCGTCTATACCGCGAAGGGCGGCTACCGGTTTCCCGCCGATTCCGCCGACTGGGTGGCCTACGAGAAAGCGCAGTTCGCTGCCGCGCTGACCCGGATCAGCCGGCTACTCGACGGCACGATCACTCCGCACGCCATGAAGTACCCCGACGACAGGTGGGCCCGCTTCGTCCTGGCCCAGGCCACCAGCCTGCAGTCCACGCTGGACATGCTGACCAACGGTCATGCGCCGGTTGGAGGCTGAGTGATGCGCCCGCGACGCTACCCCTCCGACACCAGTGCCGCCGAGTGGGCGCTGTTGGAGCGGCTTCTCCCGGTCCCGGCCTGTCACACTCCCACCGGCGGCAGGCCGGAAAAGCATCACCGCCGTGACGTGGTGGATGCGATTCGTTATCTGGTGGCCAACGGGTGCACCTGGCGAGCGATCCCGTCCGACTTCCCACCGTGGGCCACGATTTACGGGCACTTCGCGCGCTGGGCGCGGCAGGGGGTGGTCAGCCAGATCCGGGACCAGCTGCGCCGCGCGATCCGGCTGCGCAAGGGCCGCTGTCCTAGTGCGGTCACCCTCATCGTCGACTCGCAGTCGGTGAAGGGATCGGAAACGGTCAGCAAGGCCACTCGCGGCTTTGACCCGGCAAAACGCATCAATGGGAGGAAGCGACATCTTGTGGTCGATCCGGATGGGCTTCAGGTGATGGTGATGGTCATCCCGGCCGACACCCCCGACCGGGACTGCGCCCGCGAGCTGCTGTTCCGGCTGCGCCTGACCCATCCCGAGATCACCCTGGTCTGGGCCGACTCCGCCTACGCGGGATCGCTGATCGAGTGGGCGCGCACCTTCTTGGACCTCACCGTCAAGGTGGTTTCCCGGCCGCGCGGCGCCCAGGGCTTTGTCGTGCTGGCCAAACGCTGGGTGGTGGAGCGCAGCCTGTCGTGGGTGCTGCGCGCCCGCCGCAATATCCGCGACCATGAACGGCTGCCGCAGCACAGCGAAATCATGATCACCTGGTCGGCGATCATCCAGATGACGCGCCGCCTCACCCGCAGCTCCCGCGCCAGGACCTCCTGGGGAAGGGTTTCGTGACCGCGCCGGTGCGGGCTAACCTGTCTCACAACCCAGCAAACGAGACAGCCTGATCCGCAGCCATGCGACCACGAAACCCCTTTGGTGAGCGTCCTCATGGGATCTCGAACCGAGCAGTGCCTGAACTGCGAGGCGCCGCTGCCCCCTCCAGCGGACCGCCGCGAAGGACGGCCCCGCAAGTACTGCTCAGACGCCTGTCGGTGGGCTTTCGGCCGCACGCGCGCCAGACGCTGGCGCCCCCTTACCCAGCGCCACCAACGCCAGGACGACACCCGCAAGCAGCGCCGTCACATCCGCGACCAGGCCGAACGCCTCGCACAGGCAGCCGGGAAGCTTGCCCTGGACCTGCACGCCGAAGACCTCGCCCCGCCCACTCAGCAGACCGGCTGGAAGCCTGGGCCCATCGCCGGCTACACCGCCGCCGCCCTGCCCCTGCTCGCCCAGGCCCGCGCCGTCCTGGCCGCCGCCGTCGCCGCCGACCGAGCGACCGGCGCCACCTGGGACGAGATCGCTGCCGTTCTGGATGTCAGCCCCGACACCGCCGCCCGCCGCTACCAAGCCTGACCGCACCCCCGTGAACGCAACCGACGACAGCTGCGGCACCTGGACGTTCATCACCCACCACGCCCGCGTGCTGATCGCGATCGCTCGCGCTCCAGAGGCACGGATCCGCGACATCGCTGTCACGCTGGGCATCACTGGCTATGTACGTGAGTTGCGGAGGCGTTTGTTGCTGGGGCAGGGAAGGCGGCTTCGTGTGGTGAGGGGTGATGTCGCCGAGTTTTGACGGCAGTGGGGTTCTTGCGGTGGGAGAGTCGGTGTGCTTCTCGCGTTTGGGGGCCCCATGCGCATATCGGCGACCAAGGTCGAGCTGTATACGGGGATTCGCAACGTTTGCCCTGTCCGCTACCGGCACCTCGGGGCGATGTCCCCCGTCGATATGTCCGCGCGTTCGGGGGCACGGCCAGCGCGGCCAACGCGACCCCGAGCCGTCGTTCCGTCGCGAGGGAGCGGCCAACGTGCCAGGATAAATCACGTCAAGCCGTAACTCGCGTGGGCCGGTATCGCAGGGCGACCGCCCCCGACCGGAACTCACGGCGGTCCACGGGCTCGAGCTGGATGCGCTCGCGCAGACCGGCGAGCAACGTCGGCCCGTGTCCGGCAAGGACCGGCTGCACAAGGAACTCGTACTCGTCGATCAGTCCCAGATCTGCCAACGCCAGGGGGAGCGTCACGCCACCCACCCACAGGCCCTCGCCTGACTCCTGCTTGAGCCGCTGAACCGCTTGCCCGAAGTCGCCTCGCACCAGCTCGGCATTCCAATCGACCGCGCTCAGCGTGCTCGACACGACGTACTTCTTCGCCCGGTCGATGGTCTCGGCGAACGGGATCTGCCACTCATCCATCCAGTCAGGCCACGTGTCCGTGGCCGGCTTCCGCCACGCCGACTCCATCATCTCGTAGGTCACCCGGCCGAATAGCAGGGCATCGGCTCGCTCCATCTCAGCGGTCCAGTAACGCATCGACTCCTCGTCCGGGGGGAGCCCTGCCTCGTGATGGCAGCAGCCGTCGAGCGTGACGTTGATCGAGTATCGAAGTGGTCTCATCTCGTTGCTCTCCCTTGATGCGCGCAGCGCGTTTTCACCGGACGTCTACTTAGACGACTGTCGGCGCCATTTCTCATCGGCGCCCGATCCCACCTGCTCAACACCGTCGTGATGCGAACCAGACCGCAGACCGAGCGCGCGACCGATTCGGGCGCTCGGGGCGTTCAGGTTCGCAACGGGTCTCGAAGCGCCCTGCGAGACCTACTGCCCCTCCACGACATCCTCGCCAAACAGCCACCGCCCGGCCACCCAGACAGCCCGGAGTGACGTCAAAACTCACCGACATTGATCAAGGAATCGGCCCCCAACCGCCTCCCGAAGTCAGCGACAAACGCCTCCCGAAGAACCCAACACAGCCAGCATCACCGAAGGCAGGGTTCAGGCCATCGTGACCGACCTGCAGCAGGCGGGCTTTCTCACACGTGAGCGCGTTGGTCGGCGCAACCGCTATGAACTTCATCTTGACCAGCACTTTCACGAGGCTGGGCTGCCCGTCGGTCTGCTGATCGCCATCTTCACCAGGCACGACTTGGGACCGCACTCGGACCGCCGTCCTCAGCCGAATAGCCGCGTCGGAGTCACCAGGTGGCACATCGCTCGCATGATCAACAGCGACGGCGAGGTTCAGCAACACCCTCTTAGCCTGGTAGCCCGAGAGCGTGGCGGCGGGCGTCGATGCCATCGAGCATGCGCTGCAACCCGTACTCGAAGACCGTGTCCAGGTCGAAGTCGAACCGTTCCTGCACGACGTAGCCGAGCCCGGGATGACCGGCGGACTGTGCCCACCGCCGCAGGCCGCCGTCCTGGAGGCGCATCCAGTTGTCCGCCGACATCCCGGTGTCCTCCTCTGCCTGTGTCTCCGCGAGACGGACCAGCGCCATGCCGCGCACGTGCCCGAACAGGTTGATGTGCGCGCACAGCATGTCGTGCGCGTCCAAGCCCATCGCGCGCAGCGTGCTGAGCGACCACTCGGCGATCGGCAACACGTTGGGCATGAGCTGCGGGCGGCTCAGCGAGAACACCTCGGCGGCCCACGGGTGGCGGCTGAAGACCGTCCAGAACAGGTGTGCGGCCGCATCGAGGCGTCGCCGCCAGGCGGCCATCGGGATCTCGGGCAGCCGGGCGCCGGCGAACACGCTGTCCGCCATCCGCAGCGTCAGGTCACTCCTGTTCGGGACGTGGCGGTAGAGCGCCATCGTGGAGACGCCCAGGCAGACGGCCACCCGCCGCATCGTGACGAGCGGCAGCCCATCGGTGTCGGCAATCCGCACGGCGGCCTCGACGATCTCGCGCTGGGTCAGCCCGGCGCGCCGGGCCCGTTCGCCGGTAGCCGGGCGGGCCGTCCCGGCTGCCCGCTCGTCCCGCCGCCGCACGATGGTCCCGCTGCCGGGGATCGTCTCGACCAGGCCCGCCGCGCGCAGGGCGCCAATCACCTTGGTGGCGGTGGCCATCGCGACACCCCAGTCCCGGACGATCCGCCTGGTGGACGGCACCGGCCGGCCTTCAGCCAGCCGCCCGCTCCGGATGTCGCCGGCGATCTCGTCGGCAATGCGCAGGTAGAGCGCCCGGTCTGCCATGACCCTCCAGGTGTACTAGTTCGGTCGGCCAATCGACATCTTGCCGTACTACCCCCTGTGCTGCGGCGACGTGCGAAGTGCACTACCTTGCGGGTGCACTGCATGGCCCGGATCCGACACTGCTGCGTACATTGTAAGCACCGCTCGGGCGGGTCCTGAGCGACGAGAGAGACGAGAGCACCATGTCTGATCTGGCCACCCGGGTGGTGACATCGGCGGATGGCACACCCATCGAGTACCTCAGCGCGGGGCACGGGCCCCACGTCATCGTGGTCCCTGGAGCGCTCGCGGTGGCGTCCGACCTCACCGCCTTCGCCGGGCTCCTGGCGGCCCGGCACACCGTGCACGTCGTGCAACGGCGCGGCCGTAGTGGCAGCGGCCCGCAGGGCGACCGGTACGGCATCGCGCGGGAGTGCGAGGACATCGAGGCCGTACGCACGCAAACCGGCGCGCGACTGATCTTCGGGCACAGCTTCGGTGGGCTGGTGGCCCTGCGAGCCGCGTGCGGCAACCCGGCGTTCGACGCGGTCGCCGTCTACGAGCCCGGAGTGTCGGTCGGCGGGTCGATCCCGGTCGACTGGATCGATCGAGCGCGCCGCGAGATCTCCGAGGGCGCGGACTTCGAGGCATTTATCACCTTCGTCCGCGGGGTCAACCCGGATCAGACGGGACGAGTTCCACGCCGGCTTCTCCGGATCATCCTGCGGCACGCGATCCCCCGCGCCGAGATGCGGCAGAACCTCGCGCTCATGCCCCAGGCGATCAGCGAGCACGTCGAGGTGGGGCGGTTCGACGGCCGACTGGCCGACTACCGCGAGATCGCCGCAGCCACCCTGATCACGCGCGGCAAGGGGCGTGACACCGGCCGGCAGGCGGTCGCCCTCGCCCGGCTGGCCGCGACGATTCCCCGCTCCGAGACCGCGACCTTCCATACGCTCGACCACTTCGCGCCAGAGAAGAAGCCTGGCGAGATCGCGGATGTGGTCCTGCGGTTCTTCGCCGCGCACGCCCCGGCCGGGCGTCCAGATCGGGGGATGACCCATGGGTCGTGAACGCACTATGCCGGCCGGACACGGCGGAGCTTGCCCGGGTTGAGGAGGCGCCTCAGTGTGGATGAAGGGTCATCGCCGAGGGCGGCCCAGGCGCCGGCCGCGGGCCCGGGCGGGGAGCCGGTGCTGCCGGAGTTGGTCTGCCGATCCGCGAAGCCGATGCAGGAGCTCCGGCTGAGCCCGACCGCGCGATCCCCAGTCCCGGTAAATACGTTGCGGGGTCCGAAACGGGCGGGGCATGCTGGGTCGATCGAGCGGCGGAGAGCGCTGCCTGGACTAAGGAGGGCTGACGGATGGCCATCACTGTGCTGCGGCATGTCCGCATCAGTCCCACATCTTTGTTCAGGAGCACACCCGTTGTCTTCCGAGTACGAACTCTCTGATACCTACTCCGACCTCGACTCCCGCTGGTCCGATTTCACCGGTGACGAGTCCCAGCCAGATCCGGCCGCAGCCTTCGTCTTCGAGTTCCATTCGGTCGACGAGGAGCTGGGCCCGGATCAGCGGTGGTCCACCTGGCTGGAGGTCGAGCGCGGTTCTCGCGGCCCGGAACCACGCCCCTCGTGGGTCGTCACGGAACAGGCTGCGATCGATACTGAGCTCGGCGTCCTCA
>NZ_JBEZFS010000037.1:0-77743 GCF_040649575.1 Nonomuraea sp. NPDC048916
CTGCCCGCTACTGCCTGATCCGCTCCTACCTCGGCACCGCCCGCAACCACGGCGTCCACCCACTCGATGCTCTCCGTGACGCGCTGGCCGGGAACCCTTGGATGCCACCCCAAAACGCCTGATCAATCACAGGCCTGAATGGATACCATCCAGTGGCTGGGCGACCGCGACATCACCACCCGGCGCGTGTTCGAGGAATTGCTCGCCAAGGAGGAGGAACACGCCGAGGACATGCAGAGCCTGCTGGCGCGCATTCCCTCCTCGTAATGACCTCGCAGGTGGGGCCCGTGGGCGAATCGCCGGTAAATCACCGAATGGTGGATGGCGTGCCATGTCAGGTGATGCAATGGGCCAAGCCGTATCCATCCGAGGAGACCCGTTGACAGACAACCTCGACCTGGCCGCGAGCGCCCAGCAGCTGGCAGACACGGCGCCCGCCGGATCCCTTGACCGCGTGGCGGCGACGTCCGTGGCCATCACGCTGGCCACCACCCGCGATGCCGAGCAGGCCCGAAAGACGCTCGACGGGCTCTCGCCGGACGACGTGCGCCAGGCGGCGCTGGTCCTCTTCGACCGCCTCTCAGCCGACTGACGCCTCCGGCGACCTCACGCCTCCAGCGGGCCGACGCCTCCAGCGGGCCGACGCCTTCGCCAGGCCAAACGCCTCCGGCGGGCCGACGCCTCCGGCGGGCTGACGCCTTCGCCAGGCCGACGTCATCGGTGGGCTAACGCCTCCGCCAGGCCGACGTCATCGGTGGGCTAACGCCTCCGGTGGGCTAACGCCTCCGCCAGGCTGACGTCATCGGTGGGCTGACGTGCTGGGTGGGCTGGCGCTCAACTTCTGCCGGCGGCCAGTACGGCACGCATGTCGGCGATGGTGCGCAGGGTGCCGCGGACGGTTCCGGCCACGGACCGGCCCGTCCGCGGCAGGTAGTCGACCTCCGCCTCCGCGATCCGCCAGCCCCCGGCGGAGGCGCGCAGCAGCATCTCCAGCGAATAGCCAAAGCCGCGGTCGACCAGTCCCAGCATGAGAAGTGCCCGGCGGCGGCAGGCGCGCATCGGGCCGAGATCGCGCACCTGAATCCCGGAGTTCCTGCGCAACCACCAGGCCAGCATGGCGCTGCCCAGCCGATCATGCGCCGGCCAGGCACGCCTCGCGGGAGGCGCGGAACTCGCGAAGTCCTCAGCGTTCGCGGAACTCGCGAAGTTCGCGGAGCTCGCACAGGTCACGGAGCGCGCGGATTTCGCGCAGGTCGCGGACCTCGCGGAGGACACGCAAGTCGCGAAGGTCGCGGAGGGCGCCAAAGTCGCGGAGCTCGCGAAGTTCCCGCAGGACGCGGAGCTCGCGCAGGACGCGGAACTCGCGCAGGACGCGCAGGACGCGCAGGACGCGGAACTCGCGCAAGTCGCGAAGTTCGCGCAGGACGCGGACGCGGAGGGCGCGGAGGACGGGCGGCGGCGGCCGAGCACCAGGTCGCGCTCCCTCGCCAGCACGGGGCCCGCCACGCGCGGCAGTTGGCGGGGATCCAGCGAGGCGTTCGCGTCCATGAAGCAGACGACCTCGGCGGTGGCCGCCAGCAGCCCCGCGTGACAGGCGGAGCCGAACCCCGGCCGCCGCTCCCGCACCACCGTCGCCCCGTACTCCTCGGCGATCCGGCGGGAGCCGTCGGTCGAGCCGTTGTCCACGACGATCGGGCGATATCCGAACGGCATCCGTTCCAGCACCCACGGCAGCGCGGCGGCCTCGTTACGGCAGGGCAGCACAACATCGATCATGATCCGAAGGTAGATCCGGCAGCCGCGATCAACCCTTACAAAAGCATGACATGTCCACAGAAAATGCCCAGCTCAGTCCTGGCCTGGCGTGGCCGCGGCCGATGTCGAGGGCCGCGTGCTCACGGGAGGTCGCGCGCTCCCCTGGGCCCGCGGCGCGGGTCTTACCGGGCGCGCAGGTGGCCCACCAGCCGCTCCATCTGCTCGGCGTAGTAGGCGCCGAACTCGGGCGAGGCCGGGTCGTGGCCGAGCGCCCGCACGAGTCGCGGGAAGGAGATGCCCGCGGCGGCCACGGCGGAGAGCGCCACCAGCACCGCCTCCGGGTCGAGGTCGGCGGGCAGCTCACCGGCCCGCTGCCTGCGGCGCAGGTGCTCGACGTCGCTCCGGGTGTCGTCGGTGAAGCCGGGATCGGGCGGGCCGTCGTCGGTCAGCCCCTGCCAGGCCATGAGCTTGCCGAAGTCGCGGTGGGCGGAGTGGGCCCGGACGTGGCCGGCGACGACCTTCCCCAGCGGGGCCTCCTGGTCGACGAACGCGCTCTCCTCGCTCTGCCACCGGCTGGTCAGCGCACGGAAGAGACCCTCCTTGCCGCCGAAGTAGTAGGAGATCAGCTGTTTGTTGACCCCGGCGCGAGCGGCGATCTCGCTCACTCTGGCCCCCGCGAAGCCCTTGGCCGCGAACTCCTCCAGCGCCGCCCGCAGGATGCGCGCCTTGCTGCGCTCGGGATCGCGCCGCCTCTCCTCCGGTGCTCGGCTCATGGTCAGGAGCGTATCATCCATCCGTTTGGGTGACAGAATCATCTCAACGGATGACAGTTGGACGTGACCGATGGCATCGTTCCGGTCCCGGTCAACGCGCAGCGCGGTTCGGATGGTGAGTGTGGCCGGAAAGTGGGCGTACATATCGGTACGGGTTACCCGTGACAGCCTCGCCGTCGAGGTTCACCGTGACGGCATGCTCACCATTCGCGCACGACGGCTGTTCGACGGCCGGGACATGCACCAAGACCGGGTGGTGATCGTCGAGGACGGGCGGATCACCGCCGTCACCGGCGACACGCCCGTCACCGCCTCCGCCGGCGCGGCCGTCGACGGGGGACGGCCCGGCACGGTCGACTTCGGGGGCGGGCCCGGCGGCCCGTCCGAGACCGTCGATCTCGGGGACGCCACGTTGCTGCCCGGCCTCATCGACTGCCACGTCCACCTGGCCTTCGACGCGGGCCCCGATGTGGTGGCCGGGCTGGAGGCGCCGGGCCTGATCGACCGGATGCGGGACGCCGCGCGCCGGCAGCTCGCCGCCGGTGTCACCACGGTCCGCGACCTGGGCGATCGGGACTTCATGTCGCTGCGGCTCAGGCTGGGCGTGGCGGGTCCGGAGATCCTCGCCTCGGGGCCGCCGATCACCACCACGAAGGGGCACTGCTGGTTCCTCGGCGGCGAGGCCGACGGGGAGGCGGCCGTTCGCGAGGCCGTACGGGAACGTGCCAGGCGCGGGGCGCACGTGGTCAAGATGATGGTCACCGGGGGCGAGATGACGCCCGGCACGCGCTCGCACCGGCGCCAGTACGGCGCGGCCGAGCTGAAGGCGGCGGCCGACGAGGCCCACGCGCACGGCCTGCCCATCACCGGCCACTCCCACTGCGCCGAGGGCACCGCGTACGCGCTGGAGGCCGGTTTCGACTCGGTCGAGCACTGCTCGTTCTTCACCGAGGACTTCGTCGAGGTGGACTACGGGCTGCTCGCCCGGCTGGCCGCGTCCAGACTCGTGGTGTCGATCACCGCCGGGCTGGCGCCGGTCTCCGCGCCTCTGCCGCCGCGAATGGCGCTCCTGATGCCCGCCCTCCGGGAGTCGCTCCGGGCGATGAGCGCCGCCAGGGTGTCGTTCGTGATCGGCACCGACGCCGGCATCGGGCCGGTCAAGCCGCACGGCGTGCTGCCGTACGGGGCGCAGATGCTGGTCGAGCACGACTTCGAGCCGCTCGACGTGCTGCGGTCGATCACCTCGGGGGCGGCGCGCCACTGCCGGGTGGCGGACCGGAAGGGCCGGATCGCGCCGGGCTTCGACGCCGATCTGGTCGCCGTGGACGGGGATCCCCTCGCCGACATCACCGCCCTCCAGCACCCCCTGGCCGTCTTCCGCCAGGGCCACCGCGTCTCCGCCTGACCCCGGCGGCGCACCGCCGATGTCCGGCCGGCCGGCCCGTTCTCCCGGCCGTTCCAGCGAGCCTCCCGGTCGTTCCAGCGAGGCCGCCAGGTGGGCGGCGGTCCCGGACACCGGGCGATGTCGCATGGCCGGGTCAGGGTACGGGTACGGAATGGAGGTGGACGGCTCTCTGAGCTGGGCCGTCCTGCCTGCCAGACGTCTTGGTCGTCCTGTTGGCTCCGGATGGCCGGGTAGTCTCCAGCTGTGTCCCGTCGGCGCGGAGCCGGCGAACAGTACGTATGCCATCGGTACGTATGCCATGCCTCGCACCTCGTGAGGCGCCACTGCCAGATCTCTGCCAGGCACTGCCGGCCGCCTCCCCGGAACGGGAGCGGCGAAGCGGCAACATTCTGGCGAGAGGCGAAAGCCATCACTCGGAGCGCCTGCGCCGTAGGCGATCTTCCGTCGGCGCCGAGAATGCGCCAGTGTGGTGTCAGTTTCCACCGCGACAAAAGGAGTGCAGTGGCCGATCCAGTGACGATCGAAGCCAGGGGCAGCGATTTCGCCCAACTGGTCAGCAAGATCACCGATGCGGGTCTGCTCGACCGGCGTCCGGTCTACTACGCGATCCGGGGCAGTCTGGTCGTGGCCGCCTACCTCGGCGGCTGGGCGCTGTTCGTGTGGCTCGGCGACTCCTGGTGGCAACTTCTCGTCGCCGTGCTCATGGCCGTGATCTTCACACAGTTCGGTTTCCTCGCACACGACCTGGGGCACCGCCAGGTCTTCAGGACCCGCCGGCCGAGCGACAACCTGGGCCTGGTGATCGGCAATCTGTGCGTCGGGCTCGGCTGGGGCTGGTGGAACACCAAGCACAACCGCCACCACGCCAATCCCAACCACGAGGACCACGACCCCGACGTCTCGCCCGCGGTGATCGTCTGGTCGACCGACCAGGCGGCGAGAAGCGCCGGTCTGCCCCGGTTCATCGCCAGGTGGCAGGCGTTCTGGTTCTTCCCGCTGCTCACGCTCGAGGCGTGGCATCTGCACGTGGCCAGTTTCAAGTCGCTCTCCAACCCGGCGATGAAGCGCCGCCGCATCGAGGGAGCCTTGCTGGTCGCGCACTTCGCGGCCTACCTCGGCCTGGTCTTCGCCGTGCTGCCGGTGGGCATGGCGGTGCTGTTCCTGCTGGTGCACCAGGGGGTCTTCGGCCTCTACCTGGGCTCAACGTTCGCGCCCAACCACAAGGGGATGCCGATCCTCACCAAGGACGACAAGCTCGACTTCCTTCGCAAGCAGGTGCTGACCTCGCGCAACGTCAGGGGCGGCCACCTCGTCGACGTGGCTCTGGGCCAGCTCAACTACCAGATCGAGCACCACCTGTTCCCCAACATGCCGGCTCCCAACCTGCGCAGGGCGCAGCCGATCGTCCAGCGCTACTGCGAGGAGATCGGCGTCAGCTACCTGGAGACGGGGCTGTTCGACTCCTACGGTCAGGCGCTGCGCCACCTCCACGAGGTCGGGGCGCCCCTTCGCTGAACCGCTTCGAGGGTGTGCCGCGGCCACCCTCGACGCGCTTCAACTCCGCTGCAGCCGCTGCCGGAGGTCGTCGCGGCGGCGTTCCAGACCGGCGATCAGCTCTTCCCGCTCGTCGGCCATGGCGATCATCGTGCCGATCTCGACCTGGTCGGTGACTCCCATGTCGCCGATCTGCTCGCGGAGATCCTTGTTCTCGGCGCGCAGCCTGGCCAGGTCGGCTTCCACCTGCAGGAGTTCGTCCTCAGTGCTCATTTCTCCGCTTTACCCAGCTACGGGCCGCCCGCACGCGCATGGAGAATGGGGATATGCCGAGGTTGTCGTCCAGCACGGTCGTGTCGCTCGTGGTGGTCGCCATCGCGCTCGGCGGCACCCTCGCCACCGCCCTGATCTGGTCCGGCGACGTGCGGCCCGGTCCGCTCGACGTCGTGCTGCCGCTCGCGGCGGCCGGCGGCACGTTGCTGCGCAGGCGGCACCCCGTCGCGGCGCTGGTCATCGTGACGGCGGCGGTGGCGGCCTACTATCCCTTCGCCGCCGTTGACGGGCCGCTCGTCATCCTGCCGTTCGTCGTCCTGTTCTCCGCCGCCGACCGGGGCCACCTGGTCGCCGCCATCACCACGGGATCGGTCGCGCTGCTGGCCTTCGGGCTCGGTGAGACCGGCGGCGTCAGGCACGTCGACGACAGCATGTTCCTGCTGATCACGGGCTGGGTCGTGGCGGCCATCGCGTTCGGCGGCGTCACCCGCAACCGGCGCGCCTACCTCCAGGAGGCCGAGCGGCGGGCGGCCGACGCCGAGCACGGCAGGGAGGAGGAGGCCCGGCGGCGGGCCGGCGAGGAGCGGCTGCGCATCGCCAGGGAGCTGCACGACGTGCTCGGCCACAACATCTCCCTGATCAACGTGCAGGCGTCCGCGGCGCTGCACGGGCTGAAGAAGCGGCCGGAGGACGCCGAGGCGGCCCTGCGCACGATCAAGGAGACGAGCAAGGAGACGCTGCGCGAGCTGCGCACCACGCTGGGGGTGCTGCGGCAGGTGGACGAGGACGCGCCGGTCGCGCCCGCCGACAGCCTGGCCAGGCTGGGCGAGCTGGTCGCGGCGACGGGGCTGACCGTGCGCACCGAGCTGGCCGGGCCGCTGGACGGGGTGCCCACCGAGGTGGACCTGGCGGCGACCCGGATCATCCGTGAGGCGCTGACGAACGTCTCCCGGCATTCCGGGGTCTCCACCGCCACGCTGACCATAACCAACAAGTCCGGACATATTGTGATCAGGGTGGAAGATGATGGCCCGGGCGCCTCGTACACCGAGGGCAGCGGATTCGGATTACGCGGGATGCGCGAGCGCGCCGCCGCGCTGGGCGGCACCCTGGAGGCCGGCCCCCGGCCCGAGGGCGGTTACCGCGTGCTCGCCGACCTCCCCCTGAACGGAGCCTCGCGCGGAAAGGGGACCCGATGATCCGCGCGCTCCTCGCCGACGACCAGAACCTCGTGCGGGCCGGGTTCCGATCCATCCTGAGCGACGAGGACGACATCGAGGTGGTGGCCGAGGCCGCCAACGGCGCGGAGGCGGTGGCCAGGGCCAGGGAGCTGCGGCCCGACGTGGTGCTGATGGACATCCGGATGCCCGAGCTCGACGGCCTGGAGGCGACCCGCCGGATCGTCACCGACCCCCGGCTCGACGGCGTCCGGGTGATCATCCTGACCACGTTCGACCTCGACGACTACGTCTACGGCGCGCTCCGGTCCGGCGCCAGCGGGTTCCTGGTCAAGGACACCGAGCCGGCCGAGCTGATCCACGCGGTCAGGGTGGTGGCCAGGGGTGACGCGCTGATCGCGCCCTCGGTCACCCGGCGGCTGATCGCGGAGTTCGCCGGCCGGGTCCAGCGCCCCGCACCCGGCCCCGAGCTCGACTCGCTGACCGAGCGCGAGCGGGAGGTCATGACGCTGGTCGCGGCCGGGCTGTCCAACGACGAGATCGCGGCCCGCCTGGTGCTCAGCCCGGCCACGGCGAAGACGCACGTCAGCCGCATCATGACCAAGCTCGGCGCGCGTGACAGGGCCCAGGTCGTGGTGCTCGCCTACGAGGCCGGCATGATCACCCCCGGATGGCTTACACCCTGAGTCGTACGACCGGTGGCGCGATGAACCTGAGGATGTACGGCAGGTGCATCCCAGGGCCTGACGCGGCGCGGGAGCCGTACCGACATGCTCGAAGCCATGGAAACCGTTGAGCTCGCCCGCCTGCAGTTCGCCCTCACCGCGGGGGCGCACTTCCTGTTCGTCGCCCTGACGCTCGGGCTGGCGACGCTGGTGGCCGTGATCCAGACCTGGGCGACCGTCACGCGCAGCCCGGTGCATCTGCGGATGACCAGGTTCTGGGGCCAGCTCTACGTCATCAACTACGCGATGGGCATCGTCACCGGCCTCGTGATGGAGTTCCAGCTGGGGATGTCATGGAGCGGGCTGACGGACTTCGCGGGCAGTGTGTTCGGTTCGGCGATGGCGCTGGAGACGCTGGTGGCGTTCTTCATCGAGTCCACCTTCCTGGGCCTGTGGATCTTCGGGTGGGGCCGGCTCAACCGGTGGGCGCACCTGGCGCTGATCTGGGTGGTCACGCTGACGGCCTACGCCTCGGCCTTCTGGGTGCTGGTGGCCAACGGGTTCCTGCAGAACCCGGTCGGCCACGAGCTCGTGGACGGCGCCCTGCGGCTCACCGACCTGGGCGCGATGGTGGCCAACCCGGCCGCGCGGGTCGCCTTCTACCACGTGCTCGGCGGCGCGATGGTGACGGCCGGCTTCGTCATGGCCGGGGTGAGCGCCTACCACCTGCGCAGACGCACCGCTGAGCAGGACCTCTTCCGCAAGTCGCTGCGCGTCGGCCTCGGCGTGGCGCTGCCGGCGACGCTGTTCACCGCGGCGTTCGGCGGCATCGGCTTCGAGACGCTCCAGCCGGCCAAGGTCGCCGCCTGGGTGGGCGACGCCGAGAGCCTGGCCAGGGCGCAGGCCGAGATGGTGGCCACGCACGGCCCCGGCGACTACCTGCCCTCCGTGGCGTGGGTGCAGGGCGGCGCGATCACCATGCTGGCGACGTTCGCGATCATGTTCTTGGTCTCGGGGCTGAGCTTCCTGCTCATGCTGATCCGTCCCGCCGTGCGGAGCCTCCGGCCGTGGCACTGGCTGCTGACCGCGATGATCCCGCTGCCGTTCGTCGCGATGCTCGGCGGCTGGGTCTTCCGCGAGATGGGCCGCCAGCCGTGGACCGTCTACGGCCTGCTGACGACGGCCGAGGCGATGTCGCCGGTGACGGGCGCGCAGATGAGGTTCTCGCTGGCGGCGTTCGTCACGGTGTTCGCCGTGCTGGTCACGGTCAACTACTGGCTGCTGGCCAGGGCGGCCCGGCGCGGGCCCGAGGCCGTGGCGCTGGGCGAGCGGCCGGCCGAGACCCCCTCTCCCGTCCTGACCTTCTGAGGAGCCGTCATGGAGATCTTCATCCTGGCCTTCTTCGCGCTCGGCTACCTCGTGCTGGCCGGGGCCGACATCGGCGTCGGCATGCTGCTGCCCTACCTCGGCCGCTCGTCCGCCGAGCGGCGGGAGGTGATCGCCGCGATCGCGCCGTTCTTCCTCGGCAACGAGGTGTGGCTGGTCGCGACCGGCGGCGTGCTCGCCGGGCTCTTCCCCGAGCTCGAAGGCGAGCTGCTCAGCGGCAACTACTCGCTGTTCGTGGTGCTGCTGGTGTCCTGGGTGGTCCGCGACATGGGGCTGTGGCTGCGCGGGCGGCTGCCGGGGGCGCGATGGCAGCACTGGTGCGACGGCGCCGTCGTGGCCGGCAGCTGGGGGCTGGCGCTGAGCTGGGGTATGCTGCTCGGCCACGTGCTGACCGGCATCGACGGGCCGCTCGCGCTGCTGCCCGCGCTGGTCGTGGCCGCCCTGTTCGCGACGCACGGGCTGGCCTTCGCCACGCTGCGGCTGCGCGGGGAGCCGCACCGCCGGGCGTCCGTGCTGTCCGGGCTGTCCGGCGGCGCGGGCGAGGCCCGCACCTACGCGCTGACCGCGACGGCGCTCGCGACGGTCGGCGTGCTGGCGGGGCTCCGGCTGCCGCTGGCGGCCGGCACGTCGGGCGCCCTGCTGACGCCGGTGATCCTCGCGCTGATCCCGCTGCTGGTGGCCGCGCAGGCGTGGGTGTGGTGGACGTTCCGCCACCGCGTCACGGGTCCGTCCTACCTGTGAGGGAATGAACGGATCTTTACGGATGCTGTCGTGGCACATGAAGGTACGAGAGCTACGACTGGTCGTGACGGCCGAGGACTACGAGCAGGCGCTGGAGTTCTACCGCGACACGCTCGGGCTGCCCGAGCGGGCCGCCTTCTCCTCCCCCGGCGGCCGGGTGACGATCCTGGAGGCGGGCCGGGCCACGCTGGAGATCACCGATCCCCCGCACGCCGGCTACATCGACGAGGTCGAGGTGGGCCGGCGGGTGGCCGGCCACATCCGGGTGGCGTTCGAGGTGGACGACTCGGCCGAGGTCACGGCCCGGCTCGCCGGGGCGGGCGCCACGGTGATCGCCGAGCCGACCCGGACACCGTGGAACTCGCTCAACTCCCGCCTGGAAGGGCCGGCCGGATTGCAGCTCACGCTCTTCGAGGAGCTGGGGTGACCGGGCGCGGGTGACGGCGCCCGGTCACCCGACGCTCAGAACAGCGGCGCGCCGTCGCGGACGAGGCGCCAGTTCGCGGCGGCGAAGTCGGCGGGGTCGATCACGCCCTTCGCCGTCGCGTACTCGATGAGCGCCTGGCGGATCTCCACCTGCGCGTTGTAGAGCACCGGAGCGCCGGTGACGTGCGGGAACCCGCCGCCGCCCGACTGCCGGTAGTTGTTGATCGCGACCACGAACTCCTTGTCGGCCGGCACCGGCACACCCTCGTAGCTGAGGTTGGCGATGCGCTGGCCCACCGGCTTGGCCACGTCGATGTCGTAGGAGACGCCCGACAGCTGGTCGTAGTTGTAGTCGGGGGTGTTGCCGGCGTTGGTCAGCCTGGACACGTCGACGGGGTCGCCGGGGGCGAGCTGGTTGAAGTACTTGGCGGAATACTCCAGGTAGTCCTTGATCTGGGCGCCGGTCAGCTTGATCGCCAGCAGCGTGTTGTCGTACACATAGAGGCCGGCCACGTCGCGCACCCGGACGTCGCCGGCCGGGAAGACGGCGGAGCGGCTGAACGGAGCGGCGATCGACAGCACCGGCAGCTGGTTGTCCGGCAGCGCCTGCTTGACGGTCTCGACCTGCACCTGCTGGATGTAGTCGAGGATCGGGGTGTCCTTGTACGGGGACTCGGCGGCCGAGAGCTGCTGCGCCGACCGGGCCACGACCGTGTTGACGTACTTGACGGTCGTGTCGTGCTGCGGCTTCAGCAGGTTGGTGATCTTCGGGTCCTCGGCGACGGTGTTGGTGTTGAGCGTCGTGGAGGACTTGCCGGTGACGGTCCACTCGCCGCGCTGCTTGGCCAGGGTGAAGTCGATGACGCTGAGGCGCTGGCCCCACTTGCTCGGCTCGGTCAGCAGCACCTGCTGCCCGGTGACCTTGTTGGTGACGAAGCGCTGGGCGACCTCGTTGTGCGCGTGGCCGAACAGCACCGCGTCGATGCCGGGCACCTGCTCGGCGACCAGCGCGGAGGCGTTCTCGATCGGCAGGTCGTCGCCGTAGGAGGACATGCCGTTGTCGCCGGCGTGGGCGGTCACCACGACCACGTCGGCGCCGTGGGACCTGATGACCGGGACCCACTGCCTGGCCGACGCCACCAGATCGGTGAAGCGCAGTCTGTCCTCGACGTTCGCCTTGTCCCAGATGGCGACGCCCGGGTTCGTCAGGCCGAGCACGCCCACCTTGACGGGCTTCTCGCCCTTGATCTTCATGGTCTTGATGACGAACGGCCGGTAGGCGGGCAGCCCCGAGTCGGCGTGGACGGCGTTCGCGCCGAGGACCGGCGCCTCCATCTGGCGCACCCAGGTGGCCAGCAGGGGCAGACCGTAGTTGAACTCGTGGTTGCCGAGGGTCACCGCGTCGTACCCGATGGCGTTCATGGCCTCGGCCATCGGGTGGGTCCGGCCGGTCTGGGTGATCGGCTCGACCTTGGCGTAGTAGTACGCCAGAGGGGTGCCCTGGATCGTGTCACCCGAGTCGAACAGCAGCGTGCGGTCGGCTCCCCGCTCCGCCCGCACCTTGTTGACCAGCGACGACACCTTGGCCAGGCCGACGGAGTTGCCCGCGCTGTCGGCGTAGGCGGCGTCCTTGTAGTAGTCCCAGTTGACGGCGTTGCTGTGGATGTCCGACGTGCCCATCACGGTGACGGTGACGGTCTTGTCCCCACCACCGGCATGGGCGGCCGGGCCGACCAGCGCCAGCACGGTCAGCGCCGCGATCCCGGGCAGGACGAGCTTCTTGGTCTGCATGGGCCGCACGGTAACCGCACCATATTACCCAGCGGTTACGATTTGCCCGGTATGTCGGCGACTATCCGGCTACGGGTTGTTCGACTTGACCGAGGCGTCCTCGGGCGGGACCTCCGGCTCCGAGGCGCGCAGCCAGCGGCACCCGTGCGGGCCGAGAGGGAGCTGGGCGACGCCGCGATCCGAGATCTCCACCGTGCCGTCCACCAGGAGATCGGTGAGCAGGCAGCCGTCCAGCCCGTCCAGCCTCAGGTCCACGTCCTGGGCCGTGTCGCCCAGGTTGTGCAGCACCACCACCGTCGCGCCGTCCGCGTCGCAACGGTGGGCGAGCACCGCCGGGTTGCCCGTGTCCAGCACCGTGTAGGCGCCCCACGCCAGCTCGGGGCACTCCCGGTAACGCTCGATGAGGAGCTGGAACCAGCGCAGCAGCGAGTCGGTGTCGCGCTTCTGGTCCGCCACGTTGACGCGATCCGGGGCGTACGACCCGCCGGGCATCTCACGGTCCGGCTCGGCCATGCTGAAGCCGCCTTCGCGGGACCACTGCATGGGCACACGGACCGCCATGCGCCCCTCCGCGTCGAGGTTCTCGCCCATGCCGATCTCCTCGCCGTAGAACAGCACCGGGGTGCCGGGCATGGAGAAGAGCAGGCTGTAGGCCATCTTGATTCGCCTCAGGTCGCCGCCCATCATGGTCGGCAGCCGCCGGCGCAGACCACGGCCGAAGATCTGCATGTCCTCGTCGGGGCCGAACACCTCGAAGACCTCCTGGCGTTCCTCCTCGGTGAGCTTGTCCAGCGTGAGCTCGTCGTGGTTGCGCAGGAAGACCGCCCACTGGCAGTCCTTGGGCGGCGCGGGCCGCTCCCTGAGCGCGGAGGCGAGCGGCTCGGCCTCGCCTCGGGCCAGCGAGAGCCAGGTGCGCTGCATGGCGATGAAGTCGAAGCACATGCTCAGCTGGTCGCCGAGCCCGTTGCCGAAATACCCGACGAGCTGCTCGTAGGGGAGGTTGACCTCGCCGAGCAGCACCGAGCCGCCCTGGCGCCTGGTCATGAAGGCCCGCAGATCGGCCAGGAAGTCGTGCGGGTCGGCGAGCTTCGGCCGGACGTTCTCGATCAGGAACGGCACGGCGTCCACGCGGAAGCCCGACAGCCCGAGCTCCATCCAGAAGCCGAGGATCCGGGTGATCTCGTCGCGCACCGCCGGGTTGCCGACGTTCAGGTCGGGCTGGTGGCGGTAGAAGCTGTGCAGGTAGTACTGGCGGGACTTCTTGTCCCATTCCCAGACGCTGTCCTCCTTGTCGGGGAAGACCGTTTCCTCCGGGTCGGGCTCTGGCTTGTCCGACCAGACGTACCAGTCGCGGTACGGCGAGTCCTTGCTCGACCGGGCGTCGACGAACCACGGGTGCCGGTCGGAGGTGTGGTTGACGACCAGGTCGGCGATGACCCGCAGCCCCCGGTCGTGGGCGGTCCGCATGAACTCCACGAAGTCGCCGAGCGTGCCCAGCCTCGGGTCGATGGAGTAGAAGTCGGTGATGTCGTAACCGTCGTCGCGGTTGGGGGTGGGGAAGAACGGCATCAGCCAGAGGCACGTCACCCCGAGGTTCGCGAGATAGTCGATCTGCTGCGTCAGCCCTCGAAAATCGCCGATGCCGTCGCCGTTGCCGTCTTTGTACGTCTCCACGTCGAGGCAGTAGACGACGGCATTCTTCCACCACAGATCAGAGGTGTACGTCAATCGCATGGCGCGCCCGCTACCCCTTGACGACCCGCGCATGCGGTCGAGGCCGGCCACCTGCGGATTCGCGACACACGTTCGTAGTCCGTGATGTAAGAGATACACCCTGATATCTTCCCTAATCACCTGAGCAATCAATACGTTCAGCAGACGCGCGTATTTTTCGACCCGGGTCACCCCGACGTTTCCGAGGAGCAATCATGCGTTCCCGCCTACGTAAGGGCATGGTCGGCGCGGTCATCACCGCGGTGGCGCTGTCCTCCGTCGCCTTCACCGGCACGGCAAGCGCACACCCCAAGAACAACGCCGTCGGCAAACTCGTCGAGGCCGTATCCGGCAAGCACGTCAAGAAGCACCTGCAGACCTTCCAGGCGATCGCGAACGCCAACAACGGCACTCGCGTGTCCGGCACCCCGGGCTTCGACGCCTCCCGCGACTACGTGGCCAAGAAACTGCGCGACGCCGGCTACAACGTGACCATCCAGCCGTTCGAGTTCCAGTTCGAGGGGTACGTCACGCCACCGGCCCTGGAACGCACCAGCCCCGGTCCCAAGGCGTACACGTACGGGTTCTTCAGCGACTACGTGGCCATGGGCGACTCGCCCGCGGGCGCGGTGAGCGGCACGGTCCAGGCCGTGGACCTCGTCCTGCCGCCCGGCCCGGCGGCCAACAGCTCGACCTCCGGCTGTGAGGCGAGCGACTTCGCCGGGTTCGTCCCCGGCAACATCGCCCTCATGCAGCGCGGCACCTGCAACTTCCGCATCAAGGTCGACAACGCCACGGCGGCGGGCGCCATCGGCGCCATCGTCTTCAACGAGGGCCAGGAGGGCCGTACCGAGGTCGACCTCAACCCGGTCCTCGGCGGTCCCGGCGTGACGATCCCGGCCTTCTTCTCCAGTTTCGCCGTCGGCCAGGAGCTCGCCGCCACCGCCGGCACCACGGTCAAGATGAACTGGGACCCGATCTCCGAGGTCAGGACCACCTACAACGTGATCGCCCAGACCAAGAAGGGCGACCCCGACAACGTGGTGATGGCCGGAGCGCACCTGGACAGCGTCCAGGAGGGGCCGGGCATCAACGACAACGGCTCGGGCAGCGCCGGCATCCTGGAGGTCGCGATCCAGTTCGCCAAGACCAAGCCGAAGAACCAGGTGCGCTTCGCCTTCTGGGGCGCCGAGGAGTTCGGCCTGCTCGGCTCCCAGCACTACGTGAGCACGCTGCCGGAGGAGGAGCGGGCGAAGATCGCCCTCTACCTCAACTTCGACATGATCGCCTCGCCCAACTACACCTTCGGCATCTACGACGGTGACGGCGACGCCTTCGGCACCGCCGGTCCCGAGGGCTCGGCGCAGATCGAGGAGGACTTCGAGAAGTTCTTCACCGGCCGCGGCCTGCCCTACACCGCGACCGCGTTCACCGGCCGCTCCGACTACGGACCGTTCATCGCCGCCGGCATCCCGGCGGGCGGCCTGTTCACCGGCGCCGAGGTGCTCAAGACCGCGGAGGAGGCCGCGATCTTCGGTGGCACGGCGGGCATCCCGCTCGACCCCTGCTACCACAGCGTCTGTGACGACATCGGCAACATCAGCGACAAGGCGCTGGACGTGAACTCCGACGCGATCGCGACCTTGATGGCGACCTACGCCTTCGACACCGGCACCATCGGCGCCGCCGCGCCCGCCCGGTTCGCGGCCCGCACTCAGGCCGCCCACGGGCACGCCCCCGCCGAAGCGCAGAGCTGACCTCTCCCGGCGCCCGCACCCACCCGGTGCGGGCGCCTTCGCGCGCGCGGGGTCGATTCGGGGTCGATTCAACGCCATTCACGACGCGGATCAGGCCTGGTGGGAGCTCCGTATTCGGCCAGGGTATGGCGGTCACTTGGCGTCGGGGTGATATGAGGCGACAAGTCGGGGCATTCATCAACGCACTTCGTTAAGTGACCACTAAGGTCTGACCGACACGGATCTCCCAGGAGGACCCATGAGCGACTACACGATCACCTTCGACCTGATCGACACCGACAAAGACGGCCGCATCTCGGCCGACGAACTGGTCCGGCTGATGGAGGTGCTCGGGCAGCCGATCACGCCAGAGGCGGCGCAGGCCGGGGTGGCGAGGCTCGACAAGGACGGCGACGGGCTGATCAACGTGGAGGAGTTCGGCGCCTTCCTCCGAAATTGACAAAACAAGCACTTGTTATGCAAATCTTCTGTCGCCTGAGTCACAATGGCGGCAGGAGGGACGATGGCCATCAAGAGTGACACCAGCGAAACCCGGATACCCGCGGACATCGTGAAGACGCTCAGGGCCGGCATCGGCCGGGTCTCCGAAGAGGTGATCGAGGAGATCCAGGCCCGCATCCCCGAATACTCCCGGCCATCCGACGAGATCTACATCAAGGTGGTCAGGCTCGCCGTCGAGCAGGCCGTCGTCGGCTTCCTCGACCACATCGAGAACCCCGAGGCGCCCTGGGACCCCGAGCCGTTCCGCGTGATCGGCAGGGGCGAGGCCGCCGAAGGGCGCAACATGGAGCCCCTGCAGACGGCCATGCGGCTCGGCGCCCGGGTGGGCTGGCGGCGGCTGACCGAGCTCGCCGAGCCGCTCGGGCTGTCGCCGCAGTGCCTGTACGACCTGGGCGAGGCCATCTTCGTCTACCTCGACCAGCTCGCCGACGCGGCGGCCGAAGGGTTCGACGAGGCCAGGGCGCGCGCCGCGGGCGAGATCGAGCGGCGCCGGGCCCGGCTGCTCGACCTGCTGCTCAGCCGCCCGCCCGCGAGCCCGGAGGCCATCGCCGACCTGGCCAAGGCCGCGGGATGGCGGCTGCCGAAGACCGTCGCGTGCGTGGCGCTCGGCGACCAGCACGGCGCCTACCGCGCTCCGCCCCTGCCGCCCGACGTGCTGACCGGCCTGGACCGGGCCGTGCCGTGCCTGCTGGTGCCCGACCCGAACGGTCCCGGCCAGGCCCAGTTGCTGGACACCGCGCTGCGCGGGCACCGGGCCGCCATCGGGCCCGCCGTATCCCTGACCGCCGCCGCGACCTCGCTGCGGTGGGCGGGCGAGACGCTGGAGCTGTCACGGCGCGGCGTGCTGCCGCGCGGCCTGCTCCGCTGCGCCGACCACATGGCCACGCTCGTCGTGTTCAAGGACGAGGAGCTGGTCGGCACGCTGGCCGAGGCCCGCCTGGCGCCGCTCGCGCACCTGCGGCCGGGCCAGCAGGACCGGCTGGCCGAGACGCTGCTGGCCTGGCTGCGTCACGGCAGGGGGGCGGGTGAGGTCGCCGCCCGCCTGCACGTGCACCCGCAGACCGTCCGCTACCGGCTGCGCCAGTTGGAGGAGCTCTACGGCGACCAGCTCACCGACCCCGACATCCGGTTCGAGCTGGAGATCGTGCTGCGCGCCCGGCAGGCCATGCTCACGAGCGGAAGAGCCTGAGCCGCTCCTCTCCCACGCGCTCGCGCGGCGCGTGGTCCTCGATCCCGAGGTCCGGCTCCGGCGCGAGCGCTCCCTGAGGCCGGATGGTCGGCCAACATACCCAGACATTCCAGGCCGGGGGCAGGTCCGTACCGAACATTCCTCGGGAGCGATTTGTCATGCCGGTGATAACCCGCCGGCGGGGCGATCCGGCGCCACGGCGGGTCCGGGGACGGGCAGCGACGCGAGGGCGCGCGCCGCTGCCCCGGTCTCAGTACTCGTTCGCCCTGGCGTACTCCGAGGCCCCGCCCGCGAAGTCGTACACGATGGCCTGTTCGTCACCCACGACCCAGGCGTCGTGTCCGGGCGGGCAGACGAAGACCTCTCCCGGCCCTACCTCGGCCTCGGTGCCGTCTTCCGTCAGGAACCGGAGCCTGCCCTGGACGACGAACCCGTTGTGGTGGACCTGGCACGACTCGGTGCCCACGATCGGCTGCACGGACTCCGACCAGCGCCACCCGGGTTCGAACGTGCCCACGCCGAAGGTGAGGCCCGTCAGGTAGCACACGTCGAGGTGCCCCATCGGGAAGTCACGGCGTTCGTCGGGCTTGTCGATGCTCTTCACTTCGATCATGACGTCCCCCCTTCGTCACCGCCAGTCTCTCTCTCGGGTTGCCCCGGATTAACCCGGATTTGTACGGCAAGGCGCAAGGTCTCGCGCTATTTCATTGCCTCAGGTCATAGCTCGGCCATGACGCCGGCCCCTAACGTCACCTGCGCCCAAAGACCGCCACCCGCACCTGGCCGGTGCTCTCCCTGCTGCACGGGGGCGCCGACGACCACACGCGTGGACCCGGCTCGCCCCGGGCTAGGGGCCCCGGGCTAGGGGCCCCGCGCGTCAGGCGGAGTGCACGTACACCTGGCCGAAGACCTCCGACAGGTTCTTCAGGTCCGTGGCCGCGTCGACCTCGGGCCTGGCCGGGTCGTACACGGTGGCCAGGCGCGGCCGGACCGAGGTCAGCTTCTTGAGCTGGTCCCAGGTGGCGTTGGCGGCCCACTTCTCCCCGTACATCCTGCTGACCTGGCCCTGGTCGTTCTGCCAGCGGCTCCAGAGGGTGACCGTCTCGGCGGCGTCGTTCTGCAGCGGGCTCGCCACCCGGTCGGTGATCACCTGCGCGGCCTGCTCGGTGGTGAGCTGCGGGGAGCCGGCCGCGGCGAACCCGGCGTCCTCGGCGGCGACCTGGCCGTAGGCGTCCCAGGCGCGGGCCCGGACCTGGATCCACTGGTTGCGCTGCGCCTTGGCGGCGTCGATCTTCCAGGTGGCGTATTCGGTGGCCAGGTGGCCGCTGTCCAGCGCGAGCTGGTCGATCTGGCCCTTGGCCAGCCAGGCGCCGATCCGGTCGGGGTCGAGCAGGGGGTGCTTCGCGCCCACCTCGGCCTTGCAGGCGTCGTCGGAGCCGCAGCCGAGCACCGGCACGACCGTGTGCGCCCCCAGCTTCTTGCCCGGCGCCAGCTTGCGCAGCGCGGCCGAGGTCTCGGCGACGAACCTGTCCATCTCGTCGGCGCTCTGGAACGTCTGGTCGAACCCGATCCGCGTGGTGAACCTGATGCCCGCGACCCCCGGCTGCGCGGCCAGCGCGGCCAGCTTCCTGACGGCCGCGTCGAGCTTGCCGTCCTTCCAGGCGCCGGCCAGCTCGGCGTCGATCCAGACCCGCATGCCGGCCTGGGTGGCGGCCCCGACGGCCTGGCCCGCGGCCGTCTTCCCGGCCTGCGCTAGCTCGGCCTGCGACAGCGCGGCCGGGTTCACGTAGCAGGTCTCGCCCTCCCGGCACTCGGGCGTGCCGCCGTCCTCGGTTCCCTCGACGTCGGGCTCTCCGATGTCGTGCAACCGGCCGTCGCCGTCGCCTTCCTCACTGGGCGGGCACACGTTGCCCGCCTCCGTGCAGTTGATCAGGATGGGGTCGATCGGCGTGGCCTCCCGGAGGTGCTCGCCGTCGTTGGCGAGCCAGAACTCCGCGATGTCCAGCGCCTCCTCGGGGGTGGCCATCCAGCGGCACACGACGTACGCCGGGGTGTCGTCGGCCATCAGGTCGTTGCAGCTCCTCGGATCGTCCTGCGACCACGCCGGGGCGCCGATGCCGAGCAGGGAGAGGGCGAGTCCTATGACGAAGATCTGCCGCAGTCGCATGGCGCCTAACTCCAGGGGGGTGATCGGCGGACATCTTGCACACTATCGGGATGATCAATGACGTTCAATGAGATCCAGGGCGCGCTTCACGCCATCCTCGACTCGAAGTAGCCGTCGGAGTTGAGCCGCTTTCTCGCGATATTTCGGTACGACTCGCAGCCGCGTACGAAGTCGGCCAGCCGGGGGAACAACCGGTCGTGATCCACCTCCCCGACCGGGAACACCTCGCCCGACGCGGACATCTGCAGGTTCCGCGATTCCATGCGCAATTCCGGCCGATCATCGGCACAGTCCGAGCAAGTTCGTCTGATCACGAGCGTTGGTAGCGCTCTGTGATTTCGGACTGACCGGATGCTGGTGATCCCTGGGGCGGGACGTGTCGTGGATCCGTACCCTCCGGATAGCGATCGTGCGGTCTCCGTCCCTCGGGTATCCGATCTGCCGGGATGTCCAGGGCATCCAGGAACGCGGCGGCGGCCGGTGAGGGGCGCTGGCGGCTCCAGATCAGGTGCTCCACCCGGGTGGGTGGATCACGGAGCTCGACGACGTGCACATCGCGGAGTTCGGGTGCGAAGGCGGCGGGCATCATGCCGATGCCCAGCCCCAGCCGGACCAGCCGCGCCAGGAGGTCCGCGTTCGTTATCTCGAAGGCGACCTCACGGCTGAGGCCGGCAGCGGCGAACGCCTCGTCCGACTGAGCACGCGCGGCCGTACCGGCGGGAAAGTCCACGAACACCTCGCTCGACAGCCGGCGCAGATCCACGCCGGTTACGTCGGCCAGCGGGTGGCCGGGCGCCACCACCGCGACCAGCTCGCCCCGCGCCAGGGCGCGCCCCCGGACGCCCTTCGGCTGTACGCCCGGCGGCAGCCCGAGGAACGCGATGTCCAGCGTGCCATGCCGTACCTGTTCGGCCAGCTCGTCGCTCGACCCCACGCGCAGCGTGATCCGCACCTGCGGATGGCGCACGTGAAAGCTCTTCAGCGCGCTCGGCAGGTCGACCGCCGTGACGGTTGGGATGGTGCCGATGGCGAGTCGGCCGCGAAGCTCCCCGGAGGCCGCCGCCACCTCAGCGCGCGCCCGTTCGGCGGCGTCGAGAGCCTGCCGGGCAGCGGGCAGGAACGCTTCGCCGGCGGGGGTCAGCCTGACCCGGCGGCTGGTGCGGTCGAAGAGCCGGGCACCCAGTTCTCGTTCCAACCGGGCGATCTGGTGGCTCAGTGCGGACTGGACGACTCGGCAACGTTTGGCGGCACGGGTGAAGTTCGCCGTCTCCGCCACGGCGACCACATAGCGCATCTGCTGCAGCTCCATGAATTCATCTTGAATCACGATCGTTAGCGTGACAAACATGCATTGGACTCATTGATCCTCGATGTCCGAGGCTAAGGGGCATGACGAACGCAGCCGGATCAGGCACTCCACGCCTTACGACGCGCCACAAGGCCACCGAGTCGCCAGACGGTGGCGCGCCGCTGAGCCGCGGGCTGCTGCTCCTGATGTCCGCGGCGACGGGGCTTTCGGTGGCGAACAACTACTTTGCCCAGCCACTGCTGGACCTGCTCGGCCGGGAACTACAGCTCAGCACCACGATGGCCGGAATGATCGTGACGGCCGCGCAGGTCGGTTACGGGCTGGGTCTGATCCTGCTCGTGCCGCTCGGCGACCTGGTGGAACGCCGCAGGCTCGCTGTCATGCTGTACGCGGCCACCGCGGCGTTCCTGCTGGTCTCGGCGACCGCGCCCAACGGAGCACTGCTGCTGGCCGGAACCGTGCTCACCGCATTGACCTCGGTGGCGGCCCAGGTCGTGGTGCCGTACGCCGCCACGCTCGCGGCACCGGCGCAGCGCGGCCGAGTGATCGGCACGGTGACGAGCGGGCTGATGCTGGGCGCGTTGTTGTCCCGTACGGTCGCGGGAGGGCTCGCCGAACTCGGCGGCTGGCGGACGGTCTACTGGGTGAGCGCGATCCTCATCGCCGGGGTGACAGTGCTGCTGTGGCGCTTCCTACCGCCCCTGCACACCCCGATCGGGCTGTCGTATCCGGCGCTGTTGCGCTCAACGATCGCGCTGTTCCGCCACGAGCCCGTGTTGCGGTGGCGGGCCGGCATCGCCGCCCTGTCGCTCGCATCGTTCAACGTGCTGTGGACGGCCGTGACCTTCCTGCTCGCCGGCCCGGAGTACGGCTGGTCCGAGGGGGCCATCGGACTGCTCGGGCTGGTGGGTGCGGTGGGCACGGTGGCAACGACGGTGGCCGGCCGGCTGGCCGACCGCGGCTACGTGCAACGGGTCACCGGGATCGGCAGCGCCGCGCTTGCCGCCGCCTGGCTGCTGATCGGCATGGGCGAGAGCTCGCTTTGGTGGCTCCTCGGCGGGGTGATCGTCCTCAACGTGGCGCACCAGGCCGTGCTCAGCAGCAACCAGAACGTCATCTACGCACTACGCCCGGAGATCCACAACCGGCTCAACTCCGCGTTGATGACGGCCTTCTTCGCCGGCGGTGCCGCAGGCTCGGCGCTGGCCGCGGTGGCGTGGGTGCGTGGCGGCTGGACGGCAGTGAGCGTCCTGGGGGGTGTGCTGGCCTGCGGGATGTTCGTGCTGTGGGTGCTGGAACGGCGAGGTGCCCGAGGGAGCTGAGAACTATGCGTGTCACCGCATTCGGAGCGGTCGGAAACGTGGGCAGCCGAAAAGCATGCCCCCCACCCCCCGCCGGCTCCCGCGGAACCGGCTTCACCATGACATCGTTGAAAGGATCTCGCAGTGCCGAACAAGAAGACCGTCCTGGTCACGGGCGCGACTGGCGGCCAGGGCGGCGCCGTTGCCCGCAGGCTGCTCGACGACGGCTGGGCGGTGCGCGCCCTCGTCCGTGACCCGGACAAGCAGGGAGCCAAGGAGCTCAAGGCGCTCGGCGCGGAACTGGTCACCGGCGACCTCGACGACCCGGAGTCGCTGCGCGCGGCAGCGCAGGGGGTGCGCGGCGTCTTCAGCGTGCAGCCCGCCGACTTGGCCGCCCCAGACCCTGCGGTCGAGGTGCGGCAGGGCAGGAACGTCGCCGACGCGGCCAAAGCCGCGGGCGTCGCGCACCTGGTCTACAGCTCCGTTGGCGCCGCCGGGCGCAAGTCCGGCGTCGCGCACTTCGAGACCAAGGCGGAGATCGAGGCGCACATCGATGCCATCGGCGTGCCCGCGACCGTGCTGCGCCCGGTGTTCTTCATGGAGAACTGGCTGTACATGGTGCCGGAGGCGGAGAACGGCGAGCGGGTTGGTTCGATCGCGTTGGACGCGGGCACCTCGCTGCAGATGATCGCGCTGGTCGACATCGGCCGGATCGCCGCGGACGCGTTCGACAAGCCGGCCGAGTTCATCGGCAAGAAGATCGAGATCGCCGGTGACGAGCTGACCGTGCGGCAGATCGCCGAGGTGTTCACCAAGGTCGACGGCATTCCGACTCGCTTCGAGCGGCAGCCGATCGAGGAGCTGCGGGCCGAGGCAGAGGAGGTGGCGAGCATGTTCGACTGGTTCAACGAGAAGGGGTACCAGGCCGATATCGCCGCGCTCCGCGAGCGGTACCCGGAGTTGCTGACCCTGGAGGCGTGGCTGAGCAAGAACCGGTAGGAGATCGGAGATTGGCCCAAACAAACGGTCGACCGGGCGATGAGCTCGCTACGGCCATCGCCTGAGCCCTGTAACACTCCGTGTTCAACGACCACAGACCGACAAGAGCGATTGCTCACACAGCGCGACGAACAGGTGCGCACCAAGCCCGGATTCCCGCCTTTCCAGAGCACCCAGTGCTCATTCAGCCGCGGACCCTACGACATCGTCGCGACCGTCACGGGTCCACCTCCACCCAGCGCCACCCGGCCCCCTCGGAGTCCGGCCGCACCACCCTCGTGCGCCCCGCGGTCACCTTCACCCACCCCATGGGAGTCGGCGGGCGACCGTCCTCCGGCTCTCCGGTGCTGTACGGGTGTCTCCTGACGGGCGACCCCAGCACCACCAGCGCCATCCGGGGCAGCGTGTCGATCAGGCTGTCCATGAGGTCCATCTGCGCCGCCGTCGACCCGCCCACGACGACCCGCCGGACGTTCGGCTCCGGGGCCATGGCCACCAGCGCCACGGCGGCCGCGCCGAGCCCGATCGAGCTCAGGAACATCTGCGTCAGCGCCAGGACCGTCCACCTGCCGCGATAGACCAGGCGGCCGGCCGTCTCAAACAAGGGCGCCCGCCAGGTATGCCCGCAGGCACGCGCGCCGGGCGATCAGTGCGTCAGGCATGCCGGGACCCCCTCGCCGCGTACAGGGACCTAGCAAATTACGTGAGATGGGGCCGCGATTCTTGCCATACCTCCTCACATTCCGCGTTCGGTGTTGTTGCCGAAGTGACAAGCGCCAAATAAACGGGACGACAGGATCTATAGCGGACCGGCACAATGGGCCGGTCGGGGTGTCGAGGGGGACCACTAGATGCACAGTTATCGTCACGATCTCGGCCTGCTCCGGGATCGGCGCTTCGCGCTGCTCCTGTCAGCGCGGACGATCTCCGTCCTGGGCAGCGCCTTCGCGCCCGTGGCCCTCGCCTTCGGCGTCCTCGGCCTGCCCGGCGCCGACGCGACCACGCTGTCGGTGGTGCTCACCGCCCAGGCGCTGCCGATGGTGTTGTTCATGCTGGTCGGCGGGGTGATCGCGGACCGGTTCCCGCGCTCCCGGGTGATGATGGCCGGCGAGTTGGTCAACGCGCTGGCCTTCTTCGCGCTCGGCGTGATGCTGCTCACCGGCTGGACCCCGCTGCCGGCCCTGGTGGCGGCCTCGGCGGTCGGCGGCGTGGCGATGGCGGTGCTGTTCCCCGCGCTGACCGGCATCATCCCGGAAGTGGTGCCCCCCGACCGGCTGCAGGCCGGCAACGCGCTGCTCGGCCTGGGGGCCAACAGCTCCCGGGTGGCCGGGGCGGTGCTGAGCGGCATCACGGTGGTGCTGTTCGGGGGCGGGTGGGCACTGGCCGTCAGCGGCGCCATGTTCGCCGTGTCCGGCCTGCTGATCGCGGCGCTGCGGATGGAGCCCGGCGAGCGTCCCGCCGGGCAGCGCCATTCGGTGCTGGCCGACCTGCGCGAGGGGTGGCAGGAGTTCAGGTCCCGGCAGTGGATCTGGGTGGTGGTCCTGCAGTTCTCGGTCCTGGTGATGGCGGTCCAGGCGGGCCACGGGGTGCTGGGGCCGCTGCTGGCCAAGGAGAGCCTGGGCGGAGCGCCCGCCTGGTCGGCGTTCCTCGCCGGTGAGGCGCTGGGGACGATGGCCGGGGTCCTGCTCTCCCTGCGCCTGCGGCCGAGCCGCCCGATCCTGTTGGCCACCCTGCTCTGCCTGCCCATCGCCGGGCCGTACTTCCTGCTGGGGCTCAGCGCGCCGCTCTGGGCGATCGTGGGCGGGGCGTTCGTGCTGGGGGTCTGCTTCGACGTGTTCGGCGTGCTCTGGTACACGACCATGCAGCGGGAGGTGCCGGCGGAGTCGCTGTCGCGGGTCAGCTCCTACGACGCGCTCGGGTCGCTGATGTTCGGGCCGGTCGGGCTCATGCTGGCCGGGCCGGTGGCGGCCCTGGTCGGCACGCGGGCCGCGCTGATCGGTTGCGGCGCCATCGTGTTGCTCTCGACGCTCGCGGCCCTGCTGTCGCCCGGGATACGCAACCTGCGCGCGCCCGCCCCCGTGCCCCAGCCCGCCACCGGCTGACCGGCGCCCGCTACCCGGTGGCCCCGCTCGTGCGCAGGCCGCGCGACGGGACGCGGTGGTGCAGCCCGAAGCGCGGCTCCGGCTCGTGGTCGCCGCCGAGCACGCCGGCCACGTACTCGGCCAGCGCCGGGGCGTGCTTGAAGCCGTGGCCCGAGTCGCCGCCGAGCAGCCAGACGCCGGGCGACGCCTCCGCGACGATCCACTCGGCGTCGGGCGTGAGCGCGTACTGGCATACCTGGCTGAACAGCACCGGCGCCCCGGCCAGCGAGGGGAACCTGCGCCTCAGGTAACCCCTGACCAGCTCGACACCGGCCGGGTCGACCACCCGCTCGCCGTCCTCCGGGTCGAACGGCCCGCCCTCGGCGTCGGAGGTGGCCTTCATGCCCACCCCGTCGACGTCGCCGTGCCCGTAGGCGGAGGCCCCGTAGTCGACCCAGGCGGGCGTGCCCGGCGTGGTCCACGCGGCGGGCACCGCGAAGTGCAGGGTGTCCTGCTTGGTGACGGTCAGCTGGGTGTCGAACAACGGCGTGTCGAACAGCCCCGGCAGCCACGCGCCGCACGCCCACACCACCGTGTCGGCGCGCAGCACCTCACCGTCGACGTCGACCGCGCACTCGTACGGCGACTCCGCCCCGGCCACCGGCACCGCCCGCGCCCTGACCAGCCGGACCCCGGCAGCCTCGGCCAGTCTGGCGGTCACCTGGGTCGCCCGCCGGGCCCTGATCACGCCCGCCTTCGGCTCCCAGAGCAGGAAACTGAGGTCGTCGCCCCGGAAGTCGGGGAAGAACCGGGCCCCGTCGGCCGGGTCCAGCACCTCACACGGGATATCCAGATTTTTCAGGACTCGGGCGCTGGCGCTCTCCCAGCCGTCCGGGGTGCCGGCGAACCACAGCATGCCCGCCTCGTGGTACAACTCCTCGCCGGCCCGCTCGCCCAGCCGCCGCCAGCCGTCCCGCGCCTTCCAGGCCAGCCGGGCGTACCAGTCGTCGGTGCCGTGGCAGCAGCGCAGCAACCGGGTCTCGCCCGCGCTTGCCTGGCGTACATGCCCGGGTTTGTGTTGCTCGACCAGCGTCACGCGCCAGCCGGTTTCGGCGAGACGTAGGGCCAGAGACGACCCCCAAATGCCCGCCCCGACCACAATGACCGATTTCATGGGACCACCGTGACCGGAGGATCGCGTCCGGCGCAAGGGGCAGGCGATGATCAGCCGAACGATCACGCCCGCGCAGTGGATAGATAATCGGATCCATGGCCGCTGAATCAGCCCAGACTCTCGAACGCGGACTCCGCCTGCTGAGGCTGCTCGCCGACGGAAGGGGCGGGCGCACCCCGACCGAGCTGAGCAACGAGCTGTCGCTGGCCCGTCCCGTGATCTATCGGCTGCTGACCACGCTGCTCAACGAGGGCTTCGTCCGCCGTGACGCCGACGGCCGGGTGCACCTCGGGTTCGGGGTGCTGGTGCTGGCCCAGGCCGTGCAACCGCTGCTGCGCGCGGCGGCGCTGCCCGCGCTGCGACGGCTGGCCGAAGAGGTCGGCGCCACCGCGCACCTCACCGTGGCCGAGGGCGACGACGGGCTGGCCGTGGCGGTGGTCGAGCCGTCGTGGACCCACATGCACGTGGCCTACCGGGAGGGCTCACGGCATCCGCTGGCGAAAGGCGCGGCGGGGCAGGCGATCCTGGCCCTGCGCGAAGGACGGACGGACTATCTCGTGACAGAGGGGCAGTTGCAAGAGGGAGCCCGGGGCATCGCCGCCCCGGTCACCGGGTTGCCGTGGCTGGAGGCGTCGGTGGGGGTGGTGACGTTCGGCTCGCTGGACGAGTCGGCCGGACCGCGTGTCGTCGAGGCGGCCGCGGAGCTGGCCGGCGCCCTGGGTTGACATCGCGTGAGCGATGAACGACGGTAATCACATATAGAGGACATAAGTGTCCGATAATCGGACCCTGGAGGGCTGATGCCGTACTACCGCGTCGTGGGCGAGGTGCCCCGCAAGCGCCATGTGCAGTTCAGGCGACCCGACGGCGGCCTGTACGCGGAGGAGCTCATGGGCGAGGAAGGCTTCTCGTCCGACTCCTCGCTGCTCTACCACCGTCACCTCCCCACCGCCATCGTCAAGGCCGAGGCGGTCACACCGGTCACGGAGACACGCCTGGAGCCCAACCTGCCGCTCTCGCCACGCCACTTCCGCACCCCGGAACTGGCCGGCGCCGGCGACCTGGTGGCCGGCCGCATCCTGCTGGCGGGCAACGCCGACGTCCGGCTGTCGTACGCCACGAGCGACGCGCCCAGCGAGTTGTATCGCAACTCGATGGGCGACGAGTGCGTGTACATCCAGCGCGGCCGGGTCAGGTTCGAGTCCACGTACGGCGCCATCGAGGCCGGCGAGGGCGACTACGTCGTCATCCCGACCGGGACGATCCATCGCTGGGTGCCCACCGGTCAGGTCAACGCCCTGGTCATCGAGGCGTCCGGGCACATCAGGCCGCCCAAACGCTACCTGTCGCAGCATGGCCAGTTCCTGGAGCACGCCCCCTACTGCGAGCGCGACCTGCGCGGCCCCGCCGAGCCGCTCGTCGTCGAGGGCGAGGAGGTGCCGGTGCTGGTGCGCACCCGGGGCGGGCTGACCAGGCTGGTCTACCGCCACCACCCGTTCGACGTGGTCGGCTGGGACGGCTGCCTCTACCCGTACGCGTTCAACATCGAGGACTTCGAGCCGATCGTGAAACGGACCCACGCGCCGCCCCCGGTGCACCAGACGTTCGAGGGGCCCGGCTTCGTGGTGTGCTCGTTCTGCCCGCGTCCGCTCGACTTCCATCCCGACTCGGTGCCGATCCCCTACAACCACCACAACGTCGACTCCGACGAGTTCATGTTCTACGTCGGCGGCGACTACTCCGCGCGCAGGGGCTCCGGCATCGACGTCGGGTCGATCTCGCTGCACCCCGCCGGCTTCACCCACGGGCCGCAGCCGGGAGCGGTGGAGGCGGTCATCGAGGCGGTCGGCCGCGGCGTCACGACCACCAGCGAGATGGCCGTGATGGTCGACACGTTCCGCCCGCTCGACCTCGGCCAGGGCGCCCTGTCCTGCGAGGACCCCGGCTACGCCTGGACCTGGTCACGATGAGCGTCCTCTACCACTCACTGGTCGACGACGCGGGCCTGTTCCCGCCGACCTCACTGCACATGGACGAGGCGCTGAGCCGCCACGAGCGCGATCAGCGGCTGGGCAACCCGGTCCTGACCCAGCGCTTCCTCTGCCCGGCCAGCCGCCTCGACGGCCTGCGCCGCGAGAGCTTCGTGCCGGGCCGAATCGGCCTGATCGTGGACACGCCGGAGCTCCCGCCGTTCGACGACCTGCCGGTCGACCTGGTCGAGATACCCCTGCCGGCCGAGACGTCGGTCGCCGACCTGGCCCGGAAGATGGCCGACCGGCTGCCTCCGGGCGTGCGCCTGTTCGTCGAGGTGCCGGCCCGCAAGGGCAGCGGCGACGTGCCGGAGGGCGTCGGGCTGAAGGTGCGCTGCGGCGGCGAGACGGCCGAGGCGTTCCCGCCGGTCGAGCACCTCGCGGCGTTCATCCGGTTCTGCGCCGAACACGACATCCCGTTCAAGGCCACGGCCGGGCTGCACCACGCCATCCGCCACTTCGACCCGTCGCTCGGCGTCGACCGCCACGGCTTCCTCAATCTGCTGCTCGCCGTCTGCGAGGCCGCCGAACACCGCGACCCCGCGCCCGTGCTGCGCACCACCGACGTGGGCCACCTCGTACGGATGGCGCAGTCGGTCTCCCCGGAGACCGCCGAGCACGCGCGCCGGCTGCTGGTGAGCTACGGCTCCTGCAACACCAGCGCGCCCCTGGAGGACCTGCGCACGCTCGGACTGATCGAGGAGAAGGCGTGACCCGCGGACCCGGACCGGGACTCGGACTGATCAAGGAGGAGGAAGCGTGACCTGGGGAGTGGACAACCTGCCCTACGGGGTGTTCTCCCGGCGCGGCGAGGCGCCCAGGGTGGGGGTGCGCTACGGCGACAGGGTGCTCGACCTGGCCGCCGCGCTGCACGACGAGGTGTTCGCCGCCCCCTCGCTCAACCCCTTCATGGCCCGCGGGCGCACCGCCTGGCACGACACCCGGACGCTGATCCAGGCGAAGCTCACCAGCGACCTCTCGGTCACCGAGGCGCACCTGATCCCGCTGGAGCAGGTGCGCCTGCACATGCCGTTCGAGGTGGCCGACTACGTCGACTTCTACTGCTCGCTCGACCACGCCTCCAACATCGGCCGCATCTTCCGGCCGGACGCCGAGCCGCTGCTGCCCAACTGGCGCCACCTGCCCGTCGGCTACCACGGCAGGTCGGGCACGGTCGTGGTCTCCGGCACCCCGGTCAGGCGGCCGAGCGGCCAGCTGAAGGCGGGCGTGTTCGGGCCGAGCGCCAAGCTCGACATCGAGGCCGAGCTGGGCTTCGTCGTCGGCGTGCCGTCGGAGCTCGGCGCTCCGGCGGGGGCGTTCGAGGACCACGTGTTCGGAGTGACGCTGGTCAACGACTGGAGCGCACGCGACATCCAGGCCTGGGAGTACGTGCCGCTCGGGCCGTTCCTCGGCAAGTCGTTCGCCACCTCCGTCTCGCCCTGGATCACGCCGCTGGAGGCGCTGCCGAGGATCCCCGGCCGTCCGCAGGATCCCGAGCCGCTCGACTACCTGCGCAGGCAGGGCGACTGGGGGCTGGACATCACGGTCGAGGTGTGGCTCAACGGCGAGCTCGTCTCCCGGCCGCCGTACCCGAGCATGTACTGGACGCCGGACCAGATGCTGGCCCACCTCACCGCGAACGGCGCGTCGCTGCGCACCGGCGACCTGTTCGCCAGCGGCACGATCTCCGGCCCGCAACGCGAGGAGCGAGGCTCGCTCATCGAGCTGAGCTGGAACGGCAGCGACCCGATCAAGCTGGCGAACGGCGAGACCAGGACGTTCCTGGAGGACGGCGACACCGTGATCATCCGCGCCACCGCCGCCGGCCGCACTTTGGGAGAGGTTGTCGGGACCATCCGATAAGTCACTCGACGTGCTCGCCATCTGACTCACCGCTACCCTAGGGGGTTCCCTTCCCCGGAGAGCAGGAGTGAGATGCGGCGAGTCGCGGTGATCATGGTCGTCGCCCTCTTCCTCATCACGAGCTGCGGCGCGGTGACTGCCGAGGCGCCGCCGCCCGTGCCACCCGTCGTCCAGGTGTCGCCCGCCTTCGACCTCAGGCGGGCGCCCACCGACAAGGGGCTCCTGGTCAGGGCGCGGGGCGGCATCCTGACCAGGGTCGTCGCCCACGCCGGGGGCAGGGCGGTGCCGGGCAGGCTCAACGCGACCCACACCACCTGGCGCTCCGACTGGACCCTGAAACCCGGGGCCGAATACACGGTGACCGTCACCGCGGCGCCCCCTGGTGGCCCCCCGACCGTGACGATGGGCCGCTTCCGCACCCGCCCGGCCGAACACACCTTCGGGCTGGCCTCGGCCGTGCCGCTGCCCGGCGAGACCGTCGGGGTGGGCATGCCGATCATCCTCGACTTCGACACCCCGGTACGCGACAAGGCGGCCGTGGAGCGGGCGCTGGAGGTGGGCACGGCGACCCCCGTCGAGGGCGCGTGGCACTGGACCAGCGACACCCAGATCGTCTATCGCCCCCGCGTCTACTGGACTCCCCGCCAGCAGGTCACCGTCACCGCCCACCTGGCCGGCGTACGCTCGGCCCCCGGCGTCACCGGCACGGCCGACCGCACGTTCGCCTTCACCGTGGGCCGCGAGCAGACCAGCACGATCGACACCCGCACCCACCAGATGGAGGTCCGGCGCGACGACCGGATCGTGCAACGCATGGCGATCAGCGCCGGCATGGCCACCACCCGCGAATACACCACGACCAGCGGCGTCCACCTGACCATGGACAAGGGCAACCCCGTCCGCATGATCTCGCCGGGCCGGGTCAAGGGCGAGCCCGGCTACTACGACGTGCTGATCGACCACGCCGTCCGCATCTCCGACAGCGGCGAGTACGTCCACGCCAAGGACAACCTGTGGGCCCAGGGCACGAGCAACGTCAGCCACGGCTGCATCAACGCCCGGCCTGACCAGGCCGCCTGGTTCTACGCCGGCACGCTGCGCGGCGACCCGGTGACGATCAACGGCACCGACCGCGAGCTCGCGTGGGACAACGGCTGGGGATACTGGCAGCTCCCCTGGGACCGGTGGCTGGTCGGCAGCGCGCTCGCCGACCCCCGTGAGAAGCTCTCCACCCCCACATCGCCCCTGCCACAGCAGTGAAACGACGACTACGGTAGGGGAAGGGGAACCAATCACGGACAAAGGCCCGTTGTCCTATTAGGAGGGCCGGAGCATGGATGAATGGATCATCTGGATAATCCTCGCGGTAGTCCTCGGGGTGGCGGAGATCTTCACCGTCACGATGGCGCTCGGACTGCTCGGCGCCGCCGCCCTGCTCACCGCGGCCACCGCGGCCATCGGCCTGCCGGTTCCCCTGCAACTGCTCGTCTTCGTCCTGTCTTCAGCGGCCGGGCTCGTCGTGATCCGGCCGATCGCCACACGTCACGTCCGCCAGCCACAGTTGAAACGCTTCGGCGTGGAAGCACTCGTCGGCAAGCCCGCCTACGTGGTGGCCGAGGTCACCGGGCGCGAGGGCAGGGTCCGCATCGGGGGCGAGGAATGGTCGGCCCGCGCCTATGACGAGACCCTGGTGATCCCCGCAGGGGCGACCGTCGACGTCATCGAGATCGAGGGCGCGACCGCCCTCGTATATCCCCGGGAGTGATCATGGATCCGCTGTTGGTAGTCGGGATTCTCATCATCTTGTTCGCGGCGTTCACGGTGCTCAAGGCGGTGCGGATCGTGCCCCAGGCCCGAGCTCGCAACGTCGAGCGCCTCGGCCGCTACCATCGCACGCTCAAGCCCGGCCTTAACTTCGTCATCCCCTACGTCGACCGCGTCTACCCCATGATCGACCTCCGCGAGCAGGTCGTGACCTTCCGCCCGCAGCCGGTCATCACCGAGGACAACCTGGTCGTCGAGATCGACAATGTCCTCTACTTCCAGGTCACCGACCCGCGGGCGGCGGCCTACGAGATCGCCAACTACATCCAGGCGATCGAGCAGCTCACCGTCACCACGATGCGTAACGTGATCGGCTCGATGGACCTGGAGAAGACCCTCACCTCCCGCGACACCATCAACAGCCAGCTGCGCGGCGTGCTCGACGAGGCCACCGGCAAGTGGGGCATCCGCGTCAACCGCGTCGAGGTCAAGGCGATCGACCCGCCCAAGACCATCAAGGACGCCATGGAGAAGCAGATGCGGGCCGAACGCGACAAGCGGGCCGCGATCCTCAACGCCGAAGGCGCCCGCCAGTCGCAGATCCTCACGGCCGAAGGTGACAAGCAGAGCCGCATCCTGCGGGCCGAGGGCCAGCGCACCGCCGCGATCCTCGAAGCCGAAGGCCAGTCACGGGCCATCGACCAGGTCTTCCAGGCCGTCCACCGCAACGACCCCGACCCCAAGCTGCTCGCCTACCAGTATCTCCAGGTGCTGCCGCAGCTCGCGCAGGGCGAGGGCAACACGTTCTGGGTCATCCCCAGCGAGGTCACCTCGGCCCTGCAGGGCGTGTCCAAGGCGTTCACCGAAGTCCTGCCCAAGTCCGCCGCCACCCGCGAGGCGCCGGTGTCGTCGGCCATGGAGGAGGAAGAGGTCGTCAAGGCTTCGGAGGCGGCCGCCGAGGCCGTGGCCGACGCCCAGGACGCCACCTCTCCGAGCGGCCCTCGCCAACTGACCCAGGCCGTCGACGAGCCCGCCGCCGCCTTCCCGGACCTCGACCGCGAACGTCAGGAACACCGGGAACACTGACCGCCCCATCCCGCCCAGGTGCCCGCCGCAACCACGCGACGGGCACCTTGGCCTGTCCGGCCCGCCCGTACGACCCGGCGGGCCGCTGCCCGTTCCCCACGACTCGCCGGGCCGCAGGCAGGTGCGGCGGCCCGTCTCGTAGAGCCCGGTGGCCGGTGGCCGGTGGCCGGTGGCCGGTGGCCGGTGGCCGGTCGGCTGGCCGTCAGGACCAGGCCGGTCCGGGCCGATCGGACCGATCGGACCGATCGGATCGGCCGGACTGGCCGGACTGGCCGGACCGCCGGACCGATCGGCCCGCAGGGCTGTCAGGCCACTTCGACCAGGCGGCGGACCAGAGGTTCCTGGTGCATGGCTCTGGCCCGGCAGGCGAGCTTGACCGCCGCGTCGGCGAGGGCGATGTCGCGGTTGCCGCGAGGGATGTCGTCACCCATCTTGGTGCGCAACCATTCGGAGATCTCGGCCCACGAGTAGACGCTGACGTTGTCGGCCTCGATGAGCGGCTCCGGAAAGCCGCCCGGACCGCGCTGCCCGCTGGCGAGTTGCCGCAGGCTCGCCTGCGTACGCCCCCCATGCCGCCGAGCCGCGTCCCCCAGCGTGACCGCGTCATCATGGGCCACGCTGACCGCCCACAATCCCCTGACCTCTCTGATCTGGATGAGGACGGACGCGACGGCCTCCAGAAGGCTGTCGGACTCGCGATCACACATGAAGTAGGGCTGAGAGCCTCCGACCAGGGCACAGTCGTCCATGCCCGCCTCGACGAGCTGGTTGTACTCATCAGCGTCGGGCTCACGGTTGAGCATGACCCGGAAGTCCCAGATGGTCATGAGGTCTCCTCTTGCTCGTCGCTCATGCACTCGCTGTGCCGGGTCGCCCATTGTCGGATCTGCTTGGCATGACTGCCGGGGTTGCGAGGCGTACAGGTGATAACCATGGGTTTGTCTTTGCACGCGCACGTGATCCACCCCCAGCGGTGTCCGTTGTGATCTTCCTCGACGGAGATCGCACTATTGATCTTGCGGATGGCCTTGAGCACCGCGTTGATCTCGTTGTTCTGGTGTCTACCTCGACCGACCATGTTCTAACTGTGCAACAGTGTTGCACAGTTAGAACGGCCTTTCCACCCCTGGAGCCCCTACTAAAAGTCGCGTCGCGACTACGTAAAGCGATGGCATACGCGACAAGGCGCCCGTCGCACGCGATGTGCGACGGGCGCCTCCGTCGGCATGGCCGCCGCCCCCGTGAGCCCGGGACGGCCCGCCGCGAACGATCAGTGGGACAGCGGCGCGTCCGTGGTGTCGAACAGCTCGCAGTCGGCCACCGGCCCGTCCGCGACGCGCGCCCAGACGCCGGCGACCGTGCCGGCCCCCTCGACCTCGATGACGGTGAACTCGAGCACCCCCGTCTGTCCCTCCTTGATGACGCTCGGGTCGATGGTGAAGCCCGGCTCGCCGGGCTCCGGCGGCGGGAAGACGGTCAGCGGCGCCTCCTCCTTCGACAGGAAACGCTCACTGCGGGGCTCGGGACCGCACTTCTTGCCCTGGGGGACGTAGTCGACGACCACGTTGGCCCCGTGCTCCCGGAGCGTGACCTCCAGCGCCTCCGGGTTCCTGACCTCGTTGATCTGGACCTGGATGGTGCCGTCGGGGTTGTCGGTGACGGCGTAGGCGGGGGCGCCGCCGAAGAGCAGCGGCACGGCGACCGCCACCGCTGCCGCCCCCACCAGGGCGGGAGCCAGCACAAGAGGACGCAGCCATCCGCGCTTCGGCTGCTTCTTGTCGATCTCGGTCATCACGAACTCCTTGAGCAGTCGGTGACGGCCCTCGGGAAGATCGCGCTCGGCCGGCCAGTTCATCGGATCTCCTCCTTCGCGGGGCCTCGGTCACCTGCTACCTGTCGAGTTCGGGGTGGTGGTTCCGCATGTTTCGCGAGTTTTCTGCGGGCTCGTGACAGCCGGGACCGTACCGTGCCCACCGGGATGCCGAGCGCCTCGGCGGCCTCCGCGTAGTCGAGCCCGGCCCACACGCAGAGTGCGAACACGTCCTGTTCCTGGCGGCGCAGCGATCCGTAGGCGTCGCGGACGGCGGCCAGCCGCCCGGCGTCCTCGATGCGGTCCACGACCTCGTCGGCGAAGTCGGGCACCACCTCGCCCCTGGGCAGCCTGGCCAGCGCGTCGTCGTGGCGGCGCGAGGCCCGGCGGGCGTTGCGGGCCACGTTGGTGGCTATGCCGAGCAGCCACGGCCGGATCGACCCGCCCTCGGGGTCGATCCGGCCGCGTAAGCGCCACGCCTCCAGGAAGGTCAGCGCCATCACGTCCTCGGCCGCCGACCAGTTGCCGGTCAGGCGGAAGGCATGGTTGTAGACGGCCTTCGCGTAGTCGTCGAAGAGCTCCTCGAAGGCCGCCGGGTTCCCGTCACGTATCTGGGCACGCATCGACATGTCCACATAGAGCTACTGTCCACTCGCGCCATCCGGTTCCCGCACGATCCGTGGGGGGCCGGTCAGCGCTGGCCGCGGTCGAAGTACGCGGCGAGCTCCGGGTCGACGGGCGGGATGTCGTACGGCATGCCGCCGTCGCGCAGCGACATCGTGGCCATGTAGCCCGCCGCCACGCTCATCCGGGCCGCCACCGGGGAGGTGTCGGTGACCCCGCCCTCCCTGACGAACCGGCAGAACTCCGCCATGATCGCCGTGTCCGCGCCGCCGTGCGATCCGACGGCGTCGGGCACCCGGTAGGTGATGTCGGCGTCGTCCCGGTAGGCGGACGGCCCGGTGTTCCACACCTTGACGGTGTCGCCCGGCCTGTCGCCGAAGTTCTCCAGCCGGCCCTCGGTGCCGATCACCGTGTAGTTGCGCACGTAGTCGGGAGAGAAGTGGCACTGCTGGTAGGCCGCGATGACGCCGTTGTCCAGGCGCATGTTCATCACCGACACGTCCTCGACGTCGACGACGTCGTTGAGGTCGGTGCGGCTGGTCGGCGGCCACTCGAACTCCCTCAGCCACCCCTCGGGGCGCGGCGTGCCCGGTGGGCGGCGGGGCAGGTCGCCGTGGAGCACGAGGTCGCCGAGGGCGTTGACCCGGGTGGTGTAGCCTCCGGCCAGCCAGTGGATCACGTCGAGATCGTGCGCGGCCTTCTGCAGGAGCAGGCCCGTGGTGCGGCTGCGGTCGGCGTGCCAGTCCTTGAAGTAGTAGTCGCCGCCGTAGGACACGAAGTGGCGCACCCAGACGGTCTTCGGCTCGCCGATGTCGCCGCGCCGGATGATGTCGCGCATCAGCCGGACCACGCCCATGTGGCGCATGTTGTGCCCGACGTACAGGCGGGTGCCGGTGCGCCGCGCCTCGCGCAGGATGTTGTCGCAGCCCTCCACGGTGATGGCGAGGGGTTTCTCCAGGTAGAGGGCCTTTCCGGCCCGGAGGCAGTCGATCGCGATGCGCTCGTGCGTGTCGTCGGGCGTCATCACGACGACCGCGTCGAGATCATCGCGGCCGAGCAGCCGGCGGTGGTCCTCGGTCAGGAACTCCGCGTCGAAGCGTTCGGCCTGGCTCTTGAGCACCGCCGGATCGGAGTCGCACAGGGCGGCCACGACCGACCCCCTTCCCGGCCGGTGCGCGGCCAGGGCGAGGTTGGCGCGCAGGCCGAGGCCGATGACTCCGATGCGCAGGTCTTCCACTGACGTCCTCTCCTCGTGGTACGGCAGCAATCTAGTCCTGTGTCACGGGCACCCTGGCACCCGGCCTGCGGCGTGAAGCGGAGCTGTGGGGGCATTTAAGAATCCCTCGATGGACATGCCCGCTGCGAACCGGGCACAGTGCGTAAGGTTCGGATGAGGGGGAGATTGAGCCATGAAAGCGCTGGTCAAGGAGAGGGCCGAAACCGGTCTCTGGCTGGTCGACGTGCCGGAGCCGGTGCTGGGGCCGGGCGAGGTGCTGATCAAGGTGCTACGTACCGGCATATGCGGCACTGACCTGCATATACGGAAATTTGACGACTGGGCTCGGCAAACTCTGAAACTTCCCCTCATCGTCGGACACGAGTTCAGCGGCGAGGTGGTCGAGGTCGCGCCCGGCGTGGAGGACATCTCGGTCGGCGACCTGGTCAGCGGCGAGGGTCACCTCGTCTGCGGCAAGTGCCGCAACTGCATGGCCGGGCGGCGCCACCTGTGCCGCAACACCGTGGGCCTCGGCGTCCACCGTGACGGCGCGTTCGCCGAGTACGTCACGCTGCCCGCCTCCAACGTGTGGGTGCACCGCTCCCCCGTCGACCCCGACGTGGCGGCCATCTTCGACCCGTTCGGCAACGCCGTGCACACCGCGCTGTCGTTCCCGCTGGTCGGCGAGGACGTGCTGATCACCGGTGCGGGCCCGATCGGGCTGATGGCGGCGGCGGTGGCCACCCACGTGGGCGCGCGCAACGTCGTGATCACCGACGTCAGCCCCGAACGCCTCGACCTGGCCGGGAAGCTGGGCGTCGCCCTCGCGCTCAACGTCGGCCAGACCTCGATCGCCGACGGCATGCGCCGGCTGGGCATGCGCGAGGGCTTCGACGTGGGACTGGAGATGTCGGGCAACCCGCAGGCGATGCGCGACATGATCGCGAGCATGACGCACGGCGGGAAGATCGCCATGCTCGGGCTGCCCGCCGAGGAGTTCGCGGTCGACTGGGCCACGATCGTCACCTCGATGATCACCATCAAGGGCGTCTACGGCCGCGAGATGTACGAGACCTGGTACAACATGTCGGTCCTGCTGGAGAAGGGGCTTGACCTGACGCCGGTGATCACCGACCGGTTCCCCTACCACGACTTCGACGCCGCCTTCGACACGGCCGCGAGCGGCCGCACCGGCAAGGTCATCCTGGACTGGAGCGGAGGAGCTCGGCCGGAGAGAGCGACAAACGAGCCAGCGAAGGCCGAAGCGGCCACGACCATGAACACGAGCGGAGGAGCTCGGCCGGAGAGAGCGACAAACGAGCCAGCGAAGGCCGAAGCGGCCACGACCTTGAACAGGAGCGCTTGATGTTCACGAACGTGCGCGAGCAACTGCGTACGACGCTCGACGAGATCACCGAGGCCGGGCTGCTCAAGCCCGAAAGGGTGATCACCACCCCGCAGAGCGCGTCGGTGAGCGTGGCCGGGCGCGAGGTGCTCAACTTCTGCGCCAACAACTACCTCGGCCTGGCCGACCATCCGGCCGTGATCGAGGCCGCCAAGCAGGCGCTCGACCGCTGGGGCTTCGGCATGGCCTCGGTCCGCTTCATCTGCGGCACCCAGGAGGTGCACAAGGAGCTCGAGGCCCGGCTGTCGGAGTTCCTCGGCATGGAGGACACCGTCCTCTACAGCTCGTGCTTCGACGCCAACGGCGGCGTCTTCGAGACCCTGCTCGACGAGCAGGACGCGGTCATCTCCGACGCGCTCAACCACGCGAGCATCATCGACGGCATCCGGTTGTCGAAGGCGCGGCGGCTGCGCTACGCCAACCGCGACATGGCCGAGCTGGAGGCGCGGCTGAAGGAGGCGTCCGACGCGCGCCGGAAACTCATCGTCACCGACGGCGTCTTCTCCATGGACGGCTACCTCGCGCCGCTCGGGGAGATCTGCGACCTGGCCGACCGCTACGACGCGATGGTCATGGTCGACGACTCGCACGCCGTCGGCTTCGTCGGCCCCACCGGCCGCGGCACCCCCGAGCTGCACGGCGTCACCGACCGGGTCGACATCATCACCGGCACGCTCGGCAAGGCGCTCGGCGGGGCCAGCGGCGGCTACGTATCGGCCCGCAAGGAGATCTGCGAGCTGCTGCGCCAGCGTTCCCGCCCCTATCTGTTCTCCAACTCCCTCGCCCCCGTCATCGCCTCCGCCTCGCTGCGCATCCTCGACCTGCTGGAGACGTCCAGCGAGGCCCGCGAGCGGCTGCGCGCCAACACCGCGAGGTTCCGCGACAGGATGACGCGGGCCGGGTTCGACATCCTGCCCGGCGACCACCCGATCGTCCCGGTGATGATCGGCGACGCCGCCGCGGCCGGCGCGATGGCCGAGCGCCTGCTCGACCTGGGCATCTATGTGATCGGCTTCTCCTACCCGGTGGTGCCGCACGGCCAGGCCCGGATCCGGGTCCAGCTGTCGGCCGCGCACACCACCGACGACGTCGACCGCGCCGTGGAGGCGTTCGTCCAGGCCCGCGGCTGACCACCCGGCCCGCGACGGCCGGGCGCCCGGCGCTCTGTATCCTCGCTGCGTGATAGACACGCGGCGCCTGCGCACGCTGCGCGCGGTGGCCGACCACGGCACGGTCACCGCCGCGGCCGCCACCCTCCACCTGACCCCGTCGGCCGTGTCCCAGCAACTGGCCGCGCTCGAACACGAGGTGGGCCACCGGCTGCTCACCCGCGACGGGCGCGGCGTGCACCTCACCGCAGTCGGCCGCATCATGATCCGCCACGCGAACGAGGTGCTCGCCCAGCTCGAACGCGCCCAGGCCGAGGTCGCCGCCTACACCACGGGCGCGGCGGGCGAGGTGACGGTGGCCTGCTTCGCCACCGCGATCAGCGCCGTCCTCTCCCCCGCGATCGCCCGGCTGCGCGGGCAGGCGCCCGGCCTCCAGATCCGCGTACGCGACGCCGAGGGCGACCACGGCCTGACCATGCTCCTGGACGGCGAGGCCGATCTCACGATCGCGGTCGAATACCGCGGTGCCCCCGACGCCGCCGACCGCCGCCTGTCCCTCCTCCCCCTGTACGCCGAGCCCTTCGACCTGGTCCTCCCCCACGACCACACCCTGGCGACCACCAGCGGACCGCCCGCACCCCAGCACCACACCCTGGCGACCACCAGCGGACCGCCCGCACCCCAGCACCACACCCTGGCGACCACCAGCGGACCGCCCGCACCCCGGCACCACATCCTGGCCGACACCAGCGGGCCGATCACGCCATCGCCGTCCGCCCCGGCCGGTGCCGGCGGGCAGCCGGCGTCGATCTCGCTGGGCAGCCTTGGCGACGAGACGTGGATCGGGCCGTATCCGGGCAATCCCGTGCACGACGTGATCGCGTTCGCGTGCGAGCGGGCGGGCTTCACGCCCCGGTTCGCGCACTGCTCCGACGACTTCCGTGCCGTGGTGGCGCTGGTCGGCGCGGGCGCGGGGGTGGCCCTCGTGCCACGGCTCGCGCTACGTGACATGGCGCTCTCGGGGGTGGTCGTACGCCCCGCTCCCGGCCCTGAGCGCCGGGTGTTCGCGGCCATCCGGCGCGGAGCCGACTCCCACCCCCTCCTGCGCCCTCTCCTCGACGCCCTTCTCACCGTCGCCGGCCCGCTCGGCGGCGACTGAACAGGCCGTCGGACCCGGGCAACGACGATCAGGCGACCCCGTCTGCCACGCCTTCACTCGGCTGCGACCGTCCTGACTCCCCGCTGAACAGGCCATCGGACCCCGGCGACGGCGATCGGGCGACCCCGATCGGCCACGCCTTCGCCCGGCTGCGACCGTCCTGACCCTCGCTCTCAGGCGCGGGCCAGCGCGACGGCCTCGCGAAACCTGGTGTACCTGCCGAGCTCCTCCTCCACGGGTCGCAGCACGTACTCGTCGCTCACCTCGTGGATCGCCGCACGCAGGGCCTTGGCCGTACGGCGAGCACGGCGACGCCCGCCCGCCCAGGCGGCCAGTCGCGACAGCAGCGCGATCACCACCCCGGCCAGCGCCCCACCGGCGAGCAGCACGGTCGGCCAGGGCACCTCGCCCAGCGTCGGCAAGGGCGGCTGGGGCAGGCGCAGGTAGTCCATCCCGAACAGCACTCCCAGCCAGAGCGCGCCCGCGGCCATGGTCGCGAACACCAGCCACTGCAACACGCCCACCGCCTTCCACCAGCGCGGCCTCCTGGTGGCCCGCAGCGAGGTCGTGGCCACGGCCCGGTCCACGGCGTCGGCCAGCTCCGCCGACCGCGCGCGGGCCGCCCGCCGCACCGCCGCCGCCCACCGCTCCGGCAGCCCGGCCGCCGCGGCGTCGCCGACGTCCCTGATGGCGGAGTCGACCTGTGCCCTCTGTACGGTGCCGGCGGCCGGAACGGACGTGCGCCCGACGATCTCGGGATCGGCGCCGCGGGCGGAGCCGGTGCCGATGCGCAGCCGGCGCAGCGGGTCGGGCCTGAACCTGCGCATCCACCGGGTGACCGGCCAGCCGGTGGCCACGACGGCCCGATGGCGGTGTCCTTTGGCCACGGCCGCCACCACGAGCGGCACCCCGGCGGCCCCGGCCAGCGCCTTCGTGAGACCTCGTCCCGCCGAGACGTCACCGGTGACGGCGGGCAGCGCGGCGGGCTCGCCGGAAACGGCGATGTCGCGGCCCGCGGCCAGCATCCCCGGCTGGGGCCCCGCCACCGGCGGGCCGGCGGCGGCGCTCGTGGCCGCACCCGTGGCGCCACTGGTGACGGCGCTGGTGACGGCGCTGGTGACGGCGCTGGTGACGGCGCTGGTGACGGCGCTGGTGACGGCACGGGTGGCCGCGCTCGTGGCCGCGCCGGTGAGCAGGTCAGCGGCGGTGGTCACGTCCGCCGACAAGCGAGCGGCCCAGGACACGCGTTCGGCGACCCGCTCGTCCAGCAGCGCGTGGAGCTCGTCGACGCCCGCACCCGTCCGGGCGGAGGCGGCCAGCACCGGGACGCCGGACAGGCCGTCCTCGTCGAGAAGGCGGCGCAGGTCGTCGAGACAGCGCCGGACCGCGTTCGGCGGCAGCCGGTCGATCTGGTTGAGCACCACCACCATCACGTCGCGGTGCCTGGCCAGCGGGCGCAGGTAGCGCTCGTGCAGCGCGGCGTCGGCGTACTTCTGCGGATCCACCACCCACACGAGCAGGTCGACCAGCTCCACCAGGCGGTCGACCTCCAGCCGGTGGGAGAGCCGGATGGAATCGTGGTCGGGAAGATCTAGCAGGATAAGTCCGGACAAGTCGTCGGAATCGGCAGCCTCCGAGCCGGTACGGGAGGCCGCGGCGGTGTGGCGTTCGAAGATGTCCAGCCAGTCGAGGAGCGGACCCGCTCCCGTCCCGTCCCACAGCACCGCCTGGGCCGAGGAGGTCGTGGGCCTGGTGACATCCACGGCCGCCACCTCCTCCCCGGCCAGGGCGTTGAACAGCGACGACTTCCCGCTTCCGGTGGCCCCGGCCAGCGCGACCACTGTGTGGGCCACCGACAGGTCACGCCGAGCACCAGCCCGTTCGGCCACCGCCCGCGCCCCCGACACCGCCTCCTCGGGCAGCCGTCCCTCCCCCAGCTCGGCGGCCTCCAGCAGGGCCGACAACCGGGAGTCCAGCGACGGCCCCTCCTTCCGGCGCAGCAACTTCACGACCCCTCCGAACCAGGCGAACCCGCCGCCCCAGAACCAGGCGACCCACCCGAACCCGCCGCCCCAGGACCAGGCGACCCAGGAGACTCAGGACGCACCGCCCCAGGCTCCAGTGACTCAGGACCAAGCGACTCAGCCCCCGAGGACCCCGAACCCGCCGCCCCAGGACCAGGCGACGCCGATGGATCGGGGGACACCGGCGGATCAGGTGCCACCGGCGGACCGGGAGACACCGGCGGACCGGGCCGGGCGGGTGCGGCGGGCAGGTCGCCGCTGTGCTCGCGCACCGACCCGGCCGCGGCCAGCAGGGCGTCGGCCGTGCCCTCGGGCGGCTCGATGGCCTCCAGCAGCGCCGTGTAGCGCGCGGCCTCCTCGTCGAGCAGCCCCTGCACCCGGTCCCGCAGGTCCTCCCGCGCCCGCACCGTCAGCGTGCGCACGGCCTGGTCACCGAAGACCGCCTCCAGCAGCTTCTGCGACAGCACGCTGGTGCCGCCGGCGATGCCCACCTCGATCCCGGTCAGCCCGCCGGTCGAGGCGAACACGGCCAGCATCAGCAGCAACCCGGCCCCGTTGACCCCGAACGAGGCGATCCTGGCCGTGGTGCGCCTCTCGGAGCCCTCCAGGCGTACGAGATCGAGGACGAACTCCTGCCAGCCGCGCACCGCCGCCTCGGCCCGCTTGGCCAGATCGGAAGAGGCGCGGCCGAGCCGGGCGGCCTCCACGGCGCCGATGCGCTCGATCATGCCGGGCCCGCCGGGAGCGGCCGACCAGCCGTCCAGAGAGCGCTCGGCGGCGGCGTCGGCCGCGCCCCTGATCAGCGACTCGACCCCGCTCTCCAGCGCGTCACGCAGCTCCACGGCGGGCGCCCGCCCGGTGAAGAACCCGACGATCCGGTCACGCAGCCAGCCGACGCGGCTCTCCAGCGACCGCATGAGGTCGCCGGTGCCGATGAAGTCCTGCCAGCGGGCCAGCACCTCGCCGCGCAGCAGCGACCCGTCGCGCATGCCCTCGTCGAAGTCGGCCATCCCGCCCGCGTAGGCGCCCGCCACGATCGAGCGCAGCCCGTCGAAGCCGGCCCGCTGGCGGGAGACGGCCGCGGCCAGCGGCGGCACCCGCGCGGCCAGGCTGTCGAGCGCGCCGGAGAGCGTCTGGCGGACGACCCGGGACCGCTCGGCGGCGTCGGCGGCCAGCCCGGTCAGCCACGCGACGATCGGCTCGACCAGCTCGGCGGGCAACCGCGCCCGCTCCGAGGGCAGCACCGCCTCCGGCACGGTGAACAGCCGGGTGCCGTCGAGCCCGTTCTCGACGAGCAGGCGTTCGAGGTCGCGGGTGACCGGCTCGACGGCCTCCGGCGGCGCCCGGTCGAGCACCACGGCGAGCGCGGTGCTCCGCTCGCGGGCCGAGCGCAGGAAGCTCCACGGCACCTCGTCGGCGTAGCGGGCGGCGGTCGTGACGAACAGCCACAGGTCGGCGGCGGCGAGCAGCTGAGCGGCCAGCTCGCGGTTGGCGGTCACCACCGAGTCGATGTCGGGCGCGTCGAGCAGTGCCAGCCCCGCGCCGAGCGCGTCGGACGTCACCACCCGCAGCGCCCCGGCCGCGGAGCCGGTGGCGCGCGAGAGGCCGGGCAGCACGTTCGGCCCCATGAACCAGTCGTGGTCGGCCGGGCTGACCACGAGCGTGGGCACCAGCGTGGTGGGCCGCAGCACGCCGGGCTCGGCCACATCGGCCCCGACCAGCGAGTTGACCAGCGTGGACTTGCCCGCGCCGGTGGAGCCGCCGACGACGGCCAGCAGCGGCGCGTCGATCGCGCGCAGCCGGGGCAGCAGGTAGTCGTCGAGCTGCCCGGTCAGCTCCCGGAGCGCGCGCCGGTCAACCGCGGCCTCGCCGATCTCCAGCGGGAACAGCCCGCCGTCGAGCCGGCGACGTAGCCCTTCCAGCGCGCCCAGCAGATCCATACGGACCACGCTACGGTGGTCCGCGTTCAGCGGCCACCGCAGGTGGCGGCGTTTCGCGCCTAGCCCGCCGGCGGCTCTCTCAGCACGTAACCGACGCTGCGCAGCGTGTGGATGAGCCGCGGCTCCACGTCGTCGACCTTGCGCCGCAGGTAGGAGACATAGGACTCGACCACGCCCGCGTCGCCGCCGAAGTCGTAGTTCCACACGTGGTCGAGGATCTGCGCCTTGGACAGCACCCGGCCGGCGTTGGACATGAAGTAGTGCAGCAGTTTGTACTCGGTCGGCGACAGCCGGACCGGCCGGCCGCCCCGCCACACCTCGCGGGCGTTCTCGTCGAGCTCCAGGTCGGCGACCTTCAGGCGGCTGGCGGGCGTGCTCTCGCCCCTGGTGCGGCGCAGGACGGCCCGGATCCGGGCCTGCACCTCTTCCAGGCTGAACGGCTTGGTCACGTAGTCGTCGCCCACGCCGAGCCCGGCGATCTTGTCCTCGGTGGCGTCGCGGGCGGTCAGGAAGAGCACGGGCGCGGTGATGCGCCTGGCCACCTCGAACCCGTCGAGATCGGGCAGCATCACGTCGAGCACCACCAGGTCGGGCGAGGTGCGCTCGGCCACTTCCACGGCCTCGTAGCCGTCGGCGGCCGTCAGCACCTCGAACCCGGAGAAGCGCAGGCTGGCGGAGAGCAGATCCCTGATGCTGGGCTCGTCGTCCACCACCATGATCAGCGCCTCGGGTTTAGTCACCTACCTAGCGTGACCCAGCGAGCTGAGGAATAGCTGAAGGCTCACTCCAAGGCGAGTGGGAGTTCGACCCGGAAGGTGGAGCCGACGCCCGGGGAGCTGTCCAGCGTCACGGTCCCGCCGTGGGCCCGCACCAGCGCCTGCACGATGGCCAGCCCGAGCCCGCTGCCCCTGTCCTCGCCCGAGCGGCGGCGTGACCTGGCCAGGTCGGCCCGGTAGAACCGTTCGAAGACCTTCTCGGCCTGCTCGGGGGTGAGGCCGGGCCCCTTGTCGGCCACCTCGAGGAACACCGTGCCGGCCCCCGCGCCGACGCGGATGGTGATCGGGCTGTCCTTGTCGGTGTGGATGAGGGCGTTGGTCATGAGGTTGCTGATGACCTGGCGCAGCCGTACCTCGTCGCCGGAGACGATCAGGGCGGCGCCGCCCACGACGTCGAGGCCGATCGTCCGTTCGGGCGCCAGGATCCGGGCCTCCTGTACGGCGTCGGCGGCCAGGGCCAGCATGTCGACGGGCCGCATGCTCAGCGGCCGCTGCTGGTCGACGCGGGCGAGCAGCAGCAGGTCGTCCACGAGCAGGCTCATCCGCCCGGCGGCCTTCTCCACGCGCTGCATCAGCTCGACGGGGTCCGCGCCCGGGTTCTGCCTGGCGTACTCGGCGAAGCCGCGGATCGAGGTCAGCGGGGTGCGCAGCTCGTGCGAGGCGTCGCCGACGAACTGGCGCATCCGGTCCTCGGAGCGGCGGGCCGCCGCCTCGGACGCCGAGCGGGCCGCGAACGCCGTCTCGATCTGCGCGAGCATCCCGTTGAGCGACCGGGCCAGGCGCCCCACCTCGGTACGGGGGTCGCCGTCGGGCACCCGGCGGCCCAGCTGGCCCCCGGCGATGGCCTCGGCCGTGTGCTCGATCTCCGACAGGGGGCGCATGCTCCGCCGGACGATCGTCACGCCCATGACGGCGAGGATGAGCAGGATGCCGCTGCCGCCGAGCAGTTCGATGAGGCCGAGGCGCCGGATGATCTCGGTGACCTCGGCCAGGTCCACGGCGACGACGAACGTGGCGTGCGGGGTCGCGGTCTCCAGCACCCGCCATTCGCCGTTGCCCACGACGGCGGGGGCGGTGTAGATGGTCGGCCCCGGCGCCGGCGACAGCACCGGCTTGGGCTTGATGTCGACGTCGCGGTCGATCTGCAGCGGCGTCAGCGTCCCGGCGGGATCTCTGACCAGCACGATCGTGTCGGACTCGATGAGCAACGGCTTGTCGCCCACCTTCTTGCCCTTCTCCCGCCGCTGGAAGTCGTACTCCAGCTTCTTCTGCATCCGCACCGAGACCAGGTGCACCTGGCTGTCCACCCGGTCCATCAGGTAGCCGTGCAGGACCGAGACGCTGACCAGCCCGATGAACGTCAGCCCGAGACCCAGCAGGGCCAGCATCGCGGCGATCAGCTTGATCCTGAGCGGCAACCCGGACATCAGGGACCCGGCGGCAGGCGAAGGACGTAGCCAACACCGCGCAGGGTGTGGATGAGCCTCGGGGACCGATTGTCGATCTTGCGGCGGAGCACCGAGACGTACGACTCCACGATGCCCACCTCGCCCCGGAAGTCGTAGTCCCACACGTGGTCGAGGATCTGCGGCTTGGACAGCACCCGTCCCGCGTTGGTCATGAAGTAGCGCAGCAGCTTGAACTCGGTGGGCGAGAGCGCGACCGCGTGGCCGCCGCGCCACACTTCGTGGCTCTCCTCGTCGAGTTCGATGTCGGCGAAGGTCAGCCTGGGCGGCGGCCCCGGCGTGTCACCGCAGGTGCGGCGGAGCACCGCCTGGATCCGGGCGACCACCTCTTCCAGGCTGAACGGCTTGGTCACATAGTCGTCGCCGCCGATGGTCAGCCCACGGATCTTGTCCTCGGTCTCGTCGCGGGCGGTCAGGAAGACCACGGGGGTGTGCATGCCGCCGCCGCGGATCCGCCGTACGATCTCGAACCCATCCAGATCGGGCAGCATGACATCGAGGACGACGAGGTCCGGCCGGTGCCGTTGCACGCAGGCGACGGCGTCCAGGCCGTTCTTGGCCGTGGTCACGTCGAAACCCGCGAACCTCAGGCTCGCGGCGAGGAGTTCGAGGATGTTGGGGTCGTCCTCGACGATCAGCAAACGTGCGTCCATCACACCCAAGGATGCCCTCATCGGACGAGTGCTGGGACAATTCCGCTGATGTGCCGCGCAATGGCCAAGCTCGACGTGGCCGCCGGCGAGGGGGCGTTGCGGACGAGCACGACCCTGCCATGCACGTCCACGGCGAAGTCGTCGACCAGGGCGCCGTCGCGCGCCACGGCCTGGGCGCGCACCCCTCCCTCGGTCCGCCGCAGGTCATCGGCGCCGAGCTCGGGCACGTAGCGGCGGGCCGCCTTGAGGAAGGAGCGCTTGGCCAGCGACCCGTAGACCTCCTTGACGCCGGTGCGCCAGTGGTGGCGGGCCATCCGGAGGGTGCCCGGCCATCCGGCGATCTGCCGCACGTTGCGGACATTGCGCCAGGTGTATCCCTCGTAGGCGAGCGCCAGCACGGCGTTCGGCCCGACCAGGACCTCGCCGTCGACGCGCCGGGTCAGGTGCACGCCCAGGAACGGGTAACGCGGGTCGGGCACCGGGTAGATCAGGCCACGCACCAGATCGCGGGCCGCTCCGGCGAGCGCGTAGTACTCGCCCCGGAACGGCACGATCCTGACCTCCCCCGGCCGACCCGCCATGGCGGCCACCGCGTCGGTGCCGAGCCCGGCGCAGACCACCAGCCGGTCGAAGGTAAAGCGCCGCCGGGCCGCCAGCACCTGGACACCCCGGGCGCTCTCCCTGATCGCCTTGACCGGGTGCGCGAGCCGTACGGAACCGCCCAGCTCGGCCACGTCGAGCGCGAGCCTGCGCGCGATGGCGGGGAAGTCGGCGATCGCGGTGTGCGGGGAGTGGATCGCGCCGACGCCGACGGCGTGCGGCTCGATCTCGCGCAGCCCGAGCCCGTCGAGCTCGGCGATGCCCGGCACGCCGTTGGCCCGGGCCCGCTCGGCCAGCGCGCGCAGCAGCGGCCGCTCCGCGCCGGTGCTCGCCACGACCAGCTTGCCGACCTCCTCGTACGGCAGGGCGTGCCGGGCGCAGTATTCCTTGAGCAGGGCCACGCCCTCGCGGCACAGCCTGGCCTTGAGCGAGCCCGGCGGGTAGTAGATGCCCGCGTGCACGACACCGCTGTTGTGCCCGGTCTGGTGCGCGGCGACCCGGTGCTCCTTCTCCAGCACGGTCACCTCGGCGCCCCTGGTGGCCAGCTCGCGAGCGACGGCCAGCCCGACGATGCCCGCCCCGACGACTCCGATCTTCTCCATCACGGCGCTAGTCTGCCGATTTCGCGCGGTTTCAGATGCCCTTCCGCCACGAGCCACCGCAATGTATCCGAAACGGTGTCATCCACTGGGCGGGCCCGGCCCGTCACGAGGACGCGCATGCCAGTCAAGCTAGCGCTCTCTTGGCCCAGCCATCAAGCACCACGTCCTGGCAGGCGACTCGAACGTGAGTACGATAGCCTCATGTACGTTCCGCCAGAGTGGCCCGCCGAGGTCCGCCCGCCGAGCGTCCCCGACTGGGAGACGTCCGCCGTGGCCTGGCTGCTCGACGCCGTGCCGCCCGACTACCGAGCCTACGAGGTGCTCAGGCGGCACCCGATCGCGCTGGCCAGGATGGCGAGCCACCACGTCAACTCCGCGGTCGAGGCGGCCCGCGCCGGCTACCGGGGCGCCGCCGTCGACCTCAAGGGCCACCTGCCGCCCCACGCCATCGAGGCCGTCCTCGACGCCTACCGCGAGGAGGGGCCGCGACTGGTCCGCCTGTCGCGCTCGATCGAGGTGGTCGAACGCGCCCTGCGCGGCGACCTCTTCACCGCCACCATGCGCCGCCCCTGACACGCGCGACACCGCCGGCGCCGCACCAAGCGCTCATGGAGCAACCGGCGCGCGACACCGTCCAGGGCATCGGACGACCGCGGGTAGGCGGCGCGCGACGCCACCGATGACCTCAGCGTGTGCGGCGGGCGATGAAGGCGATCACACCGATGGCGCCCACGGCGGCGGCGAGCCAGACGAGCATGTCACGCACGGTCAGCCCCCACGCTCCGAGGCGGCGGATCGCGACGACTCGGCATCCCGCTGACGACTCTACGCGACAGCCTCCCCGGAGGATCGTCATGAGCCTCGTCGTGCGGAGGTTGCCTCAGTCGTCCTGGCGAAAGATGATCGCGGCGCCCAGGGCGGCGTGGCCGGGCACGACCATCTCTCCGGGACCGGTTCGGGTGACCGGGATGTCGTTGTCGCGCAGGAGCCGCTCGGTGGCGGCGATGTCGCGTACCGACACCGTGTAGGCGACGAACGCCGGCAGGGCCGCCGGACGCTCACCGGGCAGCAGGTCGGCGAGCGCCGATGCGGACACGACGGTGACGTTCGCCCGGTCGAAGCGCGCCGCGCCCGCGCCCGGCGCCACCTGGCCGTCCCGCGCCCGGCCAAAGTAGGTACCGTAGCGCCGCTCCAGCTCGGGCAACATCGAGTCGGCGACGCACAGCACGCATCCGACCAGACCGGTCGCACCATTGGGATGGTCGGTGTGCCGCTGGTCCTCAAGCGCCTCGACCGGCGTGTTCTCGGCGAACCCGATCCTGCCTTCCGGCACGCGCCCCAGAGGCAAATCGGGATCGGAGATCTCAAGGTAGCGAGCGGGCTCCATCCTGGTCCCTGTGCTGGTCTCAACGGGCCGCTGGATGGCGTGCACACCGCCGTGGCCGACGCCGCCGGCCGTCAGCCGCGCGGCGACGCTGTCAATGTCCGGTGTATTGGCGATCATGATGTGGAGCCCCTGGAAACGCCGGAGAAAGGACGTGATGTTTGCGGCCGTGGCGCGGATGGCGGCCACCAGCCCCGGCAGCTTGTCGTCGGGCACCTGGAGCGGGATCGGGCGGGCTTCGCCGGGCACGCGGCGGGTCTCGTCGATGACGCCCACCAGCTCGACGAAGCTGCCGGGAAAGTACACGTGGGCGTTGGCCACCCCGAACGGCTCGACAGGGCCTCCCGCCACGCGTGGAAGAACGGGATAGGCAGGTGCCGACACCGTGAAGCCCAGCCGGCGATACCGCTCCATCGCCTGGTCCATGTCCCGCACGAGGTGCCCCACATGATGCAGGCCGTTGATGTCGTCGCCCATAACGGGCCGCCTCCGTTGTCATAGGTGAAGCGCTCAGATGTCGTGTGCAGGCGGCCCCGTGAACGGGCATCCGCCGATGAGGTCATGGCGGGGCTTCGCCGGCGCCCCGATTGAGAGGGGGATGACGCGGCGGGGCACGACGATGAGGGCCAGGACCGCTTCCGTCACCGCTACGCCCCGGCGATCCATAGCAGGGCTGTCCAGTCACTGGACGAACGCGGCCCACATCGTTGCCAGGAACTGCGCCCCGTCCCCGGCCAGGTCCCGCGAAGACGCTCTTGCGAACGCAACCGTCAAAGCTTCTCCCGCAAAAATTTGAAAGACGACTCTTGATTGTGAGTAAACCAGCATTTGTGGGTGCGGTAAAGTTTGAGGCATGAGTGACAGCGGGCTGCGCGAACGCAAGAAGGCCAGGACCAGGGAGGCGATCCTGCGCGAAGCGTTCCGCCTCTTCCGCGAACGCGGCTACAACGCCACCACTGTCGAGCAGATCGCCGAGGCCGCCGAGGTCTCCCCCGCCACCTTCTTCCGCTACTTTCCGACGAAGGAGCATCTGGTCACGCTCGATCGTTTCCCGCCTCTCGTCGAGGCCCTGGCCTCTCAGCCGCCGGGCGCACCGGTCACCGTGCTGCGCGGCGCGTTCCGCACGGCGTTCGCCGCCCTGTCCGCCGAAGAGATCGCCGCGGGGCACGCGCGGGAGGTGTTCGCAGCCACCGTGCCTGAGCTGCTGGTGGCCAGCCTGCGTAAGAGTCCCGGTTTGCTCCGTGAGGTCCGCGAGATCGTGGCGGACAAAGCCGGATGCGATGCGGACGACCCGCGGATACGGGACACCATCGGCGCGGTCTTCGGGGTCGTGGCCATGGTCTGGCTGGAGTGGGCGCAGAACGCGCGCATGGACGGGCCCGCCGAGGTCGACAGGGCACTGGCGCACTTGGAGTCCGGCCTGAGCCTATAGGCCGCTGACGCTTTCCCCGCCCGCGACCAGCCAAGCTGCCGAGCTGCCGACGACGGGCGGGCCGCAACCTGCCCCAGCACGCCGCCTCCGAGGCGCGCTCCAGCTCACGGGCGGCGCGCGACGCCACCGACGACCTCAGCGCGTGCGGCGGGCGATGAAGGCGATCACACCGATGGCGCCCACGGCGGCGGCGAACCAGACGAGCACGTCACGCACGGTCAGCCCCTCACGCTCCGAGGCGGCGGGCCGCGACGACTCGGCGGCGGCCTCGGGCCGGGGTGACGTCGCGGAGGGCGACGGCCGGGAAGCCGGCGGGAGGGCCCGCTCCGGGATGGGCACCCGGTAGACCGGGCTCGACTTCCCCTCCGACCCGGTGAGCAACGACCTGCCGTCGGCCGTGTAGGCGATCGACTCGGCCTGCGCCAGCTCCGGCATCGGCACCTTGGCGATCGACTCGCCGGAGGGCTTGTAGAGGGTGGCGGAGAAGTAGGTGCGGACGACGTACGACGAGCCGTCGGGCGCGTAGGCGGCGTCGGTGGCCATGATCGGCGCGGCGGCGACCCGGCGCAGGATGTTCGGCCGGTCGGCGCGCAGCCGCTTGGGCGCCGCGTAGACCGACCCCGCGAACTCCTTGGACACCACGTAGAGGCGTCCGGTCCGGGGGTGGACCATGAGACCTTCGGCGTTGCGGGCGCCGTCCTCGTAGCGGAAGCGGTAGCGCACGGCGGGGAGCGTGGCGTCGCGCAGGGTCCGCGGCTCCGTCACCTTGTAGACGGAGATGTCGGGCCAGGCGCCGTCGAGGTTGTCGCCGATATCGGCGAACCAGAGCACGCCCCGCCCGGTCGAGGCGTCCTTGGTGGCGGCCATCGCCTCCCAGTCGCGCGCCTCGGCCCCACGCAGGTGGAACGTCGCCTTCGTCCGGCCGTTGGCGTCGACCGCGTAGAAGACCGGCGCCGCCGCGCTGTCGTTGTGGGTGTAGTAGACGCCGTCGTGCGTGGGCGACACGGCCAGGCCGCTGGACTCGGTGATCCGCGCGTCCTTGAACGTGAACAGCTTCTCCCGGGCGTCGTCGGCGAAGGCCGGACCCGCCGTCACGGCACAGGTCACGGCGGCCACGGCGAGCGCTCGGATCAGTACGTCCCCCACGCCGCCATCATGCCGCAACCGCGACCCGGCCGATCCGGGCGCTGTGGCGGTGGAAGCCGGCGCCCTGGAACACGACGAGGACCACGTTGGTGACAGCCACGGCCGTCCACAGCCCGGTGATGCCCCAGGCGGACGCCACCGGCACGGCGGCCACGACCAGCAGCCCGTAGCCGGCGGCGAAGTAGCCGAGGCTCGCCCCGGACCTCTTGAGCGCGGTCAGCCCGAGACCCTGCACCGCCTGCGCCCCGTCGGCCGCCGCGGCGACCAGCACGAGCGGCAGCAGCGCCACCGCCCGGTCGCGCACGCCCGGATCGTCGCTGAACACGGCCAGCAGCGGATCGCCGAGCACCAGCAGCACGAGCGCGGCCACGGCCGTGCCGGTGACGGCGAGCAGCGCGGCCGACCGGTTGACCCGCCTCGCTCCGGCGGTGTCCTGGGCGCGGGCCACCTCGGGCACCGACGCCTGGGCCACCGCGAGCGAGACGAGCATGATGAGGCCGGCGAGGGTGCCGAGCACCGCGTGGGCGGCGACGTCGCGGGTGGTGGTGGTGCTCGCCGCGAAGGTGACGACGCCGAGTCCGCTGAACTTGATCAGCACCGTCGCCGCCAGCGGGACGCTCACCCGGGCCAGCCCGGCGATCTCGGGGATGCGGGGCCGGCCCTGCCCGACACGTACGCCGAGCGCACGGCCCAGGCACAGGTTGGCGACCACCACGGCCGCGACTCCGGAGGCGAGCCACGCGATCCCCGCACCGGTGAGACCGAGCGGCGGCACCAGGGCCACCGTGCAGCCGATCATCGCGGCCGTGCCCGCCAGGCTCGACCAGAGCACCTGGCGGCTCCGGCCGAGCGCCACGAGGACGGTGGTGGCGCCGCCCCCGGAGGCGAGGACGAGCAGGTAGAGGGCGAGCAGGCCGGGCAGCAGGCCGAGCTCGCCGACCACGTCGCGGGGCACGCCCGCGGCCCGGGCCAGCGCCGGCACCGCGAGCACCGCGAGCGCGCCTGCCGTACCGACGAGGAAGGTCAGCCAGCGGGCGTCGCGCAGGATCGGCACGGCCGCCGCGGGGTCGTCGCGGTGCGGCGCGACGAACGGCGCGAGCCCGCGTAGCGCGCCCACGACGGCGGCGGAGGCGGGGTTGAGCACCGCGGTCATGACCGCGAAGGCGGCCAGGGTGATGGTGGCGTGCCGGCCCAGGACCGAGGTGACCACCAGGGTGCCGATCATGCCGGTGACCATCGACAGGAGCAGGGGCACCGCCGCGCGAAGGATGCTGGAGGCCACCGCAGGAGCCTATGGCCTGGAGTGCGCTCCAGGTATCTAGGGTGAGACGTATGGATTACGTGAACCTCGGACGCAGTGGGCTCCAGGTCAGTCCACTCTGCCTCGGCACCATGAACTTCGGCCCGCAGACCAGCGAGGAAGACTCCTTCGCGATCATGGACCGGGCTCACGAACTGGGCATCAACTTCTTCGACACCGCCAACGTGTACGGCTGGAAAAAGGGCGAGGGGGTCACCGAGCGGATCCTCGGCAACTGGTTCGCCCAAGGGGGAGGTCGCCGGGAGAAGACGGTCATCGCGACCAAGCTCTACGGCTCGATGGGCGACTGGCCCAACGACGACCGGCTGTCGGCGCTGAACATCCGCCGCGCGTGCGACGCCTCACTCAGGCGCATGCAGACCGACTACATCGACATCTACCAGGCACACCACATCGACCGGAACACCTCGTTCGACGAGTTCTGGGAGGCCATGGAGGTCCTGCGCCAGCAGGGCAAGATCCTCTACGTCGGCTCGTCCAACTTCGCGGGCTGGCACGTGGCCAAGGCCCAGGAGACGGCGGCCAGGCGCAACACGTTCGGCCTGGTCAGCGAGCAGTCGCACTACAACCTGCTGACCAGGGCGGTCGAGCTGGAGGTGCTGCCGGCCTGTGAGGACTACGGCCTCGGGGTGATCCCGTGGAGCCCGCTGGCCGGCGGCCTGCTGGGCGGCGTGCTCCGCAAGACCGACAAGGGCCGGTCGGCGACCGACCTCATGGTCACGCAGCTGGCGAAGCACCGCGACAAGATCGAGCAGTACGAGAGGTTCTGCGACGACCTCGGCGAGGACCCCGCGCACGTGGGGCTCGCCTGGCTGCTGACGCGGCCCGCGGTGACCGCCCCGATCATCGGGCCCCGCACACTGGAGCAGCTCGAAGGCACCATGCGGACCCTGGAGATCACGCTGGACGACAAGGCGCTGGCACGGCTGGACGAGATCTTCCCGGGCCACCGCACGGCGCCGGAGGACTACGCCTGGTAGCTCAGGCCAGCACGGCGCCGACGACCACGATCAGCAGGAGGAGGCCGAGCACGAGGGGCAGCAGCCAGCGGCGAGGACGGTCCACGATCTGGAGCCTAGCCCTGCCTCGACGGTGCCAGCGCCCATTCGGCCAGTGACTCGTACCTCACCGACGGCCCCGCGTGGCTGCGCACGAGATGGACGCCTTCCGCCCGCCACGGCGAGCCGCTGAACCCGGACAGCGACTCGACCAGCGGGCGGAGGTCCGTCTCGGACTTGGCCCGGGCCAGCGTCAGGTGCGCGTGGAAGCGCTTCTCGTCGGTCTCCGTGGCGCCCGCCCGGCGGCCTGCCGCCCTGACCGAGTCGGCCAGCCGTCGCATCGAGTCACCGGACAGCCCGGCCCAGAACACCCTGGCCCGCCGCGCCGACGAGAACGCCCCGAACCCGCTGAAGGCCAGGTCCAGGGCGTCGTAACGACGTACGGCCCGCGCCAGGCGCACCTGGAGCCCGGGGAGCACGTGTTCGGGCACCTCGCCAAAAAACGCCAGCGTGATGTGCCAGGTGGCGCGGTCGGGCCAGCGCAGCCCCTGCACCTGCCCGACGTAGGGGGCGATCGCCCCCTCGAGCTCGTCGAGCACTCCGGCCGGCGGCACCACGGCCGCGAAGAGCCTCATGCCCACCGATTGTGCCCCACCGATTACCCGACGTCTCAGGCCGCCACCAGCCTCGGCCTCGCCACCCGGGCGCCGATCAGCCGGGTGAGCAGCACGGCCAGCCCGGTGCCCGCGACCACGAGCACCCCGGAGAGCATGACGCCCGCCCTGGGACCGCCCAGCTCGGACAGCCAGCCGATCAGCGGGGCGCCGATCGGGGCGCCACCGGTGAAGACCAGCATGAAGATGCCCATGACCCGGCCGCGCATGTCGGGCGAGGTGGCGAGCTGGACGCTCGCGTTGGCGCTGGTGTTGAACGTGATGAGCGCGATGCCGGTGGGGATCAGGAGCAGCAGGTAGACCGGGTAGAACGGGGCGAGCCCGCTCGCGATCTGGAACACCCCGAACCCGATCGCACCGGCGACGAGCATCCGGCGTGACGGCCGGGCCCGGCGCGCGGCGAGGAGCGCGCCGCCCAGCGCGCCGACCGCGAACATGGTCGACGCCATCCCGAACGACGACGCCCCCGCCCTGAAGACCTCGCGGGCCATCAGCGCTATGGACATCGAGAACGCCTGGGAGAACATCGACACGAAGGCGACCAGCAGGATCGGCATGAGCAGCTCTTCGCGCCGGAGCACGTACCTGAGCCCCTCGCGGAGCTGGCCCTTGGCCCTCGGCACGGGGGTGACCGGGTGGAGCTCGGACTTCCGCATGAAGATCAGGCTGGAGATCACGGCCGCGAACGTCAGCGCGTTGACCAGGAAGATCGGCCCGGTGCCGCCGAGCGCGTAGATCAGCACACCGGCGATCGCCGGGCCGACCACGCGTGCCAGGTTGAAGATCGAGCTGTTGAGCGCGATCGCGTTGCTCAGGTCCTTGCGCCCGACCATCTCGACCACGAAGGCCTGCCTGGTGGGCACCTCGACGCAGGAGATGAGCCCGAGCGTGAACGCCATGACGTACACGTGCCAGACCTGGGCGGCGCCCGTCATCGTGAGCACGCCTATGGTCAGGGCGAGCACGGCCATCAGCGACTGCGCCCCGATGAGGATGGGCCGCTTGGGGTAGCGATCGGCGAGCACGCCGCCGAACATGCCGAACAGCAGCATGGGGAGGAACTGCAGAGCGGTCGCCGTGCCCAGGGCCGCGGCGCTGCCGTGGGTGAGCTCCAGCACGAGCCAGTCCTGGGCCGTGCGCTGGAGCCAGGTGCCGACGTTGGAGACGGCTCCACCGGCGGCGAACATGCGGTAGTTGCGAATTCGGAGCGACCGGAACATCCCGGTCCTGGGTTCTTCGGGCTCTAGATCCTGCTGAGCTTCTCCAGAATCGGCGCCGCCTGCCTGAGGATGGCCCTCTCCTCGGCCGTCAGCTCCTTCAGCTGCCTGGTCAGCCACGCCTCCTTGCGGCGTCGCTCCTCCTTCAGCAGCCTCTGGGCCTCTTCGGTCACGGTCACGGTCACCTGGCGCCGGTCGGTCGGGTGCGGTGAACGGGAGAGCAGCCCACGCGCCTCGAGTGCGGCGATCACGCGCGTCATCGAGGGCGGTTGCACCTTTTCGAGCTCGGCCAATTCGCCGGGGGTTATCGCGGAATGCCGTTCGACGGCGGCCAGCGTCGCGAACTGCGTGGGCGTCAGCGAGTGCGCCGCCGCCTGTCGCCTCAGCCGCCGGTTGAGCCGTGCCATTGACACGCGTAGGGCTGAGGCCAGGCCCGCGTCGCTGCGCAGGTCCGTTCGGGACTGGTTCTTGGTTAGCATGAGTCATTACCTTTGCTAACTATACGGGAGACCGGGATATTTCCCCAACTCATTATCGGCCCGCCACCCGGTGTCCCGGAGCCGCCCCCCGGCGGGGAGGGGGCGGCCACGGCAGGTCAGAGCCCGAGGAGCGCCTTGATCGGGCCGAGCGCGAAGTACAGCATGAAGAGGATCCAGACCACCCACATCAGCGGGTGGATCTCCCGCGCCTTGCCCCGGACGATCTTGATCAGCACGTAGCTGACGAAGCCGGCGCCGACGCCGTTGGAGATCGAGTAGGTGAACGGCATGACGACGATCGTGAGGAACGCCGGAATGGCCACCTCGTAGTCGGTGAAGTCGATGTCGCGGATGGCGGTCATCATCAGGAAGCCCACCACGACCAGCGCGGGCGCGGCGGCCTCGTGCGGCACGATCTGCACGAGCGGCGCGAAGAAGATCGCCACCAGGAAGAGCAGGCCGGTGACCACGCTGGCCAGGCCGGTCCGCGCCCCCTCGCCCACGCCGGCGGCCGACTCGATGTAGGTGGTGTTCGACGACACCGAACCCGCGCCGCCCACCGCGGCGCCGACCGAGTCGACGAGGAGGATCTCCTTGGTACGCGGCAGCATCCCGTCCTCGCCGACCAGGCCGGCCTGCTTGCCGACGCCCACCATGGTGCCCATGGTGTCGAAGAAGTCCGTGATGAGCAGCGTGAACACGAACAGCACGGCCAGCAGCACCGTCACCCGGCTGAACGCGCCGAACGGGTCGAACTCCGTGAAGAGCGTGAGCGGGTTGTGGAAGCCGAGGATCTGCTCCGGCACGGCGGGCACGTTCAGCTGCCAGCCGCCCGGGTTCTCGGCGGAGGCCTGGCCGGCCTTGGCCGCGAGCTCCACGATCACGGCCAGCACCGTCGTGCCGACGATGCCGATCAGGATCGCGCCCTTGATCTTGCGGGCGACCAGCGCCGCGGTGACGAGCAGCCCGACGACGAAGACGAAGATCGGCCAGGAGGTCAGGTTGCCCCCGATGCCCATCTCGAGCGGCGGCCCGGCCGGCACGCGACGGACGAAGCCGGCGTCCACGAAGCCGATCAGCGCGATGAACAGGCCGATGCCGACGCTGATGGCGGTCTTCAGCTGACCCGGGATGGCGTTGAACACGGCCACCCGGAAGCCGGTCAGCACGAGGATGCCGATGATGATGCCTTCGAGGAAGACCAGCCCCATGGCCTCTTCCCAGCTCATCACGGTGGCGATGTTGTAGGTGACGAAGGCGTTGAGCCCCAGCCCGGCGGCCAGGGCGAAGGGCACCCGGCCCACCACGCCCATGAGGATGGTCAGGATGCCCGCCACGAAGGCCGTGCCCGCCGCCACGAGGGCCACGTTGCCCGTCGTGCCGTCGCCGATGACCTGACCCTCGATGTCCTTGCCGTTGGCGATGATGATCGGGTTGAGCACGACGATGTACGCCATGGTGAAGAACGTGGCCAGTCCGCCACGCACCTCGCGGGACATGGTCGAACCTCGTGCGGAGATTGCGAAGAATTGGTCGATTTTGCGCTTAATGTCACTCACGCGCGAAGAGTGGCAGTAGTGGCCTACCTGCGCAAAGAGCCGGTAATCGGATCGAGACCGGATTGGAAGCTAGGCTGGATCCCGTGAAGCAGGAGTGGCACCCCGATCCCGAGCCCATCGAGACCAACGACACCAAGACCGTCATCGTGGGCACCGTGGCGTGGGCGGTCGCGCTGGTGGTGCTCCTGATCCTCCGCCCGGCTCCGCAGAACTCATGGTGGATCTGGACCTGCGTCGCGGGAGTCGGCTTGGGCCTGCTCGGCCTCTGGTACATCCGCAGGCGGGCCGCTCGCGGCTGACCTTCGATCACCCCCGGCCGGCCCCCGCAGCTGTCACAGGCCACCACCCGGGCGGAGGCGGCCGTCGAGCAGACCGCCGGGAGGCCGCCGGCGCCACCTGCCCGGCGGCCTGACCCATGGGCCCGTCAGGACAGGTCGGCCTCGGCCAGCAGGAGCGGCACGGCGGTGGGGTCGCGCAGCAGCGCGGCGACCGCCAGCCGGTCGTTCCACTGGCCGGTGGCCCACGCCAGCCCGCGGGCCAGGCCCTCGACACCGGTGCAGTGCACCGCTCCCTCGAAGAACCGCCAGGCGCAGCCGACGCCGTCGACCAGCAGCTTGTCGTGCTCGACGTAGGTCTCGGGGGCCGTCGGGAGCAGGGAACGCACCTCGGGCGGCACCTGCCGGACCTCGCCCTCGGAGGTGACCTCGCCGGGGGCGAGCTCGCCGGCCAGCGGCAGGTCGAGCAGCTCCGACAGCGACTCGGCCAGGTCGTAGGGGGCCAGCACCAGCGCGTGGTCGGCGACCAGCTGCAGCAGGTCGGGGGCCTCCACCACGACGGCGTCGTCGGCGGCGGCCACCACGATCTCACCCCGCAGCACCGACCGCACCCGCGACGGTGGCGCCACCCGGGACGGATCGACGGCCGCCAAGGCGATCCACAGCGCGCGCAGCTGGGCCCGGTCCACCTCGATCGACTCGTCGGCCATCAGGTCGAGCAGCTCCTCGGGACCGCCGTGGGAGTCGAGCAGCTCGGCGAGCGTGGTGCGCACCCCCAACATCGCCAGCGCGCCCTCGTCGAGCCCGGCGGGGGCGTCGCCGTAGAGGCCCTGCAGCAGCGGGTCGGCGCCGGGCAGCCGCAGCTCGCGCGGCCGGCGCCCGCCCAGCACGGGGTGGCCGGCCAGCCACCACGCCGTGTAGGACGGCGCCTCGACGCCCTCGATCCGCAGCGGATGGAGCGCGGACCGCAGCGGCGGCCTGGTCAGCAGCGTCAGCGCGGCCTGCCAGTCGGCGACCAGCTCCAGGTCGCGCACCGCCGCGAACTCCGGCACCACGGGCGGCACGTCGAGCTCGGGCAGCAGGTCGAGCACGTGGTCGAGCCACTCGTCCTCGCCGTCGAGGTCGTGGTCGCAGTCGTCATGATCGAGCAGCACGTCGGAGTCGTGCACCACGGCGAACCCGTCGAGCACGCCGGCCGCGGCCAGCACCCGGGATCCGTAGGTCTCCTCCAGCTCGGGCGCGGCCACGCCGAGGTGCGTGTCGGGCTCGATCAGCCCGGCCAGCGCGCCGTCGGCCAGCATGAGCTCGCCCGCGGGGTAGAGCTCGCCGTCGGCGCCGCGCAGCGCCAGCCCGCCCAGCCAGGGCGCCTCGCCGGGGGCCAGCGCCGCTGCCTCGACCAGCGACAGCACGGCCCGCGCCACGGGCTCGGGGTCGGAGCTGTCGAGCGACTGCGAGACGGCCGCCTTGGTGATCGGGTCTTCGAGGACGGTGCGCGGCGTGGCCTCGGCGGCCCCGAGCCTGAGCAGCGCCGGATGGGCCGCCTCGGGATGCACGATGCGCAGCCCCAGCGGCGTCAGGTCGAGCCCGGCCCCCGCGGAGCCCGTGCCGCCGAGATCGAGGATCAGCGTGCCGCGCGGGCCGCGGACCACCCGGCCGTCGGCCAGCGGCACCGGCAGGGCGCCGAGCGACTCGGGGTCGTCGGCCGGCAGCACGTCGTAGAGGGAGCGCCACCAGGCCGGCTCCCTGCCCTCGACCGCCTCGCCGGACAGCAGGTCGACCACCTCGGCCAGCTCTACGCGGCGCACGCCGAGCGAGCCCATCGCGGGGTGCCGGGCCGGCCAGCCGGCGGGCAGCAGCCCCGGGACGAACGCGGCGATGACGGCCAGCAGCTCGCCCGACCCGGCGACCACGGCGGCCTCCCGGCCGGTGACGACCCAGCCGTCGTCGTGGGGCTCCCTGGCAGGGTGCTCGACCCGCCACTCGGCGTCGGGCTCGTAGACCTCGGCGTCGGCGAACGACGGGGTCTGCACGGCCGGCGCCGGAGCCGACAGGGCGGGCAGCAGCGGGACGTCGGGCAGCCGGCGCAGGATGGCCCGGCGGATGCGGGCGTCGAGCTCGCCCTTGCCCATGAGGGCCGGGACCAGGTCGAGCAGCCTGGGGGTGCGCGGCAGCTCCTGGAGCAGCCTGACGTAGGCGTCGGCGACCCGGTCGACCAGGAAGTCGGTCAGCGGCCCCTTGGCCACGTGGCGCCGGTCGGTCGCCAGCGGGAAGGACGCGATGAGCAGCGCCGGCAGGTCGAGCGGCTCGTCGCTGGGCGTCGGCGCGTGCACCACCGGCGGCACGGCCGCGGGCAGCGGCCCGGGCTCCGCCGGCTCCCCCGGGGCTCCGGCGAGCGGGACCGCCCAGCGCAGCGACCAGAACGGCCGCGCCCGCTCCTCCGTGGGCCGGTCGGCGAAGAGCGCGGCCACCTGGTCCGGTGTGAAGGCGCCCGACTCCGACACCACGTGCCAGCCGTCGGAGACCACCGTGCGGATCGAGCCGTCGAGGTCGATCTCGATGGTCGTCAGCGCCGGCAGGCCCAGCAGCAGAGCCGGGCTCGCCTCCTCCAGCAGTCGCCGGACCGCCGCGACCGCCGCCTCGTCACGCAGCGGGAGGCGTACGAGCGAGTCGAAGCCCTCGGGCACCTCCAGCGGGTCGGCCGCGAAGGGGAGGCGGAGCAGGGGCACGTGGCCCGAGCGGGAGGTCAGCTCGGCGGCGAGCGACGGCACCGAGGACACCAGCGCGGTCGTCTCGGTGCGGGACCAGCGGACCGCGCCCGAGTCGCGCGAGCCGATGGACGGCTCATCGCAGACCGACACGACCGCGGCGAAGCCGACGCCGAACCGGCCGGCGGCGCCCACGTCGTCGCGCTTGCCGGAGACGCGGAGCGTCGACAGGCCCTCCACCCCGATCGCGTCGAGCGGCGCGCCGGTGTTGGCGGCCGTCAGCACGCCGTCGCGCAACGTCAGCCGGAGCACCCCGGGCCTGCCCGCCTGCAGCGCCGCGTCGGCGGCGTTCTGCGCGAGCTCCACGATCAGCCGGTCGCGGTAGCCGCCGAGGGCGAAGTCCTCCTCGGCGTTGGCGTCCTCGCGGAAACGGGCGGGCGAGGCCGTCCAGGCGGCGAGCACGGCGGCCCGCATCCGGTCGGTGCCAAAGGTGTCGGTCATCGATCACGATCCTGATAGAGGGTAGGGGGCCACCGTAGGCTAGCGGCCCGCACCGACACTCCCTGACGAAACAGGATCAGGAGTGGCCGAACTCCTCGGTGGCCGTCTCGTCAACCGAGCCGGCCTCCTCCTCGATCAGGTCGAAGCCCAGGTCGTCGAGGATCGGCGTGGCCTGCTCCACGGCCGGCGGCATGACCGCGGCCTCGGAGTGGGCGCCGCAGCCGTGGTCGGCGGCCACCACCTTGCCGTCATCAGGGGCGTATTCATTGGTGCACACCCCGAACGACAACCGGAGCTCCCCCGCCAGCAGCCAGTAGAAGCCGCAGGTGGAGCACTGCGCGGGAGCGGCGTGTGCGATCGGAGTGTGCGGCCCGTGCTCGCCGGAGTGCCAGCGCCTGGCAGCCCGTTCCCTGCCGATGGCCGAGAGCACACGGGCCCGGCCCAGGCCGTACTCGAAAACCATCTGGTGCTCTACGTCGTCGTCGGTCTCTGTGTAGCCGGGCACGAGGCGGTCGTCGTCCTCGGAGGTCGGCAGCAGGTCGCCCACGCCGAGGTCGCCGGGACGCAGCCGCTCGCTCCACGGCAGCCACTCGGGCGCCAGCAGCGCCCCGGGACCGGGCAGCAGCACGCACTCGCTGACCGTGACCTTCTTCGCCCGCGAGGCGCGGGTCACGGTCACCGCCCAGCGCCAGCTGCGGTAGGCCCGGTCGAGGCAGGCGAAGTAGTGGGTGACGATCCGGTCGCCCTCGGCCTCGTGGCCGAGGTGGTCGCCGGGTGCCCCCGGCCGCGCCAGCTCCTCGGCCGCGGCACGCGCCAGGTCGACCGCGGCGACACAGGCCTGGTCGGGGGCGGAGACACGTGTCCTGGTCCGGGTCATCGGGCCGCCTCCGCCGAAAGGTGCTGTTCGCTCACACTTTCATTCTCACCCATGCCCGGACCCGCCGACGCCCACAGTGCCGATCCGGCGCCGAGTCCGAGCGTGAATCGGGTAAGACTTGTATGCGTGGAGGGTGGGTGGGACAAGACGCGCGACATCTCGCGACGCCTCGGCCGCGGCGTCGCCGACGCCGGTCGCGCGACCGCTCGTGCCGGCCGGGCCACCGCCGGCGGCACCGTGCGAGCGGGTCAGGCCACCGCCATGGGCGCACGGAAGATCGGCAGGGCCGCCCGCCGCCTGACCCACGCCAACGGCGCCGACCGCACCGGGCTGGGCCGGCTGATCGAGCTGACCGCCGGCCACAGCGCGGGCGACGCGCTGGTCACGGTGGCGCTCGCCAGCACCGTGTTCTTCGGCGTGCCCGTCGGCGAGGCCCGTGGGCCCGTGGCGCTCTACCTGGTCATCACGATGCTGCCGTTCGCGTTGCTGGCGCCGTTCGTGGGGCCGATCCTCGACCGGTTCAGGTCAGGCCGCCGCTACGTCATGGCCGGCACGCTGTTCGGCCGCGGCCTGCTCTGCTTCGCGATGGCCGCCGCCGTGGGGCCGGGCGACCTGGTGACGCTGTTCGCCGGGGCGCTGGGCGTGCTGGTGCTGTCCAAGGCCTACAACGTGTCGCGCGCCGCGATCATGCCGAGCGTCCTGCCCGCCGACATCACGCTGGTCTCCGCCAACGCGCGGGTCGCGCTGTTCTCGCTGGTCTCGGCGGGCGTGCTGGTGCCCGTGGGCGCGGGCCTGGCCGCCTGGCTGGGCAGCGCCACGGTGCTGCGCATCGCGATGGTCGTGTTCCTCCTGGTCGGCGTCTTCGCCGTACGCCTGCCACGGCACGTCGACTCGCCCGACCTGGACGAGGAGGCCGAGGAGGGCCGGCCGCCCCGCTGGCGCACCCTGCTCAACGTGGGCCCCACGGTCGCCGAGGCGGTCTGGGCCAACGTGGCCATCCGCCTCTTCTCCGGCTTCCTGCTGTTCTTCATGTTGTTCCTGGTGCAGGACGAGGGCGTGCCGTGGCTGGCCGTGCCCGACCCGTTCTTCGACGTGCCGAAGACGATCGCGCTGCTCGCGGCGGCGGCCGGGCTGGGCGGCCTGGTCGGCGCGGTGGTCGCCAACTGGACCCGCAACCACTCGCCCCAGCTGATCGTGCTCCTCACGCTGACCTTCACCGGCCTGACGACGATCGCGACCGCCGTCTTCTTCGGTCTGTGGACGGCCGTCGTGCTCTGCGTCGTCACCGCGTTCGCCCAGGAGCTGGGCAAGCTCGCCCTCGACGCGATCGTGCAGCGAGAAATCGGCGAGGAGGTGCGCTCGTCCACCTTCGGGGTGGTCGAGGCGCTGCTGCAGCTGGCCTGGGTGTTCGGCGGGCTGATCGGGCTGGTGCTGTCGCTGGCCCAGAACAGCGTGGCCGGGCTGATCGCGCTCGCCGTGGCGCTGACCGCGGCGCTCGGCTGGCTGGTCGTACGCAGGCGTCAGCGCATCCGCGCGGCCAACGAGCGCCACCGCGCCGACCCGTCCGGCAGGCACGCCGGCCTGCCGGACAAACGCGGTGACACGCTCGACCCCACCAAACCGCTGACCAACCCCAACACCTAGCTAGGCGTCGAGGTCGTCGGCGACGGCCCGCAGCACCTGCGCGATCTTCTTGGCGTGGCTGGCGTCCGGATGCTTGCCCCGCTGGTAGGAGGTCGAGACCCCGTCGAGGAGCTTGATCAGGTCCTCGACGATGACCACCATCTCGTCCGGCTTCTTCCGCTTGCCCTTGGGCTTGGCCTTGGCCAGCGTCGGCGGCTGCTCGAGGATCCTGACCGAGAGGGCCTGCTGACCGCGCCTGCCCTCCGCCACGCCGAACTCGACCTTCTGGCCAGGCTTGAGTGGCCCGGCACCGGCAGGCAGCGCGGAGGAATGCACGAAAACCTCACCGCCGTCGTCACGGGTGAGGAAGCCGAACCCCTTGTCGGCGTCGTACCACTTGACCTTGCCACTCGGCACAGGAGGGACCTCGTTCAAACAGTCGAAAAGGATGAATGGATGTAGGTTATGCCCCGCAGCGCGCCAGGGCGACCGGGTAATTGACGGACGATTACCCGAGTTCGTTCTGGAAGCGCCAGCCCGCGAACCAGCCCGCGAATTGGGTCAGGTCGGCCAGTGCCACATCTGTTCCGTGAGCACGCAACTCCTCCACCGTGTAGGGGCCGGTCGCGACCGTGACGCTCACCACGCCCCCAGCCCGCGCCGCCTCGATGTCCGCGACATGGTCACCAACATAGGCGGCCGCGCCGAAGCGCGCGAGTGCCGAGCCCTTCGCGGCTCCGAAGACCGAGCCGACGACCTCGTCGACCTCGAAGTCGAGCGTCATGACCGTGCTGATCGCGTCGCGGACGTTCTTGCCGGTCACGATGATGACCCGGCCACCCCCGGCGCGTACGGCCTCGACGGCCTCGCGCGCTCCGGCCATGGCGGTGTGCGCCGGCACGGCCACCTCCGGATAGATCTCCCTGAACAGCGCGGCCGCGGCCGGGACCGCCTCGGCGGGCACCCAGTTGGCCAGCTCGCGCTCCAGCGGCGGCCCGAGCCTGGCGATGATCGCCTCGCTGTCGATGGGCACGCCCAGCCGGGCCGAAACCTCGTCGTAGACAGCGGCGATGCCTGATCGCGTGTCGGCCAATGTCATGTCCAGATCGAAACCCACCGAAGTCACCACAGGCCGAAGGATGCCAAACAATCGGGGGTCACACGTAACGGCGGCAGGTGTGGGACCGTGGGAATGGGAAGAAAGGAGTTACTTATCAGGAGCCGCGCCGGTCTGGTTGATCGTCGGCTCGTTCGACAGGGCAGATCCGGCGCACCGTGCCGTGACGACTACGCTCCTTACGGAGGTGTCACGCAAGACATGACCAGATCGTCAGGCGCAGGAGCTCGGTCCGGGAGGGCTCGCAACGTGCCGACCAGGACCGGCACGACCATGACCACCCGTGAGCGGATCATCGACGAGGCACTGCGGCTGTTCGCCGAGCGGGGCTACTCCGCGACGTCCGTGGCCGAGATCGAGGCCGCGTCCGGGCTCTCTCCCGGCGCCGGCGGGCTCTACCGGCATTTCAAGTCGAAGTACGAGGTGCTCGCCGCGGTGATCAACGAGCATGCCGCCCGCACCCGCATTCAGGTGGCCGAGAGCCTGGCCGAGCTGGGCGACATGGAGACCTCCACCGACCTGGAGGCGCGGCTGTCACGACTGTGCCGCGCCGGGCTGGCCAAGGTCCGCGAGGAGTCGGAGCTGACCAGGGTGTTCTTCCGCGACCTCAGCCAGTTCCCCGAGCTGGTCGCGGTCGTGCGCGAAGGGCTGCTGCAGCCCATGTTCGACGCCATCACCACCTGGTTCCGCGCCCAGCCCGAATACGCGGGCGCCGAGCTCGACTGGAACGGCATCGCCGCGGTGCTGGGCGGATCGGTCGTGCACTACCGGCTCTTCCAGGAGACCGTGGGCGAGTCTCCCGGCCACGCCGAGAAGGACCAGTTCGTCGACGCGTGGGTGCGCCTGGCGGTGGGCCTGCTGCCCAGCCCGGCCCCGGTCATCTGACGTCCAGCAGGCGGTAGGCCAGCCAGAGCACGCCGACCCCCGCGCCGATCATGAACATCACGCCGCTGACGTCGAAGAACTGGACGAAGAACGCCCGCAGCCCCGGCTCGCCCTCCACCCGCAGGCCGCCGACGAGCACGCCGCCCACCAGGTAGCCGAGCAGGGGGGCGCCGATCCCGATCAGCCGGTCGCGCACCGCCCAACCGTCGCTGAACAGGACGAGCACCGCGCCGAGCGCCCAGACCAGCACGGGCAACCGGAAGATCGCCACGGCCGGGAGGTCGAACGGCACCAGCAGCGCGGCCATCACGAGGATCGCCATCGCCAGGGTCTCGCGCGGGTGCTCCTTGACGATGGTGCGGGCGTCGCGGCCCTGGGTGGCCATCGGGTTGGCGCCGGACATGGCCGTCCTGCGCAGCCCCGCGAAGGGCAGCCCGCGCCCGGGTGGCCTGTCCGCCCACTTCCCCGCCGCCCGGGCCGCAGGCGATCCGACGACCGGCGGCATCGGCGCGTCGTCGACGACGGTGGGGAAGGACACCGTCACGCCTCCCGGCCCGGCCGCGCGCTCGGCGGCGGACACCGCTCCCGCGGGCGCCTGCGCGGCCTCGGCGAGCCTGCGCACCTCGCGCTGGACGAGCGCGACCGGGTCGCCGAACCTGGCGATCACCTTGGCCACCTGGCGCGCGTTCTGGCTGCCGTGCCGCTCGTCCTCGATCCTGGCCCGGAGCCGCTTGACGAAGTCGAGCCGCTGGTCGGGCCGTAACACGCCGTGGGCGGCGTCGGCGGCCGCGCTGACGTAGTTGAGGACGAGCTGGTCCGCTCGCTCAATCACGTGAGCCATGCTGCCCCAATCGGGGGGGACATACCATGGCAACGATGGAGTTCACGGAGTGGATCAGGGGGCGCACCGACGAGCAGCTGCGGGCGCTCGTCTCGGCGCGCCCTGAGTTGATCACTCCGGTGCCCGCCCACCTCGAGGGCCTCGCCTCGCGGGCGGGCAGCCCCTCGGCGATCGCCAGGGTGCTCGACCGGCTCGACCGCTTCACGCTCGCCGTCGTCGAGACGCTGGCCGTACGAGCCGGGCCCGTGACGAAGGCGGCGCTGGGCGAGCTGGTCTGCCGCGCGCTCGCGGACGGAGGGCCGGAGCCCGCGCTGTCCGTCGCGCTCGACCGGCTGCGTGACCTCGCGCTCGTGTACGGCCCCGACGACGAGCTCGACCTGGCCCCCGGCGTGCGCAAGGCGCTCGACGACCCGGCCGGGCTCGGACCGCCCGCCGCCGAGGTGTTCAGACACCACCCGCCCGAGCAGCTCGACGAGATGGCCGACGAGATCGCGCCCGGCACCCCGGGCACCGGCAAGGAACGCCTGGCCGCCGCCCTGGCCGAGCCGGCCCGGCTGATCGGCGAGGTCTCCGACGAGGCCAGGGCGGCGCTCGACCAGCTCGCCTGGGGGCCGCCGACGGGCCGGGTGCCCAACGCCCGCCGAGAGGTGCGCGTCGGCTCCGCCCGTTCGCCGATCGAGCAGTTGCTGGCCCGCGGCCTGCTGGCGGCCACCGGTGAGGAGAGCGTGGCGCTGCCGCGCGAGGTCGGCCTGCACCTGCGTCACGGACGGGTGCACCGCGACCTGCTTCCGGTGCCCCCCGCGCTGGAGGGGACCGCGCGCGAACCGAAGCTCACCGACGCGACGGCGGCGGGACAGGCGTTCGCGTTCGTCAGGGCGGTCGAGGAGCTGTGCGAGCGGTGGAGCATCGAGCCGCCGGGCGTGCTGCGCACCGGCGGGCTGGGCGTGCGCGACATGAAGCGCACCGCGACCGAGCTCGACCTGCCGGAGTGGGTGGCGGCGCTGGTCGTGGAGGTGGCCCACGCGGCGGGGCTGGTCGCCGCGGGCGGCAGCGTCGACGGCGAATGGCTGCCGACCAGCGGCTACGACCTGTGGCGGGTCAGGGCGACGGCCGAGCGGTGGGTGGCGCTGGCGCGCACCTGGCTGCACATGGACCGCGTCCCGGGGCTGGTCGGCGAGCGTGACGAGCGCGACCGCCCGCTCAACGCGCTCCACACCGACCTGCGCAGATCCTCCATGCCCTCGGTCCGCTCGGCGACCCTGGGCGTGCTCGCCTCGGCCCCCGGCCTGGCACCCACCCGCGACTCCGTGCTCGACCGGCTGGCCTGGGAACAACCGCGCCGCCGGGGCGCGCTGCGCGAGCGGCTCACCGAGTTCGCGCTGCGCGAGGCCGAGCAGCTCGGCTTCACCGGGCTCGGCGTGCTGTCGGTCCACGCGCGCGCGCTGCTCGCCGGCGACGACGCGGCCTCGGCGCTCGCGCCGCTGCTGCCCGAGCCCGTCGACCACGTGCTGCTCCAGGCCGACCTCACCGCCGTCGCGCCGGGCCCGCTGACCAGCGGGCTCAACCGCTGGATGACGCTGGCCGCCGACGTCGAGTCCAAGGGCACGGCGACCGTCTACCGGTTCAGCGACGGCTCCATCCGCCGCGCCCTGGACGCGGGACACGGCGGTGACGAGCTGCTCGCCATGCTGGAGCGCCACTCCGCCACGCCGGTGCCGCAGGCGCTGTCCTACCTGGTCACCGACGTGGCCCGACGCCACGGGCGGATCCGGGTCGGCACCGCCAGCGCCTACGTGCGCTGTGACGATCCGGCCCTGCTCGACCAGATCACCGCCGACCGCCGCTCGTCCGCGCTGCGGCTGCGCAGGCTGGCCCCGACCGTCATCGCCTCGCGCAGTCCCCGGGCCACGCTGGTCGACTCGCTGCGCGCGATGGGCTACTCGCCCGTGGCGGAGTCGCTCGACGGCGACGTGATCATCTCCCAGCTGGACAGCAGGCGCGTCGAGGCGCTGCCCGCGTCCCGCGTGGTCTCCTCCCCCAACGGCCTCGACCCCGAGGTGGCCACCGCGGCCGTACGGGCGCTGCGCGCCGGAGACGCCGCCCACCTCGCCCGGCGCGAGCCGGTCGACGCCCCCGCCGGCCGGATCCCGCGCGGCCCGGCGACGGCCACGATCTCGGCCCTCCAGGACGCGATCAGGCAGGGCGTGCGGGTATGGATCGGCTACCTCGACTCCCAGGGCAACGCCACCTCCCGCATCCTCGAGCCGGCCAGGATGGAGGGCGGCTACCTGACGGCCTACGACGAGACCAGGGCCGCCGTCCACCGCTTCGCCCTGCATCGCATCACCGGGGTCGCCGGGCTGTCCTGACATCCCGCTTGACGTCCAGGGGTGATCGGGCGAGGTTTGGATCGTGTACGGGCGCGGAGGTGCCGCCCCGGTCGGGCCGGCGGAGGAGACGTCGTGAGCGAGCTGACGCTGGGCCGGTTGGCCGAAGAGTCCTGGAACAGGTTCGACGACTTCGACTCGGTGTTCTACGAGGGGGTCTGGCATCGCGCCCACGCGCTGGCCGAGCGGGCACGCCGGGTGTGCGGCGGGTTCGTCGAGGCGGGGATCCGGCCGGGCGACCGGGTCGTGGTGATGGCCGCCAACTCGCCCGAGGTGCCGCTGATCTACCAGGCGCTCTGGGCCGCCGGCGCGGTGGTGACGCCCGTGGTGTTCCTCGTGGGGGCCGAGGAGCTGCGCCACATCCTGACCGACAGCGGCGCCGCCGCGATCGTGACCTCGCCGGAGCTGGTGACCACGGTCGAGGCCGCCCTGGCCGGCGGTCCCGACATCCTGAGATTCGTCGACACGGGCGAGCTGGAGCGAGCCGCCGAGCACGGCCCCGTGCCCCGCGACCCTGCCGACCTGGCCGCGTTGATGTACACCGGCGGCACCACCGGCACGGCCAAGGGCGTCATGCTCAGCCATCGCGGGCTGTGGCAGGTGGCCAAGGACTCCTACGAGATGTCCCACCAGGAGGGCATGGACCGCGCGATCGTGCCGGTGCCGCTCTCCCACGCCTACGGGCTGATCGTCACCATCGCCGGGATGCACGCCACCGTCCCGCAGCAGGCCGTGCTGATGCGCTGGTTCGACCCCAAGATGTTCCTCACGCTGGCCGCCGAGCAGCGCGTACGCTACGGCACCGTGGTGCCCGCCATGCTGCAGATGCTGCTGGCCGAGCCTCTGGAGCGGCATCCCCTGCCCGACCTGGCCTTCCTCACCTGTGGGGCGGCGCCGCTCGGCCGCGAGGTGCTGGCGGAGTTCGAGCGCCGGATGCCCGGCGTGCAGATCCTCGAGGGCTACGGCATGACCGAGACCAGCGCCGTCACCACCTTCAACCCGCCGGGCAGGCGCCGGGTGGGCAGCGTCGGGCTGCCGCTGCCCGGCTACAAGGTCACGATCCGCGACTCCTCCGGCGAGGAGGCCGAGATCGGCGACCCGGGCGAGATCTGCGTCGCGGGCGACTCGCTGATGCTCGGCTACTGGGGCGAGCACGCCCCCGACCCCGAGGGCACCACGATGATCGACGGCGAGCTGCGCACCGGCGACATCGGCTGCCTGGACGACGACGGCTACCTCTACGTCGTCGACCGGAAGAAGGACCTGATCATCAGGGGCGGCTTCAACGTGTTCCCGCGTGACGTCGAGGACGCGCTCAACACGCACCCCGACGTGGTGATGTCGGGCGTCGTCGGCCGCCCCGACCCGCGCGTCGGCGAGGAGGTCGTGGCGTTCGTGCAGCTCAGGCCGGATGCCACGGTCGAGGCCGAGGAGCTGATCGGCTGGGCCCGCGACCGGGTCGGCCGGGTGAAGTATCCACGCGAGATCACGTTCGTCGACTCGGTCCCGGTCACCAGCGTGCTCAAGCTCGACCGCAAGGCCCTGCGGTCCCGGCTGAGCTGATCGCCCCTGGTCAGGGCTCGTCCCAGGCGACGATCCTCGTGATCCCGGCCGAGTGTGTGCTTATTCCGTGATAAATGTTGACCATCAGGAGGTGAACATGAGCCAGGATCCGCCCGGTGACTATCCGTACCAGCCCTACGGGGCGCCGTACGGGCAGCAGCCGCCGCCGGGCTACGGTTACGGCTACGGGCAACCGCCTCCGCGGCCCCACTCCGACGGGCCGAAGGCCAACGCCATCGTCGCGCTCGTGCTCAACCTTCTCGCGATCGCCTCCTGCTGCAACGTCCTCGCCATCCCCGGCGCCGTGCTCGCGGGAAAGGCGTTAGGCCGCGCCACCCACGAGCCCGAGGCCGCCCGCAGGATGCTCGTGTGGAGCTGGGTCCTGTTCGGCATTGGCTTCGTCCTGGGGGTCACCCTCTTCCTCTTCCTCGGCTTCAACGGATATTTCGACGAGGGATGATCGCCTGTTCGGGGTCTTGCCCTGTTGGATAGGCGTCAACCTCCGCTGTCTCGTACTGCGCGGGGTTCCGGTGCCCGAACCTCGTCAGCGGGTCTGGTCTGAACCTCAGCTTCCGCGAGCGCTATCGCTTCGGCAACGGTGGCAGGGTCCTCCGTCAGCACACAGCGCGGACGAGAACGCCCCGAAGTAGCGTCGTCCCAGCCCTGCGACGGTCGTCCGGGGCCTTCCTCCGCGCTAGTTCGTCCTGAACGGACTGCCACGTGTCCAGGTCGATGACCGGCGGACGGCCCACGAACGGGAGACCGTCCGTGCCCTTGATCACCTCGCCGTCCTCAATGATGTGTCCGAGTAGGTGCGGCGAGGCGAGCACGGTCCGTGTGGTCGTGGTGTACCACCCGTCAGACTTGCCCCGGCCGGCGCGGTTGTTCGTGCCCGTGGACCGCGAAGGATGCCCTGGCGACGGTACGCCGCGCTCGGTCAGGTCCCGGACTATAGCGATCAAGGATTCTTTCGCGAGCACACGCGAGGCGATCTCGGCGAGGATCGCCACCTCGTCGGGGTTCACCTCCAGCACGCGGCCCGCGCCGTTCGGGTTGGCAACCGAGCGGTAGCCGTACGGCACGCGTCCGCCGGTCCATCGGCCTGCCCTTACGCTCCAGCCCGCCGGAGAACCCGGACACGTCGATGTCCTCTTCGAGGATGACGACTTCCCATCCATGCCGCTTGCAGCACTCGCGGCACTCGGCGAGCTGCCCTTCCGGCGAGGTCGATTCGTCGGTTTCCCGCGAGAGCCGTACGTAGATCGCTGCGCGGAGTCCGCGAGTGTTCCCCCCGTTGGCGGCCTTCCGTCGTACCCGGGGCGGGGCGCGGACGGGAGGTTCCGGCAGCGTGGAAGGATTTTGGGGGGTAGCGTCGTTGACCACGAGAGAATCCAATCCGGAGGTGCGCTTGTCCTGTTTGATCGTCCAGTCGGACAAGACGCTGCTGCTCGAAGTCGACCACGAGAAGGCCGACGAGTGCCGGAAGGCGATCGCGCCGTTCGCCGAGCTCGAACGCGCGCCCGAACACGTCCACACCTACCGCGTCACGCCGCTCGCCCTGTGGAACGCACGCGCGGCCGGGCACGACGCCGAGCAGGTCGTCGACGCGCTGATCAGCTTCAGCCGCTACCCGGTGCCCCACGCGCTGCTCGTGGACGTGGCCGAGACCATGGCCAGATACGGCCGGCTCAGGCTGGAGAAGGACCCCGTCAACGGGCTGGTCCTGACCTCCACCGACCGGGCCGTGCTCGAAGAGGTGCTGCGTTCCAGGAAGATCCAGCCGATGCTGGGCGAGCGCCTCACCGCCGACTCGGTCATCGTGCACCCGAGCGACCGGGGCAACGTCAAGCAGGCGCTGCTCAAGCTGGGCTGGCCCGCCGAAGACCTGGCCGGCTACGTCGACGGCGAGCACCACCCGATCGAGCTGGCGCAGGACGGCTGGCGTCTGCGGCCCTACCAGCAGGAGGCCGCCGACGCGTTCTGGCACGGCGGCTCCGGCGTGGTCGTGCTCCCCTGCGGCGCCGGCAAGACGATCGTCGGGGCCGCGGCCATGGCCCACGCCAGGGCCACCACGCTGATCCTGGTGACCAACACGGTGAGCGCCCACCAGTGGAAGCAGGAGCTGATCAAGCGCACCTCGCTCACCGAGGACGAGATCGGCGAATACTCCGGCACGAAGAAGGAGATCCGCCCGGTCACCATCGCCACCTACCAGGTGATGACGACCAGGCGTAAGGGCGTCTACAGCCACCTGGAGCTGTTCGACGCGCGCGACTGGGGCCTGATCGTCTACGACGAGGTGCACCTGCTGCCCGCGCCGATCTTCCGGATGACCGCCGACCTGCAGGCCCGGCGCCGGGTGGGCCTGACCGCGACGCTGGTGCGCGAGGACGGCCGCGAGGGCGACGTGTTCTCGCTGATCGGTCCCAAGCGCTACGACGCGCCCTGGAAGGAGATGGAGCACCAGGGCTGGATCGCGCCGGCCGACTGCGTGGAGGTCCGCGTCACCCTCAGCGACGAGGAGCGGCTGGCCTACGCGATGGCCGAATCCGAGGAGCGCTACCGCTTCTGCGCCACCACGCCGTCCAAGACCCAGGTCACCGAGGCGCTGGTCCGCCGGCATCTGGGCGAGCAGGTGCTGGTCATCGGCCAGTACATCGACCAGCTCGACGAGCTGGGCGAGCACCTCAACGCGCCGGTCATCAAGGGCGAGACCAGGGTCAAGGAGCGGGAGCGGCTCTATCAGGCCTTCCGCGACAAGGAGATCCAGGTGCTGGTCGTCTCCAAGGTGGCCAACTTCTCCATCGACCTGCCGGAGGCCGCGGTGGCCATCCAAGTGTCGGGGACGTTCGGCTCACGCCAGGAGGAGGCGCAGCGGCTCGGGCGGGTGCTGCGGCCCAAGGCCGACGGCGGCGGGGCGCGCTTCTACACGGTGGTCAGCCGCGACACGGTCGATCAGGAGTTCGCGGCGCACCGGCAGAGGTTTCTGGCCGAGCAGGGTTACGCCTATCAGATCATCGACGCCGACGACGTGCTCGACGGGGTGTGAGGCCCGGCCGCTCATCCTCGGAGCGGCCAGGCACCGGCATTCGTGTCACGTCCACGAGACTCCTCGGGCCGTCGACAATCGAACCACCCCCCTCACCTGCGCGCCATTGCCGCCGCAATCGAAACGCCAGCGACATACCCCCATGATCCGGCAAATCCACCTGATATGCCCGAATGTTTCGGTTTTACCAGCCAGCCCTCAGGTCGGCTCATCCCGCGAGCAGGCCACCGACGAAGAGCACACCTTCGGCGGCGATCCAGGCGGCCACGCCCGCACCCATGAACCAGGTGAACACGCGTGGATCCCGCCTGGCCGGCCGGACCAGCCAGGCGCCGGCCGTGCAACAGGCGGCCAGCACCGCGAACAGCCCCGACACCATCGAGACCGAGTCGAGCCGCCGCGCGCAACTCGCCGCCGACTCGCCTCCCGCGCAGAACGCCTCCAGCCCCCAACCGGCGAACACCGTCAGCCCCCAGAGTGACGCGAGCAGGAAGCTCGCGATGGTGGGGATGATCGGTGAGAAGCCCAGGCGCACGCGCTCCACGCCCTGCCTGTACCCCGGCTAAATGCTTTGGAAGCATGCCCGTCCGCCGACTAAAATGACCGGCTCGCCACCTCGACCACCCCCACCTGCTCTCGCCTGGGAGGCCTTTTCGCATGCCCGCACACCAGTTGGCTCCCGACATACCCTCCGACGTGCTCGCCGCCGAGCAGGCGCATCTGGCCGAGTCCAGGGCCGCGTTGCGGGCGATGCGCGCGCACGCCCAGTCGCTGTCGGCCGACGCGGCCGGCGACTGGGTCTCGCAGCAGATCCTGCAGTCGCTGCTCGACCAGCGGGTGGCCGCCCTGGCCGACCACCCCGACACGCCGCTGTTCTTCGGCCGCCTCGACCGCTCCGCCGACGACGACCTGCCGTCCACCATCTACGTCGGCCGCCGCCACGTGCACGACGGCGGCAGCCGCCCGCTGGTCATCGACTGGCGCGCGCCGGTGTCCCGGGCGTTCTACCAGGCCAGTCCCGCCCAGCCGATGGACGTCGTACGACGGCGCCGGTTCGGCTACCACGGCGGCCGGCTCACCGCGTTCGAGGACGAGCCGCTGGCCGAGGGCGGCGAGATCGGGCCGTCCCGGATCCTCACCGACGAGATCGAACGCCCGCGCACCGGTCCGATGCGCGACATCGTGGCCACGATCCAGCCCGACCAGGACGAGATCGTCCGTGCCGGGCTGGCCCAGACCGTGTGCGTGCAGGGAGCGCCCGGCACCGGCAAGACCGCCGTCGGGCTGCACCGGGCCGCCTACCTGCTGTTCACCCACCGCGAGCGGCTGGCCAGGTCGGGCGTGATGATCGTCGGCCCCAACCGCGCGTTCCTGTCGTACATCTCCTCCGTGCTCCCCGCGCTGGGCGAGGTCAAGGTCGACCAGACGACGGTTCCGGGCCTGCTCGGCGAGCACGCCGCGCCCGAGGACCCGGCGGTGGCGGCGGTCAAGGGTGACGCCCGGATGGCGACGGTCCTCGATCGCGCGCTGTGGCTGCACATCGTCAAGCCCGAAGAGGGCCTGGTGTTCACCAAGGGCGCCTACCGCCACCGGGTCGCCGACCACGAGGTGCGGGAGATCGTCGCCTCGCTGCGCGGCACCACCCGCTACGGTCCCGGCCGGGCGGCCCTGGCCCAGCGGCTGGCCCACCAGGTGCTGGTCCGCATGGAACAGCGCGGCGAGTCGCCCGACGACCGGGTGCAGGACGCCGTGGCCAGGTCCAAGCCGGTCAAGCACCTCGTCGACGCGGTCTGGCCCAAGCTGGCGCCCGCGCAGGTGCTCTACCGCCTGCTGTCCGATCCGGAGTTCCTGTCCAAGGCCGCCAGACACGACCTGACGCCCGGCGAACAACAGCTGCTGCTCTGGCCGAAGCCGTACCGTGGGTGGAAGTCCGCCAAGTGGTCGGCGGCCGACGCCGCGCTGCTCGACGAGCTCGGTGACCTGATCGAGCGCACCCCCTCGCTCGGCCACCTGGTCGTGGACGAGGCTCAGGACCTGTCGGAGATGCAGCTGCGCGCGCTCGGCCGCCGTTGCCGCAACGGCTCGGCGACCGTCCTCGGCGACCTCGCGCAGGGCACCACGCCCTGGTCCACCAACTCCTGGGAGACCGTGCTCAAGCATCTCGGCCAGGACCAGGGCGAGGTCACCGAGCTGACGCTCGGCTTCCGCGTGCCGCGCGAGGTGCTCGACTTCGCGGCCCGCCTGCTGCCCGCCATCGCCCCCGGCCTGGCCGCGCCGCGCTCGCTGCGGCCCGGCGCGGGCTCCCTGTCGGTGCGGCAGGGCGGCGACGTCGTCGCGGCGGTACGCGAGGCGCTCGGCCGGGAGGGCTCGATCGGCGTCATCGTGCCCGACGCCGTGGCCGGCCGGGTGTCGGAGTCGCTGACCGGCATCGCCCACACCGTCCTCGGCCCCGACTCGACCGAGGACCACCGGCTGCTGGTCATCCCCGCGACCCTGGCCAAGGGCCTGGAGTACGACCACGTGATCGTGGTGGAGCCCGCCGACATCGTCGAGGCCGAGCCGCGCGGCCTGGCCCGCCTCTACGTGGTGCTCACCCGGGCGGTGACCTCCCTCACCGTCCTGCACCACAAGCCGTTGCCGGCCCAGCTCACCGCCTAGCCGGGCCAGGGGGCGGTCTTAGGATGGCGGAGAGGATCTCACCAAGGAGGATGCCGTGCCCGCACCGCTTCCAGACGAATACCTGCCGCCGGTTCCCGCCCTCGTGGTCGAGAGCGACGACATCACCGACGGGGAGAGGCTGGGCGATCTCCACGTCTTCAACGGCTGGGGCATGACCGGCCAGAACCTGTCGCCTGCGCTCCGCTGGTCGGGCGCCCCCGAGGGCACCCTGGGCTACGCCGTCACCTGCTTCGACCCCGACGCGCCCACCGGCAGTGGGTTCTGGCACTGGGTGCTGTTCGACCTGCCGGCCTCGGTGACCGAGCTGCCCACGGGTGCGGGCACCGCGCCCGAGTTCAAGGGCCTGCCTCAGGGCGCGCAACACGCCCGCAACGACTACAACCTCAAGGAATACGGCGGCGCCGCGCCCCCGCCCGGCGCGGCGCACCGCTACGTCTTCACCGTCCACGCCCTGGGCGTCGACCAACTGGGCGTCGACAGCGACGCGAGCCCGGCGGTCGTCGGCTTCAACATCACCGCCAACACCCTCGCCCGGGGCCACATCATCCCCCACTACGGGACCTGACCTGCACCGGAAGATCGTAAGGGAAACACGAGGGCGGCCGGACCATGTGGTCGGGCCGCCCTGGTGATGGACGAGATGGGTCAGAAGTCCATGTCGCCGCCGCCGGGCATGCCAGCGGGAGCGGCAGGGTGCTTCTCGGGCTTCTCGGCGATGACGGCCTCGGTGGTGAGGAAGAGCGCCGCGATGGAAGCGGCGTTCTGCAGCGCGGAGCGCGTCACCTTGGCCGGGTCGATGATGCCCGCCTCGAACATGTTGACGTAC